>NZ_VSJH01000001.1:0-331540 GCF_008124495.1 Pseudomonas sp. CK-NBRI-02 | reverse complement strand
TTCGCCATTTAAAGTGGTACGCGAGCTGGGTTTAGAACGTCGTGAGACAGTTCGGTCCCTATCTGCCGTGGACGTTTGAGATTTGAGAGGGGCTGCTCCTAGTACGAGAGGACCGGAGTGGACGAACCTCTGGTGTTCCGGTTGTCACGCCAGTGGCATTGCCGGGTAGCTATGTTCGGAAGAGATAACCGCTGAAAGCATCTAAGCGGGAAACTTGCCTCAAGATGAGATCTCACTGGGATCTTGAATCCCCTAAAGGGCCGTCGAAGACTACGACGTTGATAGGTCGGGTGTGTAAGCGCTGTGAGGCGTTGAGCTAACCGATACTAATTGCCCGTGAGGCTTGACCATATAACACCCAAGCAATTTGCTTCTGCAGATTGCCGTGGTGAAGACGAAAGAACCGAAAGTTCGCAACCACAACGATCACATATCCGAATTGGCTGGAGTGTCATAAGACAGTCTGGCAACAGAATTTCTTGACGACCATAGAGCATTGGAACCACCTGATCCCATCCCGAACTCAGTAGTGAAACGATGCATCGCCGATGGTAGTGTGGGGCTTCCCCATGTGAGAGTAGGTCATCGTCAAGATTCATTTCGCAAAACCCCTATCTGCGTGAGCAGGTAGGGGTTTTGTCTTTTCTGCAGCCTATATTGGCAGCCCAATCAGTACTTTCCAGAAAGGCGCTTCCTACAGCGATATGGGGCCTGCAACACCTCGGGCGATGCGCAGCCCCTGTGATATGGTTCCCTACCAGAACCTCCCCGGCTGAGACGCTCAATGACCGACACATCCTCCCTGCATCCAGGTTTCATGATCGTTCAAGGCAACCGTCTGGATGACTTGCGCCATCTGGTAGTGGGTGTGATGCGTCGTTATCCCTTGGCACCGCTGGAGAACGAGATCGCGCTGGTTCAAAGCAATGGCATCGCCCAATGGCTCAAGTTGGCCCTGGCCGAAGACCCGCAGGAGGGCGATCAAGGCGGATGTGGGATTGCGGCTGCTATCGATGTCCAGTTGCCGGGCAGTTTCATGTGGCAGTTGTATCGCCGTGTTCTGGGGCGCGATGAAATTCCTGAGGTTTCGTTGCTGGACAAAGCTCCCCTCACTTGGCGCTTGATGCGCCTGCTTCCTGAGTTGATCGAGCGCCCCCTTTTTGAACCGCTGCGCCGTTTCCTCACGGACGATGGTGATCTGCGCAAGCGTTACCAATTGGCCGAGCGCTTGGCGGACCTGTTCGACCAATACCAAGTCTATCGCGCCGACTGGCTCAAGGATTGGGCAGTAGGCGAGCATGTACTCAATAGCGCTCGTGGCGAACGCAAGCCCTTACCCGCCGGTAATCGCTGGCAGGCGCAGCTATGGCGAGCTTTGCTCGAGGATGTCGGCGAGGCGGGCATTGCACAGAGTCGCGCCGGGGTGCACCAGCGTTTCATCGAACGTATCAACAGCCTGGACCAAGCGCCCTCCGGCTTGCCGAAACGGGTGATCGTTTTCGGCATTTCGTCCTTACCTGCCCAAGCACTCGAGGCGCTGGCGGGGCTTGCTCGCTTCAGTCAGGTGCTGCTGTGCGTGCATAACCCATGCCGCCATCATTGGGCAGATATCGTTGCAGACAAGGACCTGCTACGTCATCAGTACAAGCGTCAGCAGCGCAAGCACGGCACCCCCTTGCAATTGGATGACGAAAGCCTACATCAGCATGCTCATCCATTACTGGCTGCCTGGGGCAAGCAGGGCCGTGACTACATCAACCTTCTCGACAGTTATGATGACCCCGGCAGCTACCGCGGTGTATTCAGCGAGGGTCGCATCGACCTTTTCCAAGAGTCTGAGCCAAACTGCCTGCTTCGCCAGTTGCAGGATGACATTCTCGAGTTGCGCCCACTGGCCGAAACCCGCGAGCAGTGGGCTCCTGTCGATCCCGCCAAGGATCGCTCGGTGCGCTTCCATGTGGCCCACAGTCCGCAGCGAGAAGTGGAGATCCTTCATGACCAGTTGCTGGCCCGCTTCAGTGCAGATCCCACGCTGCGCCCGCGTGATGTCATCGTCATGCTGCCGGCCATCGACGACTATGCACCGCATATCCGCGCGGTCTTCGGCCAACTTGAGCGCAACGACCCTCGCTACATTCCTTTCACTCTCACCGACCAAGGCCAGCGTGGTCGAGAACCGCTGCTGATCGCTCTGGAGCATCTGCTCAAGTTGCCCGAGAGTCGCTTTGCCGTCAGCGAAGTGCTCGACCTGCTGGACGTCCCTGCGCTTCGTGCGCGCTTTGCCATCGCACAGAGCGATTTGCCGACCTTGCATCGCTGGATCGAGGGCGCCGGCATCCGCTGGGGACTGAGCGCCAAACAACGTGCGACCCTGGGACTGCCTGAAGGCCTGGAGCAGAACAGCTGGCGGTTTGGCCTGCGACGCATGTTGCTGGGGTATGCCGTCGGTGTCGGGGAGGGCTTCGACGAGATCGAGCCCTATGATGAAATCGGTGGCCTCGATGCTGCCTTGATCGGCCCGCTCGTGGCCCTGCTCGACGCGCTCGATGTGGCATGCGAAGCCTTGTCGCAGCCGGCTACGGCGCGCGAATGGGGCGAGCGTCTGCAAGCGCTGCTACAAGTGTTCTTCCTCGCCGAGGATGAGCAGGACGAGTTCCTGTTGATGCAGCTGCAGGATTTGCGCGACACCTGGTTGGCCACGTGCGAAGCGGTTGGCTTGCAAGACGTGTTGCCGCTAACGGTGGTTCGTGAGGCTTGGTTGTCGGGGCTGGACCAAGGCAAGTTGTCCCAACGTTTTCTGGCAGGTTCGGTGAACTTCTGCACGCTCATGCCCATGCGCGCGATCCCCTTCCGGGTGGTGTGCCTGCTGGGCATGAATGACGGCGACTACCCACGTGCCCAGCCGCCGCTGGACTTCGATCTGATGGCCAGCGACTACCGCCCTGGTGATCGCTCCCGCCGTGAAGATGACCGTTACCTGTTGCTTGAAGCCCTGCTCTCGGCGCGTGACCAGCTCTATATCAGTTGGGTCGGGCGCAGCATTCGTGACAACAGCGAGCGTCCCGCATCGGTGTTGATCGGCCAGTTGCGCGACCACCTCGCCGCAGGTTGGCGTCTGGCGGGCGCCAAGGAGGGGCTGCGGGAAAATCCTGGTGAGCAGTTGCTGCATGCCCTGACCCAGGAGCATCCCCTCCAACCCTTCAGCCAACGTTATTTCCAGAAAGGCAGCGCGCTGTTCAGCTACGCCCATGAGTGGCAGGTATTGCACCAGCTCGACACGGATCCTGTGGCCTGTCGTGACACGCTGCCGCCCTATGTAGCCGAGGAGGCGTTGAGCCTCACCCAGTTGCAGGATTTTCTGCGTCACCCTGTGCGGCACTTCTTCAGTCAGCGTCTGAAAGTGTTCTTCGAGGCCTTGGAAACGCCAACGCCGGATGAAGAACCCTTCGTGCTCGATGCTTTGCAGCGCTACGGGCTGAGCGAAAGCCTGCTCGGCGCCGCGCTGGCCGATCCCGACAACGCCGATCACGCGCTGCTGAGCCAGGCTCGTCGCCTTCAGGCCTGCGGCCTGCTGCCGCTGGCGGGGTTCGGCGAAATCCTCCAGGCCGAGCTGATCCAGCCCCTACCTGACCTGCTGCAGCGTCATCGCCAGTTGCTGCAACGTTGGCCAACCGTGGTCGATGGGGCGCTGCCGATTCATTTCGACCACGCAACGCAGCGTCTGGAAGGCTGGTTGGGGAGGGTGTACCAAGCCCAGGACCTGAGCCTTCTGAGCATCACCACCGTACCCAACACCCTGAGTGCCGGACGCAATAGCCGTAAATGGCATCGCCTGATCCCTGCCTGGGTCGTACATCTGGCGGCCTGTGCCGCAGGCTATCCATTGCATACCGCCATGGTCGCCAGCGACCTGACATTATTGCTCGACCCGCTGCCGCAGCCCCAGGCGGCGGAGCTTTTGGGCGACCTGATCGTGGCTCGCCAGGCGGCCATGAATGCGCCGCTGCCCGTGGCCGCCAAGACCGCGTTCGCCTGGTTGGCCCAGAGCGATCCGGACAAAGCCCTGGCCTCAGCAGTCCGCGCCTACGAGGGCGATGGGCAGAACACCACCGGCGAGCGCGGCGAGAGCCTTGCCTTGGCACGTCAGTTCCCTGACTTCGCCGCGCTGTGCGCCGATGAAACCTTCGAAGGTTGGTGCGAGACCCTGTACCGCCCCTTGTTCGCAGCGCCCTGGCAGACCCTGGGCAATCCGGAGAATGCCGCATGACCCAGGCCCGCCCCTTGGCCCTGAGCTTTCCATTGCACGGCAGCCAACTGATCGAGGCCAGTGCTGGCACCGGCAAGACGTTCACCATATCGGCGTTGTACCTGCGCCTGATCCTAGGCCATGGCGGCGAGCAGGGCTTTGGCCGTGAGCTGCTGCCGCCACAGATCCTGGTGGTGACCTTCACCGACGCTGCCACCAAAGAGTTGCGTGAGCGGATCCGTGCTCGCCTGGCCGAAGCGGCACGGTTCTTCCGCGGTGAGCTGGCCGAAGCTGATCCGCTGCTGCAGATGTTGCGCGATGATTATCCCGCCGAGCAGTGGGCGCGTTGCGCCAGTCGCCTCGACGTTGCGGTCCAGTGGATGGACGAAGCCGCGGTATCGACCATCCACGGTTGGTGCCAGCGTATGTTGCGCGAGCACGCCTTCGACAGCGGAAGCTTGTTCACCCAGAGCCTGGAGACCGATCACAGCGAGTTGCTGGGTCAGGTCATGCGCGATTACTGGCGGCGTTTCTGTTACAGCATGCAAGGCGAAGCCCTGGCCTGGGTACGCAACCAGTGGGGCAGCCCCGACGCGTTGCTGCCACGTATCCGCCCATTGTTTGAGCGGGTACGCGGTGAGGTGGATGATGCTCAGCCGCAAGCGTTGATCGAGCAGGCCTTGCGCGAGCGGGCCGCGCAGCTGTGCCAGCTCAAGGCGCCCTGGGGGCGATGGGCCGATGAACTGCACCAGATTTGCCAGGCGGCTGTGGCCGGAAAACTGGCGGACGGCCGCAAGCTGCAGGCACGCTTCTTCGAGCCTTGGTTCGACAAGCTGCGGGCCTGGGCCGGTGACGATCAAGTACTTGAGCTGGATTTGGGCACCGGTTTCACCCGACTGACGCCTGCAGGCATGGCAGAAGCCTGGAAGTCCGGCGAGCCGCCTGATCATCCCGCCCTGCATGCCATGCAGAGCCTGCGTGAGCAATTGCAGGGGCTGGCCAGCCCCGATGCGCGGCTGCTGGAGCACGCCGCGACCTGGGTGTCGGCCCGTTTCGAGGTGGAGAAGCGCAAGCGCGCCGAGATGGGTTTTGACGACATGCTCTTGCGTTTGGAGCAAGCGTTGACCAGCGAGTCTGGCGAGCGTCTGGCCGGTTTGATTCGCGAGCAGTTCCCGGTAGCGCTGATCGACGAGTTCCAAGACACTGACCCGGTGCAATACGGCATCTTCGAGCGCATCTACCGGATCAGCGAGAACCATAGAGAGACTGGTCTGTTCATGATCGGCGATCCCAAGCAGGCGATCTACGCCTTCCGTGGGGCCGACATTTTCACCTACCTGGCCGCCCGCCGCGCCACGGCAGGGCGCTTGCACAGTCTGGATACCAACTACCGTTCCAGCCAGGCGATGGTAACGGCGGTCAATCGCGTGTTTCTCCAGGCCGAAGAGCGCCCCCAGGGGCGCGGCGCCTTCCTGTTCCGCGAGGGCCAGGACAACCCCTTGCCCTTCGTCGAGGTCCGTGCCAAGGGGCGCGATGAGCGATTGATGATCGACGGCCAGCCCGCTGCGGCGTTGCAATGCTGGCAACTGCAAAGCGAGGAGCCGGTCTCCAGCACGCTCTACCGCCAGCAACTGGCGGCCAGTTGCGCCAGTCATATCGTCGGCCTGCTCAATGGCGGCCAGCAAGGCGTGAGCGGACTGCTCGACAGCCAGGGCACGCTGCGCCCCTGCTTGCCGTCGGACATCGCCATCCTCGTACGCGATGGCCGAGAGGCCCAGTTGATACGCGCCGAGCTTGCGGCCCGCGATGTACGCAGCGTGTATCTGTCGGACAAGGACTCGGTCTTCGCCGCCCAAGAAGCCCATGACTTGTTGGTCTGGCTCAAGGCCTGTGCCGAGCCGGATTCCGAGCGTCTGCTCAAGGGCGCCCTGGCCAGCCTGACCTTCGACCTGCCACTCGCCGACCTGGACCGCCTGAACCAGGACGAGCGCGTGTGGGAAGGTTGGGTCATGCGTTTTCGTCAGTACCGCGAGACCTGGCAGCGTCAGGGCGTGTTGCCGATGCTGCGCCGCCTGCTGCATGACTTCCAGCTGCCGCGCATGCTCATGGCCCGCAGCGACGGCGAGCGGGTGCTGACCAACTTGCTGCACCTGGCGGAGTTGCTGCAGCAGGCGGCGAGTGAGTTGGACGGTGAGCAGGCCTTGATCCGCCACCTGGCCGAACACCTGGCCAATGCTGGTCACGCCGGCGAAGAGCAAATCCTGCGCCTTGAAAGCGACGAGCAACTGGTCAAGGTAGTGACCATCCACAAATCCAAGGGGCTGGAATACCCCTTGGTCTATTTGCCGTTCATCTGCACGAGCAAACCGGTGGATGGTCAGCGCCTGCCTCTGACCTGGCACGATAGCCAAGGCCGGATCCACCTCACCCTGACACCCGACGAAACACAGATCGCTCGCGCCGATGATGAACGCCTGGCCGAAGATCTGCGCCTGCTCTACGTGGCCCTGACCCGTGCACAGTATGCCTGCTGGCTGGGTGTCGCCGACCTCAAGCGCGGCAGTCAGAAGACCTCGCAATTGCACCGCTGTGCTCTGGGCTATCTGCTCGGCGCAGGCTTGCCTCTGGCAGCTTCCAGCGAACTGGGCGAATGGCTTGCGCAGTTGCAGGGCTCGAGTGCGGACATCACATGCAGCGTACTGCCCGAAGCCGACGCCCAGCGCTACCACCCCCCTCGTGACGAGCGCGAGCTGTTGCCGGCGCGCAAGCCACGGCGGGCCGCCGCCGAGCATTGGTGGATCGCCTCCTACAGTGCCCTGCGAGTCGGTGATCAGACCTTGAGCGCCGACAGTTCCCAAGCCCAGCAATTGCTGGACGACGAAATAGTCGATACCCAGGCATTGCGTGAGGTGCCCGCCGAGGGCGGCGATATTCACCGCTTCCCTCGCGGGCCGAATCCCGGCACCTTCCTCCACGGCCTGCTGGAGTGGGCCGGCCGGGAAGGGTTCGCCGAGGTCAGCGGCAAGCCGGATTTGATCAAGCGCACCGTGGGGGAACGTTGTAACCGCCGGGGCTGGACCGGCTGGATTCCCGCCTTGGAGCAGTGGCTGGGGCAGTTGCTGAACCAGCCGCTTCCCTTGCACGCCGACGGCCCGAGCCTGATCCTCGCCGAGCTGCGTCACTATCAGATCGAGATGGAGTTCTGGTTCGCCAGCCATCAAGTGGATGCCGTGCGCCTTGACCATCTGGTCGCCCGCCATACCCATGGCGCAGCGGCGCGTCCTGCGGCGTTGCCCACGGTGCTCAACGGCATGTTCAAAGGCTTCATCGACCTGGCATTCGAGTTGGACGGCCGTTACTACGTGGCCGACTACAAATCCAACTGGCTCGGTCCGGACACCCAGGCCTACAACGGCCTGGCCATGGAGCAGGCGATTCTGGAGCATCGCTACGATCTGCAGTACGTGCTCTATCTGCTGGCCCTGCATCGCCAATTGCGGGCTCGGTTGCCGGACTACGATTACGACCGTCATGTGGGCGGTGCTGTGTTCATCTTCCTGCGTGGTGCCGACAGCGCCGGCCATGGCTTGTATTTCGCCAAGCCGCCGCGGGCGCTGATCGAAGCGCTCGATGCGTTGTTCCGCGGTGCCCATGAGCCGGAACAGCAGGACCTGTTTGCCGGAGTCGCGCCATGAGCCGATGCCTCGATGACCTCTTGCCTACCCCTGTAGATGCCGAACAACTGACGGCTCTGGCGCCCCTGCGCGAGAGCCGTGACCTGCTGGTGCTGCTCGATCGCTGGGTCGAGCGAGGCTGGCTGCGGGCACTGGACCGTGCCTTCGTGAATTTTCTCGAAGAGCGCGCCCCTGGCAGCGACACCTTGTTGTTGCTGGCAGCGGCCCTGGCCAGTCATCAGTTGGGCCATGGTCATGTCTGCCTCGATCTGGAGCAGACCCTCGCCGAGCCTGATTTCGCCTTGTCGCTGCCGCCGGAGGGCGACGCACTGGCCGGGCCTTTGCTGCTGCCCTCGCAACTGCTCGCCAGCCTGACCCTGGACACCTGGCTGCAGCGCATTGCCGCCAGCCCTCTGGTGGCCGCGGGCAATAGCCCGGGGCAACGTGCCCGGCCGCTGGTGCTCAGCGGCCAGCGTCTCTATCTGCGCCGCTACTGGAGCTATGAGCGGCGCATCGACGACGCCTTGCGCCAGCGCCTGACCCAGAGCGAAGCCATGCCGGCGGATCTGCCCGCACGGCTTGATCACTTGTTCGAAGGCGGCGCCCCGGCAGGGCAGGTGGACTGGCAGAAACTTGCGTGTGCGCTGGCCACGCGGGCGGCGTTCAGCATCATCACCGGCGGCCCTGGCACCGGCAAGACCACCACCGTGGTGCGTTTGCTGGCGTTGTTGCAGGCGCCTGCCGTGGAGAGGGGGCGCCCTTTGCGCATTCGCCTCGCGGCGCCCACCGGCAAGGCCGCCGCCCGCTTGACCGAGTCGATCGGCCAGCAGGTCGAGCGGCTGAAGGTCAGCGGTGAGGTGCGCGCACAGATCCCGACCGAGGTCAGCACCGTTCACCGTCTGCTGGGCAGCCGACCGGGGTCCCGGCACTTCCGCCACCATACGGGCAACCCGTTACCGCTGGACGTGTTGGTGGTCGACGAAGCCTCGATGATCGACCTGGAGATGATGGCCAACCTGCTCGACGCCTTGCCGCCCAAGGCACGTCTGGTGCTGTTGGGCGACAAGGACCAGTTGGCCTCGGTCGAGGCCGGCGCGGTGTTGGGTGATTTGTGTCGCGATGCCGAGGAGGGCTGTTATTCCCCGGCTACCCGGGCCTGGCTGGAGCAAGTCGGCGGCCAATCGCTGGAGGGCTGTGGTCTCACGCCCGGGGATGCGCAGCGCAATCCGCTGGCCCAGCAGGTGGTGATGTTGCGTTACTCGCGCCGTTTCGGCGAAGGCAGCGGCATCGGCCAGCTGGCCCGCCTGGTCAACCGCCAGCAGGCACAGCAGGCACGTGATTTGCTGACCCTGCCGCCGAGCGATGTGTTCGGTCTGACCCTGCGCGGTGAACAGGACCGGGCTTTTGATCGCTTGCTATTGGACGGCCTGGGCCGTGGCGACGATGGGCCCCAGGGTTACCGCAGCTATCTGCGTGCCATTGGTCGTCATCGTCCGCCCCCTGGCACACCCGTCGATGACCCGCGCTGGGAGCAGTGGGCCAGCAAGGTGCTGCAGAGTTTCGAGCACTTCCAGTTGCTCTGCGCAGTGCGCAAGGGCCCTTGGGGGGTTGCGGGTCTGAATGAACGTGTGGCGCGTGTGCTTGGCAACGCCGGGCTGATCGACAACCAGCAACCCTGGTATGAAGGCCGGCCAGTGCTGGTCACGCGCAACGATTATGGCTTGGGCCTGATGAACGGCGACATCGGCATTGCCTTGCGTCTGCCGGATGATCTGGGCGAGCCGGTACTGCGCGTGGCCTTTGCGCGCAACGATGGCAAAGGCGGGGTGCGTTTTGTGTTGCCGAGCCGGCTCAACGAGGTGGAAACGGTGTTTGCCATGACCGTGCACAAGTCCCAGGGCTCGGAGTTCAGCCATACGGCCTTGGTGTTGCCGGATGCATTGAACCCGGTGCTCACCAAGGAGTTGGTCTATACCGGTATCACCCGCGCCAAGCACTGTTTCAGCCTGATCGAGCCGCGCACCGGCGTTTTCGAAGAGGCGGTGGCGCGCAGGGTGCGACGGATCTCCGGTTTGATGCTCGAGCAAGTGTGACGTAGCGCACATTTCTGAGCGGCAGGCCTTGTGCTATCGTTGCGCCAAATCTGAAGGGACTTTGTGGGATTTCCTAAATGGTGGCTGTCTCGCCTCGGGGACGCGTGATGGGCCGTGCGCTTGCGCTGTTGATGGCCGCCTTGCTGCTCGCAGGCCCTGCTCGGGCAGACCCCCCTGCGAGCGCTGCTCAGGTCCAACAGCGGGCCAAGGCCGTGACCCAAGTCGTGCTGGGCATTCTCAGCTATGCGCGCTGGCCGGCAGAGCCAGTGCCGCTGCGTTTGTGCCTGGTAGGGCCGACCGAATACGCCGATGACCTGATCAAGGGCAATGTGCAGAACTCCGGCCAGCCCTTGCAGGTGCGGCGCTTGTTGGTGAACGACCAGCGTGTCGCCAGCGCCTGCGACGCACTTTATATCGGCAAGCTCGACCAAGGTGAGCGGGAGCGGCTGTTCCAGTCGGTCAGCGGCCATCCGGTGCTCAGCATCAGCGAGGCGGACGATCCCTGCACCGTGGGCAGCCTGTTTTGCCTGCGGGTCAGTGACGAGCAGGTGGCCTTTGACGTAAACCTGGATTCAGTCGCTCGCAGCGGTGTGCGAATCCATCCCAGTGTGTTGCAGTTGTCTCGTCGACGGGCGGTGCAGCCATGAGAAGGTGCATCAAGCCTGGCGTTCGCCCAACCCTGCGTTCGGTACTTGGCCGCGGCCATCTGGGATTGGCCTTGCTGGCGGTAGGGTTGGCAGGCGTCTCCCTGACCCTGCTCGGTGTGCTCGCCTTGCGCGTCTATGCCAATCACAACCTGCACCTGATTGCCCGCTCGATCAACTACACCGTCGAAGCGGCTGTGGTGTTCGACGATGCTCCTGCTGCGAAGGAAGCCCTGGCGTTGATCGCAGCCACCGAAGAGGTGGCCGATGCCAAGGTGTTCAATGACGAAGGCGTGCAACTGGCCCATTGGCACCGTGACGATGATGGCATGTTTGCCCAGCTGGAGGCGGAAGTGGCCAGCGCGCTACTGGAGGAACCGATCACGCTGCCGGTGATGCATCAGCAACAGAAGGTCGGGCACATCGAAGTGTCCGGGCAGGGCGGCAACTTGCTGCGCTTCCTGTTCAGTGGCCTGGCGGGGATCGTGTTCTGCACGTTGCTCAGTGCAGTGGTGGCTCTCTATCTGTCGCGTCGGCTGTTCGGCGACATCATTCGCCCGTTGCGCAGCCTTGCCAGCGTGGCTCACGCCGCCCGCCGCGATCGTACCTTCGACCGGCGCGTACCCGAAACGCAGATCGCCGAGCTCAACGAGCTGGGCAACGACTTCAATGCACTGCTCGACGAACTGGAGGCCTGGGACAGTCACCTGCGCAGTGAGAACGAGAACCTGGCTCACCAGGCGACCCATGACAGCCTTACCGGCCTGCCCAATCGAGCATTCTTCGAGGGGCGCCTGAGCCGTAGCCTACGCAATGCCGTCCGCCAGCAGGAGCGGCTGGCGCTGATGTTCCTCGACAGCGACCATTTCAAACAGATCAACGACAGCCTGGGCCACTCGGCGGGGGATGAGGTGCTGATCAGCGTGGCCAGTCGGATCCGCGCGCAATTGCGCGAACACGACCTGGTGGCGCGCCTCGGCGGGGACGAGTTCGCGGTGCTGCTGACGCCCTTGCAGTCGCGAGGCGACGCCGAGCGCATCGCTGAAAAGATCATCGCCAGCATGCAGCTGCCGATTCATCTGGAAACCGGCAACAGCATCACCACCTCGTTGAGCGTAGGCATCGCTTACTTCCCCGACGACGGCCTGGACCCGGCAGGGCTGCTCAATGCCGCCGATGGGGCGATGTATCAGGCCAAGCGCATGCGCCGTGGCCATTGGCAAGTGGCGCAGACGGAGCATTCGGCCACTGACGTTGATAACAGGAGCTGAACCGTGATTCACCGTGTCGTTGCACTGCGTTTTCCCACGCTGGTATTGGCATTGCTGACGTTGCTGGCGCTCGGCGGTTGCCAGAGCGTTCCCAAGGGTTTGAGTGAAGAGCAGATCGCCGTGCTCAAGCGTGAAGGCTTCGCGCCGACTGACGAAGGTTGGGCGTTCGATCTTTCTGGCAAGGTGTTGTTTGGCAGCGATCTGGACAGCCTGAACAGCCAGAGCCGCGCGATCGTCGAGCGCATCGGCAAAGCCTTGCTGTCGGTGGATATCCAGCGGGTGAGGGTTGACGGCCATGCCGATGCCTCGGGCAAGGAGGCGTATAACCAGCAGTTGTCCGAACGCCGTGCGCAGAGCGTCGCCCAGGCGCTGATCGGCATCGGCATGCAGCCTCAGAACATCCGCACCGTTGGCCTGGGCAGCAGCCAGCCGGTGGCGGACAACCGCACCGCCAGCGGGCGAACCGAGAACCGCCGCGTATCGATCGTGGTAGCGTCCTACTGAGGCACGCGCTGGCGCCTGCAATTGGGCGCAGATGCGCCCATCCGGCATCACGCGAACTTCATCTCCCGGCTGTTGCCCATCAGCAACGGCGCGTTGGCCTCGGTCACATCGCGAATGTAGTCCCACAGCAAGGTGATGCGCTTCAACTTGCGCAGGTCCTCCCGGCAGTACATCCAGAACTGCCGAGTGATCTCCACCTCTTCAGGCAACAGATTGAGCAATCGTGCATCCTGCGCAGCCAGGAAACACGGCAGGATTGCCAGGCCGCGGCCTTGCAAGGCCGCGGTGTATTGGGCGATCACGCTGGTGCTGCGCAGGTGGGCGTTGGCATTGGGGATCAGGTTGGCCAGGTACAAAAGCTCGGAGCTGAACGCCAAGTCGTCCACATAACTGATGAACCGGTGCTGGGTCAGGTCGGCGGCCTGGCGGATTGGCGGGTGGTTGTCCAGGTATTCCTGGGTCGCGTACAGCCGCAGGCGATAGTCGCACAGCTTGCAGCACACATAGGGCCCATGCTCGGGCCGCTCCAAGGCGATGACGATGTCGGCCTCGCGCTTGGACAGGCTGATGAAGTGCGGCAGGGGCAGGATGTCCACCGAGATTGCCGGGTAGGCATCGACGAAGTGACTCAGTTGCGGAGTGACGAAGAAGCTGCCGAAGCCCTCGGTGCAGCCCATGCGAACATGGCCCGAAAGTGCCACGCCTGAGCCTGAGACCTGCTCGCAGGCCATGTGCAGCGTGCTTTCGATCGATTCGGCGTAGCCCAGCAGGCGTTGACCCTCAGAGGTCAGGACAAAGCCGTTGGTCCGGGATTTTTCGAACAGAAGCGTGCCCAGCGCGCCTTCCAGCGAGCTGATGCGTCGCGACACCGTGGTGTAGTCAACGGCCAGGCGCTTGGCCGCGCTGCTGGCCTTGCGGGTGCGCGCCACTTCAAGAAAGAACTTCAAATCGTCCCAGTTCAGTGAACTCAGGGAGGTGAGGTCTTTTTGCATGATGATCCGGTTTTTTTGTGCGTTCTTGTTGGATGTTTGCACATCTATACTCGAAAAAAGCCCCACGGCGCCACCCCGCCTCGGCGCGCTGGCGATCTCGTTCCGACAATAATTCCAAGGAGAGCGCAGTTGAACGCACCCCATACCCCCGATCAGGCCAAGGTCGAGCAGGTCAAGCTGCTGATCGACGGCCAGTGGGTCGAGTCCAAGACCACCGAGTGGCGCGACATCGTCAACCCGGCCACCCAGCAGGTGCTGGCGCGGGTGCCGTTCGCCACCATAGAGGAAGTCGACGCCGCCGTGGCTGCGGCCCAGCGAGCCTTCGCCAGCTGGCGCGACACCCCCATCGGCGCGCGCATGCGCATCATGCTCAAGCTGCAGGCGCTGATCCGCGAACACACCAAGCGTATCGCCCAGACCCTCAGTGCCGAGCAGGGCAAGACCCTCGCCGATGCCGAAGGCGATATCTTCCGCGGCCTGGAGGTGGTCGAGCACGCGGCCTCGATCGGCACCCTGCAGATGGGCGAGTTCGCCGAAAACGTCGCAGGTGGCGTGGACACCTATACCCTGCGCCAACCGATCGGCGTATGCGCTGGCATCACCCCGTTCAACTTCCCGGCGATGATTCCGCTGTGGATGTTCCCGATGGCCATCGTTTGCGGCAACACCTTCGTGCTCAAGCCGTCCGAACAGGACCCGCTGTCGACCATGATGCTGGTGGAACTGGCCCTGGAAGCCGGCATACCGGCCGGTGTACTGAACGTGGTGCATGGCGGCAAGCAGGTGGTGGATGCGATCTGCACCCACAAGGACATCAAGGCGATTTCCTTTGTCGGTTCCACCGAGGTCGGCACCCACGTGTACAACCTGGGTAGCCAGCACGGCAAGCGCGTGCAGTCGATGATGGGCGCCAAGAACCACGCCGTGGTGCTGCCGGACGCCAACCGTACCCAGACGATCAATGCCCTGGTCGGTGCTGCTTTCGGCGCGGCCGGTCAGCGCTGCATGGCCACCTCGGTGGCGGTGTTGGTAGGCAAGGCCCGTGAATGGCTGCCGGACATCAAGGAAGCCGCCAGCAAGCTCAAGGTCAATGCTGGTTGCGAGCCGGGCACCGACGTCGGCCCGGTGGTTTCCAAGCGTGCCAAGGAGCGCGTGCTGGGGCTGATCGAAAGCGGAATCAAAGAAGGCGCCAAGCTCGAACTGGACGGGCGTGACGTCAAGGTGCCGGGCTATGAGCAGGGCAACTTTGTCGGCCCGACCCTGTTCTCTGGGGTACGCACCGACATGCAGATCTACACACAGGAAATCTTCGGCCCGGTGCTGGTGACCCTGGAAGTCGACACCCTCGACGAGGCCATCGCCCTGGTCAATGCCAACCCGTTCGGCAACGGCACGGGCCTGTTCACCCAGAGCGGTGCGGCAGCGCGCAAGTTCCAGAGCGAGATCGACATCGGCCAGGTCGGCATCAACATTCCGATTCCCGTGCCGGTGCCGTTCTTCAGTTTCACAGGTTCGCGCGGCTCCAAGCTGGGCGACCTGGGCCCGTACGGCAAGCAGGTGGTGCAGTTCTACACTCAGACCAAGACCGTCACCGCCCGCTGGTTCGACGATGACAGCGTCAATGACGGTGTGAACACCACCATCAGCCTGCGCTAAGGAGTTCGTCATGCGTATCGCATTCATCGGCCTGGGCAACATGGGCGCGCCCATGGCCCGCAACCTGATCAAGGCCGGGCATCAACTGAACCTGTTCGACCTGAACAAGACCGTGCTGGCCGAGCTCGCCGAACTGGGCGGGCAGGTCAGCGCCTCGCCGAAGGAAGCGGCGGCCAGCAGTGACCTGGTGATCACCATGCTGCCGGCGGCGGCCCACGTGCGCAGTGTCTATCTGGGTGACGATGGCGTGCTGGCGGGTGTACGGCCGGGCACACCGACCGTGGACTGCAGCACCATCGATCCGCAGACCGCCCGCGAAGTGTCCAAAGCCGCAGCGGCCAAGGGCGTGGACATGGGCGATGCGCCGGTGTCCGGTGGTACCGGTGGCGCGGCAGCGGGTACCTTGACCTTCATGGTCGGTGCCAGCGCCGAGCTGTTCGCCACGCTCAAGCCGGTGCTGGAACAGATGGGGCGCAACATCGTGCACTGCGGCGAGGTGGGTACCGGACAGATCGCCAAGATCTGCAACAACCTCCTGCTGGGTATCTCGATGATCGGTGTGTCCGAAGCCATGGCCCTGGGCAATGCGCTGGGCATCGACACCAAGGTGCTGGCCGGCATCATCAACAGCTCCACCGGGCGTTGCTGGAGTTCGGATACCTACAACCCCTGGCCAGGCATCATCGAGACCGCCCCGGCTTCGCGCGGCTACACCGGCGGCTTTGGCGCCGAGCTGATGCTCAAGGACCTGGGGCTGGCCACCGAGGCTGCGCGTCTGGCGCACCAGCCGGTGATCCTCGGCGCCGTGGCGCAGCAGCTTTATCAGGCCATGAGCCTGCGTGGCGAGGGCGGCAAGGACTTTTCGGCGATCGTCGAGAGTTATCGCAAGAAGGATTGACGAGCGAGGTGAATTTTATCGCGGGCCAGGTGGCCTTCCCTCTGTAACTGCGCACCAGAGGGAAGGGCACCTGCCTCGCGATTTTTTTCGTGCTCGATTTTTCAGGTGTGGTGCAGTCTGTGGGCGCGGGTAAACCCGTTCCCACAGGGACGCGCCGTGTTGACCTGGCTGCGCCATTCAAAGCCCTGCGAAAGGGCTTTGGCATCAGGCGAAGACGAAGTACTTGCGCACGGTCTCGACCACTTCCCAGGTGCCTTTGAGACCTGGCTCGATGATGAACACGTCGCCTGCCTTCAGGTGCTTGGGCTCTTCACCTTCCGGCGTGATGATCACGTAGCCTTCGAGGAAGTGGCAGAACTCCCACTTCTCGTAGTTGATCTCGAACTTGCCGGGAGTGCAGATCCAGGTGCCCATGATCTTGCTGCCATCGGCAGAGAGATAGGCGTTCAGGTTGACGGTCTGCGGGTTGCCGCCGATGCGCTTCCACGGGGTGGCGTTCAGGGCCGGGGTCGGGCAGGTTTCGCGCAGGACGGTAATGAAGTCGGACATGGCAGGTTCCCAGGTAAGTGGCTGAATGACACGTCACCATAGGGCCTGCGCTGGCGCTGGAGTTGCCTGGGCTCGACGTCCAGGTGTCTGGATGCGCTATGTGGGCATATGCGACTTGCAATGAAGAACGAAGGCGTTGACCTGTTCCGGCCATTGGGCGAGCAGGTCCGGCGCGGTACCCAGGTAGGCGGCGCGCGCGTTGGCCAGCACCGGTTGGTGCGCGTCTGGCAAACGCTCCAGCAACCACTGGGCGGCTACATCCTTGGCTGCGATCGACCCCGTCGCCAGGCTGTACCAGATGCGCGCCAGGGCGAGCACCACGGTGTGCTCGTCGCCGGTCCAGTCCTCGGGCGTGTTCCATTGGGCCAGGGTGTCGGCAAAGGCTTGTTTCAGGTCGGCGGGCGGCACCGGGTCGAACCAGCTCGCAGCCGCTTCGCCCACCAGGCAAAGGCTGTGCTGGCGGGCCTTGGTCAGCAGAATGGCCAGGTCCGGGTCGAGCTGGGCAGGTTCGACCTCGCCTGCCAGCAGCGATGCTCGCAGCCACTCACCGAATTGCAGCTCGCGGCGGGCCGGATAGCGCCAGGGATGGATGTCGTCGCGTACCAACAGCGTCACCTCCAGGGCGCGCAGGTTGGGGTCTGCTCCCGGTGGTGCCGAAACATCCAGCAGCGCGCGCATCAACCCCTGGCGTGTGGCGTCGGACAGCGGTCGGGACACAGTCACCAGCAGGTCGAGATCGCTGTGCGGCCTCAATCCACCGGCCACGGCCGAGCCGTACAGGTGGATGGCCTGCAAGGCGTCGCCAAGGTGCTGGGCAAGCAGTTGCTGGGCAGCGAGCAGTTGTGGGTCGGTCATGGTGCGCCTCCTGAGGGCACACCATAGCAATCACCCTCAGGCGTTGGCCATTGCGTTGACTTCGACCGTGATGTGCGCCAGTTCTTCATGGACCGCCAGTGCCTGGCGTACGGTGTCGGCGCTAAGACAGCCCGTCGCCGCCAGGCTGAGAATGCAGGCGTACTGGTCCTTGCCGACACGCCACACGTGCAAGTCGGTGAGGGTGGCCGGTACCGACAGTTGCGCCACGGCGTCGCGGATCTCCTGGACCACGGGCGCGTCCATCTCGGCGTCCAGCAATACCCGGCCGGTGTCACGCAGCAGGCCTTTGGCCCACACCGCCACCAGCACCGCTCCCACCAGGCCCATCACCGGGTCGAGCCAGCCGGCGCCCCAGAACTTGCCGGACAGCAGGGCAATGATCGCCAGCACCGAGGTCGCGGCGTCGGCCATCACGTGCAGGTAGGCCGATCGCAGGTTCAGGTCATGGTGGTGCTGGTGGTGGTCATGATCATGATGATGGCCATGGTGGTGATCGTGATGGTGATCGTCGCGCAGCAGCCAGGCACAGGCGAGGTTCACGGCAAGCCCGAGTGCCGCAAGGGTGATGGCTTGGTCATAGTGAATCGGCCCAGGTGTCAGCAGCCGCTCGACCGACTGGAAGGCCATGAGCCCGGCTACGCCCAGCAGAAGCAAAGCGCTGGAGTAGCCGCCGAGGATCTCGATCTTCCACGTGCCGAAGGCGAAGCGACGGTCGCGGGCGTAGCGCCGTGCGGCAGCGTACGCCAGCAGTGAGAGCCCCAGGGCCAGGGCATGGGAGCTCATGTGCCAGCCGTCGGCCAGCAGCGCCATGGAGTTGAAGTACCAGCCGCCGGCGATCTCCGCCACCATCATCACCGCCGTGAGCCACACGGCCAGGCGTGTCTTGCGCTCGGCGCCGAGGTTGCCGGTATGGAACTGATGGCTGTGCAGCCACTTGTCTGAGGTTTGCGCAACCATGGTTTATCATGCTCCGGTAGATAGGCGAAATATACTATACCCCAGTATACCTAGAGTGATGCAGAACCCTATGGCACATACCATCAAGAGCAAGAAGCAACTGCTGACCCGTGTGCGCAAGATCAAGGGCCAAGCCGCAGCCCTGGAAAGCGCGTTGGAGCAGGACAAGGACTGCTTGGCGATCCTGCAGCAGATCGCCGCCGTACGAGGTGCGGTGAATGGGTTGATGGCCGAGGTGATGGAAGGGCACATTCGTGAGCATCTGGTGGCCGATGACCTGAGTGCCGAGCAGCGCCAGGAGGAGGCCGACAAGGTGGCCTCGCTGCTGCGCTCTTACCTCAAGTAACCAGTGTGGGCTGCGTTGCGGCCCATCGCAGGCTTGGCGATTCGGCAAGCCCAGGCCGCAGTTCTGAATACCCCCTGGGGGTATTTTTCTAGGCCCACCAGTACCGTACGAAGTGGAAGAACACCGGCGCCGCGAAGCACACCGAGTCCATGCGGTCCAGCATGCCGCCGTGGCCTTCGATCATGTGTCCCCAGTCCTTCACCCCGCGGTCGCGCTTGATCGCCGACATCACCAGCCCGCCAAAGAAACCCATGGCATTGACGGTCAGCGCCATCAGCGCTGCCTGCCAGAAGTTGAACGGGGTGATCCAGCACAGCAAGGCGCCCACCAGGGTGGCCAAAGCTACGCCGCCGGCCAGCCCTTCGACGGTCTTGGAGGGCGACAGGTTAGGCGCCACCTTGCGGTTGCCGAACAGCTTGCCGCAGACGTACTGCAACACATCGCTGATCTGCACCACAAGGATCAGCCAAG
The DNA here is from genome assembly GCF_008124495.1 of Pseudomonas sp. CK-NBRI-02. Lineage (NCBI taxonomy): Bacteria > Pseudomonadati > Pseudomonadota > Gammaproteobacteria > Pseudomonadales > Pseudomonadaceae > Pseudomonas > Pseudomonas sp. CK-NBRI-02. The sequence continues at coordinate 312,363 of NZ_VSJH01000001.1, read as the reverse complement.
CGATCAGCAACAGGTTGCGGCCTTCATAACCGGGAATGTCCAAGGTCATCAATGCCGGCACCGAGGACAGGCAGTACACCGCGATCATCAGCCCCCACTGCACCTTGGAAGCGCGCTCGAGAAAGCGCGTGGTGTCGCCACCGAAGCTCGCCAGGATCGGCAGGAACAGAAACAGGTACACCGGGATGAAGATGCTGAACAAACCGTACCAGTCCATGGCGATCAACAGGTACTGCACCGGCAGCGCCACGTAGAACGCCGCCACCAACGCCGGGTAATCGCTGCGCCGGGTGGGCGTGAGGGTCATGAACTCGCGCAGGGCATAGAACGAGACGAAGTAGAACAGTGCGATCACGCCGTACTTGCCGAACACGAAAGCGATGCCGATCACCAGCACCATCACCCACCAGGCGTTGATGCGGGCGTTGAGGTTGTCGATCACTGCGTGCGGCGCGGGGCCGGCGCGCCATTTGAGTAGACGGCCGATCACGCTGGCGAGCAGGAGCAGGGCGCCGATGCCGGCGAACAGGGAAAGGGTGTTGTCGTCCATCTCAGGCATCCTTCGGGGCCAGGTTCAGCAGGGCCTGGCGGGCCCGCTCGAGAAAGGCCTGCTTGCTCTCGTCAGGCAGCAGGTGCAGGGGTTCGCCGAAGCTCAAGGTGCACAGCAGCGGCAAGGGCAGGGCGCGGCCCTTGGGCATGACGCGGTTGAGGTTGGCGATCCACACTGGCACCAGCTCGATATCAGGGTTGGCCGAGGCCAGGTGGAACAGGCCGCTCTTGAACGGCAGCAGTGGCTCATCGCTGAGATTGCGGGTGCCTTCAGGGAAGAAGATCAGCGAATCGCCTTGGCCCAAGGCATCGAGCACCGGTTGCAGTGGGTTGTCGTTGGACTCGCCGCGCTGGCGGTCGATCAGTACGGCGTCGAACACGTTACGGATCAGAAACTCCCGGATGCCCGGCTTGGCCCAATAGTCGGCCCCGGCGACCGGGCGTGTACGGCGGCGCAGTGGTTCGGGCAGCGAGGCCCAGAGCAGCACGAAGTCGCCATGGCTGCTGTGGTTGGCAAAATACAGGCGTTGCCTGGGGTGCGGCGTGCAGCCGAGCCAGAGAGCCCGGGCACCGGTGATCAGGCGTGCGGCAGAGGTGATGGCAAAGGCGGTCAAGGCGGCGAACATGGCGCGGTGGTTATCCGGTGAAAGAGAGTATCAGCAGGGTAGTCAGGGCTAGCACGACTTGCGCGGCGAAGCACAGCGCCTGGCGTCGCAGCAGGCCCAGCGCGCCCTGGCTGCGCGAGGGCCAGTCGCGTGCGTCGTGGGCGTGGGGCTTGAGGTTCAAGTCAAACAGGGCGCGATCCAAGGCTTGGGTGTCGGCGGTGAGGTCTGCGCTGCTGGCGAGCCGGGCGAACAGCGCGGCGTCCAAGGCTACGCGGATTGCCCAGTACTTGTGCAGCAGCCCCAGCCCCAGCAACACCGCGCACACCGCACTGGCCAGCGGGGGCAGGTGTGTCACCAGGGGGGCCAGGCCGTAGGCCAGGGCCAACAGGGTGATGCCATCGGACAAGCATTCGAGCTGTCGACCACGGCCCAGCAGGCTGGCCACCAGATGCAGGTTCATGGCTGGGCCTCCAGCTGTTCGAGTGCCATGCGATGGCCTGGATGTAACACGACAGAAGGTCGGGCTTTGCGGATCAGCGCTTCGGCCTGGGTAACGTTGGCGCAACGGCCACTGTGCACCAGCCAGGCGGCCACCGCGCTGGCGCTGCGGGAGTAGCCCAGGGCGCAGCAGACCAGGACCGGGCCCTGCTGACGCAGGCATTCGATGGCCTCGGCGGCCTGTCTGAGCAAGCTGGCATCCGGGACGATCAGGTCCAGGGTGGGCAGGCAGGTGTAATGTGCGGGCATCTGCATTGTCTGGCCTGGCCCATTTGCGGGTTTACCCGCGAAAGCGCCGGCACAGGCATAGCATGGCAGTTCAGCCGTCAGGTCCAGCGCGGCATTGAATGAGGAGGCCTCGCCGGCTCCGGGAATGCGCCCCAGAAATACCCCATCGCACACCTCATCGGCCTGTGGCCGTTTGCGGGTCCAGAGCCGCGAGTTGATCCAGGCCCCTAACAAATAGGGCGCCAGCAACCCAGTGGCGGCATTGGATAGCCGTCCATCCGCGCCTTTCTGGAATCCACCGGCACCGAACACGGCATAGTTCAGCGCCACCATCAGCAGCGAAACCGCCGGCCACAGCAGCCATAGCCAGGCGCCCGCCAACTGCAGCGCCAGCACCGCGCACAACAGCGCGCCGCCCCCGTAATACAGGGCAAGCCGCCAGCGTCGAGGATCACGGGCCAGGCGTGCTGCCCGCAGCGGCAACTCGCCCTCCCTCGGCCACAGCCAGACGCATACCAGCCCCGCCAGTGCCCCGGTGGGCAGATCGATGAAATGATGCTGCCAGGTGGTCAGCACCGATACCCCGATCAAAGCCATCCAGCCATGCATCAGCCCGCGCCAAGGCTGGCGATGAACATGACGGGCAAACATTGTCCAGATGATCACCAACAGCGCGATGTGCAGTGACGGGGCCTGGTTGAAGGGCTTGTCGAACCCCATCAGCACATCGAACAGCCAACCGAACAGGCCGTCCAGCGCTGGGCGTTCGAAGGTAAAGCGCAGTGGCCACAGCAAGAAGCAGCCGACGCTGATCACTTGCGCGGTCAGCAGGGCCAGGGCGTGGCGGTCCATCTCCCGGCGGGTGGTCGGCAACAGGAAGGACAACCCGTACAGCAGGTCGATCGACCAGTAGGGCACGATCGTCCACGGCCATAGTGGCGTTTGCCCTTCCCAGCCGAACACCAGGCTGCCGACGTCGTCGCGGGTAGCGGTGTGGTTGTTGACCAGCCCATAGCTGAGAAAGAAGAACGGCCCCAGCAGCAACAGCCAGAGCACGCCTCGGCGGATCAAGCCGGGTTCGCGCGTCATCAATCCACCCGTTGCGCCAGGCTGACACTGAAAATGCCCCACTCATCGATGCGCTGAGCGACCTTGCGAAAGCCTGCCGCCTCCACCAACTGGTCCATCTCCGCCTGGCTGCGCCGACGCATTACCCAGGCCTGGCCATCGCGGTGGCTGGTGAGGGCACGGGCGATCATCTCCAGTTGCGGGTGCCAGGGCTGGCCGGTGTACACAAGATAGCCGCCCGGCTGAACAGCATCGGCCAGGCCCGCCAAGGAACTGCCCACCAGGTCATTGCTGGCGAACAGCTCATACAGGCCAGACACCACTGCCAGGGTCGGGTGCGGATCGAGACTGGCCAGGCTCTGGCGGTCGAAGGCATCGCCTTGGACGAAGCGGGCCACCTCGGTCAGGCCCTTCTCGGCGATCAAGGCGCTGCCTTGCTGGACGTTCAGCTCGCTGTAGTCGCGCAGCAGGATCGAGTCGGGCATCTGCTCCTGCAGCGCTTCGAGGATGTAACGACCGTGGCCTGCCGCGATGTCGACGATGTGTACCGGGCGCTGCTGCTCGCGCAGGCGGCGGATGGCTTCGCGCAGCAGTTCCTCCACATGCAGCTTGCGCTGGCGGATGCCGCGCCAGCCGATGGCGTTGAGATAGTTCCGGTCGATCAGTTCGCCCAGCTTGCCTTTGCCGCTGGGCTGGTTGCGATACACGTAGTCCAGGGTACTGCCCGAATCGAAGCCGGTGTCGAAGCCCAGCTTCACCCCTTCCGAGAAGCCCTTGCCCAAGCGCAGTCCGGCACGGGTGGCCCGCCAGTAAAGGTCGCGGGGCGAGTTGCGAGGTAGCGGCGCGGCCAGGCTTTCGGCTTCAGCGCAGCTGGCGCCGCTCTTGTCGGCATCGAGCAACGAGGGCACCGGTAAAGGCCTGTCGAAGCAGTGCGCAACGAAGCGCTGGATCCGCACCAGGGCGTGGGCCCGGTCGCGCTCGCCGAGGGTGTCGTGGAAAAAGCCTGGGAGAACATGCATCTCTTTGCGCGCACTGCCCAGACGCTCGAAGAAGCGCTCCTGGGGGTTGCGTTCGACCACAAGGTCGGCGCCGGACACCAGCATCTGGGTCGGCACCTGGATCGCCTGGGCATCGGCGACCACTCGGTCGGCCGCTTCATACAGACCTAGCAGCATGGTCACCGAGATCGGCCGGCTGATCAGCGGGTCGGCCAAGTAGGACATGACCCGCTCCGGGTCGTGGGTCAGCAGGCGTGGCTTGACGTAGCTGTTGACGAAGAAATTGCCGCGCAATGCCTTGAGCAGCTTCAGGCCTGGGCGAGCGAACGGCACGTAAAGCTTGACCTTGAAGGCCGGCGAGGCCAGCACAAGGCAGCGCACTTTCGGCGCGTAGTCATGGGCCCAGGTCGCCACCAGCACCGCGCCCACGCTCTGGGCCAGTACCACCATGTCCGCCTCGGCGATGCCATGGCTGTCGCGGACATGCTCGATGAAGGTCTGCACGTCCCGCACGCTGGTGGCAAAGCCTGGGCTGTCGCCACGTGCTCCGGGTGACTGGCCATGGCCCCGGGCGTCCCAGGCGAAAAAGTCGTAGCCGGGCATGTCCAGCTCATCGGCCAAATGGGCCATGCGCCCGCCGTGTTCGTGGCCGCGGTGGAACATCACCACCGCCCGGCGTGGCTGGTATTCGTTACGGGTGGCGGGCCAATAGCGGTAATGCAGCTCGACGCCATCATGGGTGCAGAAGTGCAGCGATTGCGCTTGGCGCATGGCGAAGGTCCTTGTCCGGCGGCGAAGAGGTCAGCGAGTTTCGGCCAGGCCTTGGCGAACCCGGTTGTAGAGGGTATAGAGCGAGAGTGCGAGGATGACCAGCAGCAGGCCGTCGATCCATGCTGCGCTCAGCACCCCGAAAGCGATCCCGGTGCCCAGCACACCAAAGGCGAAGGCCCGGTCGCTCTTGCCCATGGGCCCGTCGTATCGCCGCGAAGCCCCCGCCAGCGGCCCCATCACGCCGGCGTACTCGCTGATGACCGCGCTCACGACCACCAGCACCACCAGCGCCGGTGATACCCCCGGCAACAGGGCGAATGGTAGGTACAGCGCCGCATCGGCGACCACGTCGCACAGCTCGTTGAGGTAAGCCCCAAGCTTCGATTGCTGGCCGAACTCCCGCGCCAGCATGCCGTCGACGGCATTGAGGGCCATGCGCAGCAGCATCCACACCGGCACCAGGATGAACAGCCCGGTCACATCGTGCTGCCAGGCCAGCAACAGGCCCAGCAGTACCGACACCAATGCGGCTGCCACGGTGACTTGATTGGCGGTGACGCCGCGCGCATGCAGGCGCTTTACGCCAGGGCGCAACAGGGCCTGGAAACGGGGTTTGAGTTGATAGATCGACGGCACGTTGAACTCCCTTTCATGGCGCGACATGACCCGATTGTGAGGAATGAGCCAGGTGGGCGGCAAGGGGGGACGTTGATGACCTTCAACGGTGCGGCATGCCGTGGTATTCGTTGCCCGGTCGTTGCCTTGTCGGTTCGCTGCGTGCCCAGAACCAGGCACCTCCCTGCGCAATGACCAGGCCGCCGAAGCAAATCAGAAGGTCCGCCTCGCAGTGCTCCCAGGTACCGACCTTGAAGCCCGTATTCTCCAATGTCAGGAATTCACCTGTGGCAGGCAAGCATTGCGGGGAGCCTCTGAGGCCGCCATGGAACAGCTGCTCAGGGCTATGGCAAACCCGGGCGTGCAACTGTTCGGGTTTTTTCTTCGCTTCATGCATGAAGCGCGAGATGAATGTCTTGCGGATATATCGCTGTGCGAACGTCTGCAGCAGGCGCGCCAGATCGTCACTGGAACACAGGCGATTGTCGTGTCGATTCATGAAGGCATCCCGTGGAAACGAAAGATCGCGTTCGCTCAGGGTTTTAACGTAGATGCCGGGCCAGGCGCGCCAGGACCGTGCCGGGTTGGTTGTAGGTTGAGTCTCGATTTCGCGGTGGGGGGATGGGGTTGCAGCCTGCGCGGGTTTCAGCTGTCCTCCAGTTGTTTCACCAAAGCGGCGGCATACCCTGGCAATGCTCCGAAATCCCGGGCGCACAGTAACAGTCGACGGTTGGCCCAAGGCTCGGGCAATGCGATCCAGCGCAGTGGCAATACCCCTTCCCAGCGTCGCACCGATGCCAACGGCACCACCGCTACCCCGGCGCCGCCGGCAACCATGCGAATCACCCCGTCAAATCCTTCTGCCCGCACCCGTACCTGCATGCGCCGCCCTTCCCGCAGGGCTTGTTCCTCCAGATGCAGGGCCAGTGCGCTGTTGGCACCCAGCCCGACATGGCCGTGGGCAAGGCTGTCGATGAAAGTCGGCGCGGCCTGCTCGGCCAGGGGATGAGTGATGGGCATCGCCAGTACCAGCGGGTCGTCGCGAAAGGGACGAGTCTGCAGGTGCTCGTTGGGTGCGGCGGTAGAGATGATGCCCAGGTCGGCCATGCCCTGGGTGATCGATTGCACGATGCGCAGACTCGGCATTTCCTGAACATCGACGCTGACACCGGGATGGCTACACAGATAGGCGGCCAGCAGCTCGGGTAGGTATTCGGTCAGCGCGGCGGTGTTGCACAACAGGCGCACCTGGCCATATTGGCCTTGGGCGTACTGGGCCAGATCGTATTGCAGGCGTTCGACCTGCTGGCTGATCAGCCGGGCATGCTGCAACAGGGCCTGGCCGGCGGGTGTGGGCAGTACGCCACGGCGATTGCGCTCCAGCAGTGCGATGCCGAGCGAGGCTTCCATGGCGCGGATGCGGGCGCTGGCGGCGGGCAGCGACAGGTGGCTGCGACGCGCGCCGGCGGTGATGTTGCCGCACTCGGCGGTGTGGCGAAACAGCTGGAGGTCGGTCAGGTCGAAATGCATCAGCCTCTGTCCTGGCAAGAGTCTGGCTGAGTATATGGCAGATTTTCAGCCAGGCGCCGAGACGTCATTCTGGCGCCATGAAGACTTTCTTGGCGTTTTATCAGGATATGGGCCCGGCACTGTGGTTGCTGGTGGCGATGACCTTTTTGCTGGCCGGTGCGGTCAAGGGAGTGATTGGCCTGGGCCTTCCGACCATCGCCATGGGCCTGCTCGGTCTGGCTATGGCACCGTCGCAGGCTGCCGCACTGCTGATCCTTCCTTCCACCGTCACCAACCTCTGGCAGTTGGCCTCTGGGGGGCATTTGCGTGGATTGCTGCGTCGCCTGGGCCCGTTGTTGCTGATGATTCTGGCCGGCACCCTGATCGGCAGTGCCTGGCTGGGTATCGACAGTGGACCTTGGGCCGCTCATGCGCTGGGTGGGGCGTTGCTGCTGTATGCCGTATATGGGCTGTCGGGGCCAACGATGAAGGTGCGGCCCGCATGGGAAGTGTGGCTGGGACCGTTGTGCGGCCTGGTGACCGGCCTGGTGACGGCGGCGACGGGCGTGTTCGTGATGCCGGCGGTGCCTTACCTGCAAAGCCTGGGCTTGTCGCGTGACGAGATGGTCCAGGCCCTGGGCCTGTCGTTCACGGTGTCCACGCTGGCGCTGGCCTTGGGCCTGGCCGGTCAGGATGCCCTCGGCGGACAGACGCTTGGCGCATCACTGTTGATGTTGGTGCCCGCCCTGTTGGGGATGCTTGGCGGCCAGTGGTTGCGTCAGCGCATCAGCGCGCAGGTGTTCAAGCGCTGTTTCTTCATCGGCCTGGCGCTGCTGGGCGGGCACCTGCTGCTCAACGGCTAGCCGAGCAAGGGCTGAGCATCTCGATCAGCTGGATGTCGAAATCGCGCTCCAGGTAATCCATGCGCTGTTCGAAGAATTCGCGCATGTGCGGCAGGGCCGAATGCACATCCAGATCGGCCTTGCTGGCCCAGACCTCATAGAACACGAACAGGCTGGGATCCTGCTTGTCGCGCAGCATGTGGTACTCGATGCAGCCCGGCTCCTGGCGGCTCGGTTCGACATAGGCGCGGAACAACCGCTCGAAAGCCTCGGCTTTTTCTGGGCGGGTCTTAGCTTTGAGAATGAACGCGTATTGCTCGGTCATGGACTGGCCTCGTGGGTTAAAAGATGGGAAGAATTTTAAAGCAATAATGTGTGTTAAATTCGTGATTCGAGCGCAAATGTATTTTGCCGATCGAGCGCTTTTTCTCAGCTTCCCGGATGCCTAATCTGCCGCCATCGAACTTGACGTGACCGGTGGCCGACAGCCTCGGGTCCCCTTATCGGAGGCTCCCATGAAAAAGATTCTTCTGCTCAACGGCGGCAAACGCTTCGCCCATTCCGACGGTCGTCTCAACACGACCCTGCACGAGGTTGCCTTGGCCCATCTGGACCGCGCAGGTTTCGACGTGAAGCAGACCTTCATCGATGGTGGCTACGACGTTCAGGAAGAAGTCGACAAGTTTCTCTGGGCTGATGTCGTGATCTGGCAGATGCCCGGCTGGTGGATGGGCGCGCCGTGGACCGTCAAGCAGTACATCGATGAAGTCTTCACCGCAGGCCACGGCAGCCTGTACGCCAATGATGGCCGCACCCGCTCCGACGCCTCGCAGAAGTACGGCAGCGGCGGTCTGATCCAGGGCAAACAGTACATGCTTTCGCTCACCTGGAATGCCCCGCAGCAAGCCTTCGACGACCCGAGCGACTTCTTCGAGGGCAAAGGTGTGGATGCGGTGTATTTCCCGTTCCACAAGGCCAACCAGTTCCTGGGCATGACCGGCCTGCCGACTTTCCTGGCAGTGGACGTGATGAAGCGTCCGGATGTGCCGGCGGCGGTGGCAGCCTATGAAGCCCATCTGGACAAGGTGTTCGGCAAGGCCCAGTGAAGGGCTAAGGCTGTGGTGCAGCCCCTCGCAGGCTCGGTCAGCGCTCTCCACGTGCGTCGGAAGCAGCCCTGGACTGCGATGGGCGCCTTGCATGAATCTCTGTCACCCGCTATCAATCACGGCATTCTCCGATACAGGCCTGATACGTGAAAACCCGATCCGAAGAGCTCCAGGTATTCGTCGCTGTGATCGACTGCGGCTCGATTTCCGCCGCTGCCGAGCAGATCGGCCAGACGCCGTCGGCAGTCAGCCGCACGTTGTCACGGCTCGAGGGTAAGCTCGGCACCACGTTGGTCAACCGCACCACCCGGCGCATGGACCTGACCGAGGAAGGGCGCTTTTTTCTGGAGCGTTCGCGGCAGATCCTCGAGCAAATGGACGACATGGAAGAGCACCTGTCGATGCATAACCAGACGCCTTCCGGGCGTCTGCGCATCAATGCCGCGGCGCCGTTCATGCTGCATGCCATCCTGCCGTGGATTGGTGAGTTTCGTCGCCAGTACCCTGGCATCGAGCTGGAACTCAACACGGACGATCTGATCATCGACCTGCTCGAGCAAAGCACCGACGTTGCCATCCGCATCGGCGACCTTGCTGACTCCAGCCTGCATGCTCGCGCCCTGGGGTGCAGCCCGATCCAAGTGCTGGCGAGCCCCGAGTACCTGGCGCGCCATGGCACGCCAGAAAAGGTCGAGGACCTGAACGCGCATTCCCTGCTCGGTTTCAGCCAGCCGGAGTCGCTCAATCGCTGGCCGCTGCGCCATGCCCAAGGTGATTACTGGCAGATCCGACCCAGTCTGATTGCCTCCAGCGGCGAAACCTTGCGTCAGCTGGCCTTGGCGGGAGAGGGCATTGTCAGCCTCTCGCACTTCATGACCCATGAGGACATCCGCACCGGCCGCTTGCAGGTGGTGCTGGGCGAGTTCAATAACGGTTATCGCCAGCCAATCCATGCGGTGTACTACCGCAATACCCAGTTGGCCCTGCGTATCCAATGCTTCCTGGATTTCATTCAGAAGAAGCTGGCGATGTACGCCTGCTGAGTTGCCTGAACACGACAGGACCTGTGCAGGGGCGGCGCAATCTTCCCCGGGTGTTTGCTTAGTCGAACGGCTTCGGCCTTAATGACTGATCAACAAAAACAACACCAAGGAAGTGCGCATGCGTATCGTCATGTTCCAGTCCATGGCCCTCGGGGCCGCGATCCTGAGCTGTTCGTCCGCCTTTGCGGTCACCCTGGAGGGTGGCGCGGTGGCCGCGCCCGATCAATATGGCGCACAGGTGGCCGCCGACATTCTGAAGAAGGGCGGTAATGCAGTGGATGCCGCCGTGGCCACGGCCTTCACCCTGGCGGTGACCTACCCTGAAGCCGGCAACATCGGTGGCGGCGGCTTCATGACCCTGTTCGTCGATGGCAAGCCGTATTTCCTCGATTACCGCGAAGTGGCGCCCAAGGCGGCCAGTCGCAACATGTACCTCGACGAAAAAGGCGAGGTCATCGAGAACCTCAGCCTGGTCGGAGCCCGAGCCGCTGGTGTGCCAGGTACGGTGATGGGGCTTTGGGAGGCCCACAAGAAGTTCGGCAAGCTGCCCTGGAGCGAACTGCTGACCCCCGCCATCGGCTATGCCAAGAACGGTTTCAAGGTCGCCCAGAAGCAGTACCAGTACCGCAACGATGCCCAAGGCATGTTCAAGACCGCCACCAACTTCAACGACTACTTCGGCAACATGAAGGTAGGTGAGCTGTTCAAGCAGCCTGAGCTCGCCCAGACCTTGGAGCGAATCGCCGACAAGGGCGTCAGCGAGTTCTACCAGGGCAAGACCGCCGACTTGCTGGTGGCGCAGATGCAGGCCGATAAAGGCCTGATCACCAAGGCCGACCTCAAGGACTACAAAGCCGTGTGGCGTCAGCCAATGGCGATCAGCTGGCGTGGCAATGTTGTCTACACCGCACCGCCACCTAGCTCTGGAGGCGTGGCCCTGGCCCAGTTGCTGGGCATCAAAGAAGACCGCGCGGCGGACTTCAAGGGTGTGGCGCACAACTCGGCCAAGTACATCCACCTGCTTTCGGAGATCGAGAAGCGTGTGTTCGCCGACCGTGCCGACTATCTGGGTGACCCGGCTTTCACCAAGGTGCCGGTCGACCAGTTGATCGCCAAGGACTACCTCGCCAAGCGCGCCGCCCAGGTCAACCCAAACGCCATCTCCGACACCGACAAGGTCAAGCCGGGCCTGGAGCCGCACCAGACCACGCACTTCTCCATCGTGGACAAGCAGGGCAATGCGGTGAGCAACACCTACACCCTGAACCTCGATTACGGCAGCGGCGTGGTGGTCAAGGGCGCGGGCTTCTTGCTCAACGACGAAATGGACGACTTCAGCGCCAAGCCGGGCGCAGCCAACGCCTTCGGCGTGGTAGGCGGCGATGCCAATGCCATCGAGCCGGGCAAACGCATGCTGTCGTCGATGAGTCCCAGCCTGGTGACCCGTGACGACAAGGTGGCGCTTGTGCTCGGCACTCCCGGTGGTTCGCGGATCTTCACCTCGATCTTCCAGGTGATGAACAACCTGTACGACTACGACATGCCGCTTGAAAAAGCCGTGGCGGCGCAGCGCGTGCATCACCAACTGCTGCCCAAGGACACCATCTATTTCGACAGCTATGCGCCACTGACTGGCCAGGTGGCCGATGAGCTGAAGAAAATGGGTTATGTGCTGGAGGACCAAGGCTGGGAGATGGGCGACATCCAGGCGATCCGGGTGACCGGCGAGAAGCTCGAGACTGCCTCTGACCCGCGTGGGCGAGGGGTAGGGATGATCGTCAAGTAAGCCGATGGTGCGTCAGGTCATGCAAGATTGCCTGGCCTGACGCATTCGCGGGTAAACCCGCTCCCACAGGGTGCGCTGTTCTAACGACACCGCTGCCTCTGTGGAAGTGGGCTCACCCGCGAAGAGGGCTCTATGAATCTCAGGTCAGACGCGGAACTGGCTGACCAGTGTCTGCAGATGTCCGCCCAGGCGCGCCAGCTCGACACTCGAGGCGGCGGTCTCGTCACTCGCGGTAGCGGTCTGCTCCGACACATCACGCACATTCAGGATGCTGCGGCTGATTTCTTCGGCCACGGCACTCTGCTGCTCGGCGGCGGCGGCGATCTGTTGGTTCATCGACTGAATGTTCGACACCGTACGGGTGATGTTCTCAAGCGAAGCGCCAGCCTTGCGCGCCAGCTCAACGCTGCTGTCGGTCAGGCTGCGGCTGTCGTTCATCACATCAGCCACCTGCTGGGTGCCATTTTGCAGGCTTGCCACCAGCCCTTCGATTTCCTCGGTGGACTGCTGGGTACGCTGGGCCAGGCCGCGGACTTCATCGGCGACCACCGCAAAACCGCGGCCGGCTTCCCCGGCGCGTGCGGCTTCGATGGCGGCGTTCAGCGCCAGCAGGTTGGTCTGCTCGGCCACCGATTTGATCACGTCCATGACGCTGCCGATCTTCTGGCTTTCCTGCTGCAGCAGGCTCATGGCTTCGGTGGAACGGTGCACTTCCGAGGCCAGGCGTTCGATCTGGTTGATCGCCTCGCCTACCACGCGATCACCTGCGCGGGCTTCTTGATCGGCGCCAGTCGCGGCATGGGAGGCTTGCTCGGCGTTGCGTGCCACTTCCTGTACGGTGGCCGCCATTTCGTGCATGGCGGTGGCCACCTGGTCGGTCTCGACTTTCTGGCTGTTGGCGCCGGCGCTGGTCTGCTCGGTCACCGCCGACAGTTCCTCGGCAGCGCTGGCGATTTGGGTGACGCCATCGCGGATACCGGTGATCAACTCGCGCAGGGTCGTGCCCATGCGCGCGATGCCTTGCTGCAGCGCGCCAAGTTCATCGCGGCGAGTGACACGCAGGTTCTGGGTCAGATCGCCATTGGCGATTTTTTCCACCACGTCCAAGGTCTCGCGCAGGGGGCGGGTGATCTGGCGGGTGATGAGGAATGCTGCCAGCACGCCGACCAGCAGGGCCAGCAAGGTAGCGATGGTCTGCAGGCTGCGGGCCTGGGCGCTTTCGCTGTCGCGACGGTCCAGTTGGATCTGGTACAGCTGGTCGCTGCGTTTGACGATATCGGCGCCTTCTACGGTCATTTCCGCACGGGCCACGCCGACTTCGGCGTTGGCATCGCGGAACTGACGCAGTGCATCGCGGTAGCCGCTCATGGCCGACTCGAACGCCTGGATTCGGGCGGTCTCCCCAGGCAGGTGGCGCTTGAGGTTGTCGATCTCCACCAAGGTTTTTTCAACCTGACGGGTGACGGTCTGTTCGGCATCGCTGGTGAGGTCCGCGATATAGCTGCGCACGTCCAGGCGCAGCTGGACGAGCTGTTCCTTGGCCTGGCTGATGGCCAGGAACTGCTGCAGGGTGGCTGTGTCGCCCGAAGTGCGCGCCAACGCGTCGCGGCTGACGGCCTCGATGGCGGCGAGCGCCTCGCTGGCCTGGCGGGCGTTCTGGTTCAGGGCTTCTCGCGCGGCGAGGCCGGTTTTGTAGGCCTTGCGCATCTTCTCCAGCGAGACCCGGTACTTGGCGATGGTCTCGCCCTGCTCGCGCAGCAGCTTGAGGTTTTCTGGGCTTTTGAAGGTATTGACCAGATGCTGTTGCTGGGCACCGAAAGCATCGAGCTTGTCCAGCACGTTGGCGGCCGAGGTGTCGTCGCCGTTGGTCAGCATGTACTGCAGGCGCGCCACGCGCAGGTTGGTCAGGTCACTGTTGAGCTTGGTGATGTCGCTCATCCAGTTGCTGCGGTCGATCAGGCTGCCCAGGCTGGTCCAGCCGGTCAGGGCCAGAAGGCCGGTCAGAAGCAGGACCAGGCCGAAGCCCAATCCGAGTTTGAGGTTGACGCTGATATTGGCAAACCAGCCGTTCATGGCACGCTCTCCAGAAAATTGATTTCGCTCGCTTGATCTCCAATCGCTGGGCATTGTTGTTATCGGCGCCCGCTGATTCATGCCAGGGGTTATCGGCAAGATCGAGCGAAGCTGAAACGCTTTTTCAGCAGATTTGTAACCTACTGAAAACGTTTGCGTTTTGGAGATGGCAGGCGGCGACGTCGCAGCCTATCGAAGGCTTTGGCAGCTTCTACAGCGGTGAAGATGGCTGGAAGTTCGTGGGAAAGGGCGAAGCCTGAGAGGGGGCCGCAGGGCGGCCCTGTCTGTCAGAGGCTGCGTGAGCCGAAGGTATCGCAGCGGTTCACGTCCCCGCTGGAGAAGCCGGTCTTGAACCAGCGCACCCGCTGCTGCGAGGTGCCATGGGTGAAGGAGTCTGGCACCACACGGCCCTGGCCCTGCTGCTGGAGGCGGTCGTCGCCGATGGCGTTGGCGGCATTCAGGGCTTCTTCCACATCGCCAGGTTCGAGCCAGTTCAGGCGCTTTTGCGCCTGGTAGGCCCAGACGCCTGCCAGGCAGTCGGCCTGCAATTCCTGGCGCACCAGCAGGCCGTTGTCGCCTTCCATGCGTTGGCCGTTGCGCCGCGCCGCGTCGACCTTGGCCGAGACGCCCAGCAAGGTCTGCACGTGATGGCCGATCTCGTGGGCGATCACATAAGCCTGGGCGAAGTCACCGGCGGCGGCAAAACGGGTTTCCATCTCGCGGAAGAAGGTCATGTCCAGATACACCCGCTGGTCTGCCGGACAGTAGAACGGCCCGACCGCCGAGGAGGCGAAACCACAGGCGGAATTCACCTGGCCACTGAACAGCACCAGTTTGGGATCGCGGTACTGCTTGCCGGCCTGGGCGAACAAGGCCTTCCAGGTATCCTCGGTGTCGCCCAGGATCGAGGCGACGAACTCGGCCTGCTCGTCGTTGGCCGGTGGCGCCTTGCCACCCGCGCCCGACGGCGCCTGTTGCTGCTGCTCCATCTGGCCGGCGAGTTGGCCGAGGATCTGCAGCGGGTCTTGCCCTGTGATCCAGCCGATGCCGACGATCAGCAGGATGGCGCCCAGCCCCAGCCCTTTGCCGCCGCCAAAACGCATGCCGCCGCCACCGCCTTCACCTCGGGCATCGACCACATTGTCGCTGCGTCGGCCTTTTCGCCAGTCCATGTAATGTTCTCCGGAGCCTGAAACATGAGCACAAAGATTAGTTCAGGGCTGTTTCGGGTGTCAGCCAATCTGTAGATGCATAACCATTTGGTTATGTAAGGTCACGTTGTTTTCAATGTTCATGCCCCGTGACCTATCTGAAACTGCATGTACACCTGCCACGCACAGGTGCCCGACAATTCCAAGAGAGGAACACGGCATGCCCGCCCAGGACACCAGCCGCTTCGTGATCCGTGATCGCAACTGGCACCCCAAGGCCCTCACGCCTGACTACAAAACCTCCGTGGCCCGCTCGCCACGCCAGGCGCTGGTCAGCATCCCGCAGTCGATCAGCGAAAGCACCGGGCCGGACTTTTCCCACCTGGGCTTCGGCCCTCACGACAACGATCTGTTGCTCAACTTCAACCACGGCGGTCTGCCGATCGGTGAGCGCATCATCGTCGCAGGCCGGGTGATCGACCAGTACGGCCAGCCGGTGCCCAACACCTTGGTTGAGATGTGGCAAGCCAACGCCGGTGGCCGTTACCGGCACAAGAATGACCGCTACCTGGCGCCGCTGGACCCGAACTTCGGTGGTGTCGGCCGCAGCCTGACCGACCGTGACGGCTACTACAGTTTTCGCACCATCAAGCCAGGGCCTTATCCGTGGCGCAATGGCCCCAACGACTGGCGCCCGGCGCACATCCACGTGTCGGTCAGTGGCCCGTCGATCGCCACCCGCTTGATCACCCAGCTGTACTTCGAAGGCGACCCGCTGATCCCGCTGTGCCCGATCGTCAAGTCGATCGCCAACCCCGACGCGGTGCAGCGCCTGATCGCCAAGCTCGACATGAGCAACGCCAACCCCATGGACTGCCTGGCGTATCGCTTCGACATCGTGCTGCGCGGCCAGCGCAAGACCCACTTCGAAAACTGCTGAGGACCCCGTCATGCCTATCGAACTGCTGCCGGAAACCCCTTCTCAGACCGCCGGCCCCTATGTGCACATTGGCCTGGCCCTGGAAGCGGCCGGCAACCCTACCCGCGACCAGGAAATCTGGAATCGCCTGGCCAAGCCTGACGCGCCAGGTGAGCACATCCTGTTGATCGGTCATGTGTACGACGGCAATGGGCACCTGGTGCGCGACTCGTTCCTGGAGTTCTGGCAGGCCGATGCCAACGGTGAATACCAGGACCAGTACCACCACGAGAACGCCTTCAACAGCTTTGGCCGTACCGCCACCACCTTCGATGCCGGTGAGTGGACCCTGCACACGGTCAAGCCAGGCGTGGTGAACAATGCCGCCGGGGTGCCCATGGCGCCGCACATCAACCTCAGCCTGTTCGCGCGGGGGATCAACATCCACCTGCACACCCGGTTGTATTTCGACGATGAGGCCCAGGCCAATGCCCAGTGCCCGGTGCTCAACCTGATCGAGCAGCCGCAACGGCGCGAGACGCTGATCGCTCGGCGTTGCGAGGTGGACGGGAAGACGGCGTATCGTTTCGATATCCGTATTCAGGGGGAAGGGGAGACGGTGTTCTTCGACTTCTGAGTGAACACTGGGGCTGCAGTGCAGCCCCAGGCCCCGAAACTCAACGCCGAACCAGCAGTACGCCGCTTTCCATGTGGTGGGTGTAAGGGAACTGGTCGAACAGCGCGCAGCGCTCGATGCGGTGAGTGTCCTGCAACTGGGCGATGTTGGCTGCCAGCGTCTCGGGGTTGCACGAGATGTACAGGATCCGCTCGAAGCGGCGAGTCAGCTCGCAGGTGTCCGGGTCCATGCCGGCGCGCGGCGGGTCGACGAACACGGTGCCGAAGTCGTAGCTTTTCAGGTCGATGCCTTCAAGACGACGGAACGGGCGCACCTCGTTCAGTGCCTGGGTCAGCTCTTCGGCCGACAAGCGCACCAGGCGCACATTTTCCACGGCGTTCTCATCCAGGTTGCTCAGCGCGGCATTGACCGAGGTCTTGCTGATTTCGGTGGCCAGCACCTGGCGCACGCGGGTGGCCAGCGGCAGGGTGAAGTTGCCGTTGCCGCAATACAGCTCCAGCAGGTCATCGTCACGCTCGCCGATAGCCTCGTAAGCCCAGCTCAGCATCTTCTGGTTCACCGCGCCGTTGGGTTGGGTGAAAGCGCCTTCTGGCTGGCGATAGCTGAACACGCGGCCGGCCACGTTGAGTTTTTCCACGGCATAGTCGCGACCGATGACCAAGCGCTTGCCCTTGGAGCGGCCGATGATGCTGACGCCCAGATCCTCGGACAATTGCCGAGCAGCGACTTCCCAGGCGTCATCGAGCGGGCGGTGATAGCACATCGTGATCATGGCGTCGCCGGCCAACGTGGTGAGGAACTCCACTTGGAACAGGCGGTTGCCCAGTTCCTCGCTGGCCTGCCAGGCGGCCTTCAGGCGTGGCATCAATGCGTTGATCCGTTCGCTCGCGATGGGGAAGTCATCGATCAGGATCGCCTTGTGTTTTTCGCCTGGGGCGAACATCGCATAGTGGCGCTGGCCCTCTTCGCGCCACAGGCGAAACTCGGCGCGCAGGCGGTAGTGCTCGCGCGGCGAATCGAAGACGGCGGGCTCCGGCGCGCCGAACGGCGCCAATAGCTCACGCAGCCGGGCGACTTTGCCCTCGAGCTGCGTGGAATAGGCGGAAGGGTCGAAGACAGCACTCATGCGTTGAACCAGCCCAGCTTGATGACGAACAGGATGGAAAGGATCACCAATGCCGAGTTCAGGTCGCGGTAGCGACCGGAGATCAGCTTGATGGCGGTCCAGGCGATGAAGCCGAAGGCGATGCCGTTGGCGATGGAGTAGGTCAGCGGCATGGCCAGGGCGGTGACCACCACGGGCGCTGCTTCGGTGACGTCGTCCCAGTTTATTTCCGCCAGGCCCGAGGCCATCAGCACCGCGACGAACAGCAGCGCGGGGGCGGTGGCGAAGGCCGGTACGCTACCGGCCAGCGGCGCGAAGAACAACGCCAGCAGGAACAGGATGGCGACCACGATTGCGGTCAGGCCCGTGCGGCCACCGGCGCTCACGCCGGCTGCGGATTCGATGTAGCTGGTGGTGGTCGAGGTGCCCAGCAGCGAGCCGGCCATGGCGGCGGTGCTGTCGGCGATCAGGGCGCGACCCATTTTCGGCATGTGGCCGTCCTTGCCCATCAGGCCGGCGCGTTTGGCCACGCCGATCAATGTGCCGGAGTTGTCGAACAGGTCGACGAACAGGAAGGCGAAGATCACGCTGATCAGGCCGACGTCCAAGGCGCCCTTGATGTCCAGTTGCAGGAAGGTCGGGGCCAGCGATGGCGGCATGGACACCACGCCGCCGAAGGGCGTCACGCCCATCAGGATCGAGGCCAGGGTCACCGCCAGGATGCCGATTAGCACCGCGCCACGGACCTTCATGGCCTCAAGGGCAACGATCAGGAAGAAGCCCAGGGTCGCCAGGATCGGTGCAGGTTGCTTGAGGTCCCCCAGGCCCACCAGGGTGGCCGGGTTGTCCACGACGATGCCGGCGTTGTGCAGGGCGATCAGCGCCAGGAACAGGCCGATACCGGCAGCGATGGCCGAGCGCAGCGGCAGCGGGATGCTGTTCACGATCCATTCGCGGATGCGGAAGATCGACAACAGGAAGAACAGCACTGCCGAGAGGAAGACCGCGCCCAGCGCCACTTGCCAGGTGTGCCCCATGTGCAGGACCACGGTGTAGGTGAAGAACGCGTTCAGGCCCATGCCCGGTGCCAGGGCGATAGGGTAGTTGGCGATCAGGCCCATGGTCACCGAGCCGATGGCTGCGGCAAGGCAGGTGGCGACGAAGATCGCGCCCTTGTCCATGCCTGTCTCGCCGAGGATGCTCGGGTTGACGAACAGGATGTAGGCCATGGCCAGGAAGGTGGTGACGCCCGCGAGAATCTCGGTGCGCACGTTGGTGTTGTGTGCTTTTAGTTGAAACAGCCTGTCCAGCATGCCCGCTCCCCAAGGCGCCCCCGGCGCCGCGATTGAATCGTCCCCAATCAGCAAAGCACAGACCGTCGACGATGCCTGCATTTGTGTGGGGCACAAAAAAGCCGCGCATGATACCAGTATGGGGGGCGAGGGCCTATGGCCGGTGGGAAGGCCGCTGGCCGCGTTGGCCCGTTCGCGGGGGAGTCCGCTCCTACAGAGGGCCTGCAGGGCCTCGAGACAGAAGCCGACGCAACCCGTGAGGGAGCGGGTTTACCCACGAATGGACCGTATCACTCACCGTGCAGCCTGTCGCGCTTGGCCAAGGTCGGGAACAGCTTCATCCAGGTGCCGGTCACCACCAGCGTGCCCACGCCACCGAGCACCACCGCCGGCACGGTACCGAACCAGTGGGCCGTCACGCCGGACTCGAACTCGCCGAGCTGGTTCGAGGCGCCAATGAACAGGCCGTTCACCGCGCTGACCCGGCCGCGCATCTCGTCCGGCGTCTCCAACTGCACGAAGGCGCCACGGATGACCATGCTGATCATGTCCGCCGCACCCAGTATCACCAGCACCGCGAGGGAGAACCAGAACGAGGTCGACAGGCCGAAGGCGATGGTGGCCACGCCGAACACGCCCACGGCGGTGAACATCGTCAGACCCACCTTGCGCTCCACCGGGAAGCGCGCCAGCCACAGTGACATCAGCAGCGCCCCCACCGCCGGCGCCGAGCGCAGCAGGCCCAGGCCCCAGGCGCCGGTGAGCAGGATGTCCTTGGCGAACACCGGCAGCAGGGCCGTGGCACCACCGAGCAGCACGGCGAACAGGTCCAGGGAGATCGCTCCGAAGATGTCCGGGCGGCTACGGATGAAGCGGATCCCGGCCAACAGGGACTCCAGGCTGGCGCGCCCACGTTGGGCCACTTGCTGGCGGGCATCGAGGCTCAAGGTCAGCAGGCAGGCGATGACGTAGAGCGCCACGGTCGGTCCGTACACCCAGATGCTGCCGAAGGCATAGAGAAAACCACCCACGGCCGGAGCGACGATGGTCGCCGCCTGGGTTGCCGATGCCGATGCTGCCACGGCCCGCGGGAACAGCCCTGGCGGTACGACATTGGGCAGCAGGGCCTGGGTGGCCGGCATTTCGAAGGAGCGGGTGGCACCGAGCAGGAAGGCCAGCACGAAGATCAGCTCACGGCTGACGTTGTCGGTGGCGCTGCCCACGGCCAGGGCCAAGGCGATCAGCGCCTGCAGGCTTTGGCACAGGGCGGCGACACGGCGCCGGTCATAGCGGTCGGCGACGTGGCCGGTATGCAGCATGAACAGCACCCGCGGGGCAAATTCCACCAGGCCGACCAAGCCCAAGTCCAGCACATTGCCGGTCAACTGGTAGAGGTGCCAGCCAATGGCCACGGTGAGCATCTGAAAGCCGCTGGCGGTGAACACACGGGCCAGCCAGAACGCCAAAAAGGGGCGATGCTGGCGGAGCAGAAGCGGGGTGGGGTCGGACATCGGTGAGCCTTGGCCTCGGTACGTGGAGGCGCTGCAGGGTATCACCTGTTTGTAACAAATGGTTGCTGTTTGCCGGGGCAGACAGCTTTTTCACACCCCTTCAAGACGGTGGGACAACCGGTCACGCGGCAATCAACCGCACGGCTCGCCTGTGTATTCGGGTCTATGCTTCCCAACAATCGTTGATTTGGGTCAATCGTTCCAAATGCAACGATCCGGCCATCGGCCGCAATCCCTGCGATCGAACAGAACAATTCCAAGACAGCGCACTCGATAACCGTGGGGGCAGTGGGCGTCAGGGCCACGAGCCCGGACGCCGGATTACCTGAAGAGGAAGCACTATGTTCGGTTTAGAGGCCTTGGAGCTCGCCCGAATCCAGTTTGCGTTTACCGTGTCCTTTCACATCCTGTTCCCGGCCATCACCATTGGCCTGGCGAGCTACCTGGCGGTTCTGGAGGGCCTTTGGCTCAGGACCGGCAACAACACCTACCGCGACCTTTACCACTTCTGGTCCAAGATCTTTGCCGTCAACTTCGGCATGGGCGTGGTCTCAGGCCTGGTCATGGCGTATCAGTTCGGCACCAACTGGAGCCGCTTCTCCGACTTCGCCGGCTCCATCACCGGCCCTCTGCTGACCTACGAAGTGCTCACTGCCTTCTTCCTCGAGGCGGGCTTCTTGGGTGTCATGCTGTTTGGCTGGAACCGTGTCGGCCGTGGCCTGCACTTTTTCTCCACGGTCATGGTGGCGCTCGGGACCCTGGTATCGACCTTCTGGATCCTGGCGTCCAACAGCTGGATGCAGACGCCACAGGGCCACGAGATCATCGATGGCCGGGTGGTCCCGATGGACTGGCTGGCGGTGATCTTCAACCCGTCCTTCCCCTTCCGCCTGATGCACATGGCCACTGCCGCGTTCGTCTCCACGGCCTTCTTCGTCGGTGCCTCGGCTGCCTGGCACCTGCTGCGCGGGCGTGACAATCCGGCTGTACGCAAGATGCTGTCGATGGCCATGTGGATGGCGCTGATCGTTGCGCCGATCCAGGCGGTGATCGGTGACTTCCATGGCTTGAACACCCTCAAGCATCAGCCGGTGAAGATCGCCGCCATCGAGGGTCACTGGGAGAACAAGCCTGGCGAGCCGACACCGTTGATCCTGTTCGGCATCCCGGACATGAAGGCCGAGACCACCCACTTCAAGATCGAGATCCCGGCACTGGGCAGCCTGATCCTCACCCATAGTCTGGACAAGCAAGTCCCGGCGATGAAGGAGTTCCCGCCCGAAGACCGCCCCAATTCGACCATCGTGTTCTGGTCGTTCCGGATCATGGTCGGCCTGGGCCTTCTGATGATCGCCGTCGGTTTCTGGAGCCTGTGGCTGCGCAAGCGCGGCACGCTGTACAGCTCGCGTCCCTTCCTGCACATGGTGTTGTGGATGGGGCCTTCGGGTCTGATCGCCTTGCTGGCGGGCTGGTTCACCACTGAAATCGGCCGCCAACCCTGGGTGGTCTACGGCCTGATGCGCACCGCCGATGGGGTTTCCAACCACAGCTACGGCCAGTTGGGCCTGACGCTGGTGATCTTCGTGGTTGTCTACTTCGCGTTGTTCGGCACCGGCCTGGGCTACATGATGCGTCTGGTGCGCAAAGGGCCGAAGACTGGCGAGGGTGACGAGCACAATCCTGGCGGGCCTGGCCAGAAACGTACGCCGGCGCGGCCGCTGTCCGCCGCCGATGAAGGCCATCCGGCCGATTCCGCCAGTCTGAGCAAGGGGAACTGAGCCATGGGTATCGACCTTCCGTTGATCTGGGCCGTGATCATCATCTTCGGCGTGATGATGTATGTAGTGATGGACGGCTTCGACCTGGGGATCGGCATGCTCTTCCCCTTCGTCAAGGCAGAGCGTGACCGGGACGTGATGATGAACACCGTTGCCCCCGTGTGGGACGGCAACGAGACCTGGCTGGTGCTGGGTGGGGCGGGGCTGTTCGGTGCCTTCCCGATGGCCTACTCGGTGGTGCTCGAAGCACTGTACCTGCCGTTGATCCTGATGCTGGTTGGGTTGATCTTCCGGGGCGTGGCGTTCGAGTTCCGCTTCAAGGCCACGGCGCACAAGCGTCATCTTTGGGACAAGGCGTTCATCTGGGGCTCGCTGGTGGCGACCTTCTTCCAGGGCGTGGCCCTGGGCGCTTTCATCGAAGGCTTCAAGGTGGTCGATCGTCACTATGCGGGCGGGGCCTTCGACTGGTTGACCCCATTCAGTCTGTTCTCCGGGCTGGGGCTGATCGTCGCCTATAGCTTGCTCGGCTGCACCTGGCTGATCATGAAGACCGAAGGACCATTGCAAGAGCAGATGCACACGCTGGGCAAGCCCCTGGCGCTGGTGTTGCTCGCGGTGATCGGCATCGTCAGCCTGTGGACACCGCTGGCTTACCCGCAGATCGCCGACCGCTGGTTCAGCATGCCCAACCTGATTTGGTTCATGCCGGTGCCGATCCTGGTGTTGGTGACCTTCTACGGCCTGTTGCGGGCGGTGGCGCGCAATGCGCATTACACCCCGTTCCTGCTGACCTTGGTGCTGATCTTCCTGGGTTACAGCGGCCTTGGCATCAGCTTGTGGCCGAACATCATCCCGCCGTCGATTTCCATCTGGGATGCCGCGGCACCACCGCAAAGCCAGGGCTTCATGCTGGTGGGGACGCTGTTCATCCTGCCATTCATCCTGGGCTACACCTTCTGGAGCTACTACGTGTTCCGCGGCAAGGTGACCCATGATCAGGGCTATCACTAGGAGGTCGGGCAATGATGGCTGAACAGAAGAAGCCCTTGTGGCAACGCCTGGGCTGGCTGGTGCTGATCTGGGCGGGCAGCGTGGCCGCCCTCGGTGTGGTGGCCTGGCTGATGCGGATGTTCATGAGTGCGGCTGGATTGAGTACCCACTGAACCCTGGGGCCGCAAGGCGGCCCCAATCAGGTTACTTGCGTGCTTTGAGGATCACGAACTTGGGGGTCGCCGCCACTTGCTCCACCCCTCTGAACAACCGCCCCAGCTTGCTGTGATAGCCCAGGTGGCGGTTGCCGACGATGTACAGCGCCCCTCCTACCACCAACGCTTCACGGGCCTGCTGGAACATGCGCCAGGCTAGAAAGTCCCCGACCACCTGTTGCTGATGGAACGGCGGGTTGCACAGCACCACGTCCAGCGACTGTTTTTCCTGCCCCGCCAGACCGTCGGCGGCGCGGATTTCCGCGTCCCGCCCACCCAGCGCCGCCTGCCAATTCTCACGGGCAGACTGCACAGCCATGTACGACTCGTCCACCAGCGTGTAATGGGCCTCGGGATTGGCCAGGGCACTGGCGATCGCCAGCACGCCATTGCCGCAGCCAAGGTCCGCGACCCGCGCCTGCCCCAGGTTGTGCGGCAGGTGTGGAAGGAAGGCGCGCGTGCCGATGTCCAGCCCTTCGCGGCAGAACACATTGGCGTGGTTGATCAGCTCCAGGGCCGGCGCATCCAGGCGATAACGGGTGGGATAGGGCGAGCGGGCGAGCGGGCGCTCGGCAACGGTGGCGGTCAGCAGCCGGGCTTTTTTCTGGGCCAGCGATGCCTGGACCGGGCCGATGTACTTTTCCATCAGGTCACCTGCCGCTCGCGGCAGGTGCTTGATCATGGCGCCCGCGATCACCTCCGCGCCGGGGGCCAGGTGGCCTTGCAGGCGGATCAGTTGCTCCTCGAGCAGGGCCAGGGTCTTGGGTACCCGCACCAGGACCCGGTCGAACATGCCTTGCCAGGCCTCGCTGGCGGGAATGAAGGGCACACTGTCGAAGGGCTTGCCGTTGCGCACCAGGTTCTTCTCCAGCGCCAGGCGGCCCAGGTGGGAATCGCCGCTGCTGACTACCGGCAAACGGCCTGCCAGGCTGGCGGCCAGCGCGCCGAAGCTGTCGTTGAGCACCAGTACCCGGCAATCGGCGGCAGGCGCCTGGCTGGCCAGGTGCTCCAGCAGGTACTGGTCGGCGGCGTCGAAGGCCTGCAAGGGGTCGTTGGCCTGCTCGGGCTGGCGGATGAGGTCGAGTTCGGCGAAAGGGCTGGTCAGCAGGGGCATGGCGTAGGGCTCGGGTACCAATCTGCTCGACGCAGGCCACGTCGAGCTTCAAAGGCGCGATTCTACAGGGCTTTGTCGTCCGCTTGTACGATGGAGGCCCTACAAACCATCGGTGTTCATCCCTGGCGCTTTGCGCGACACTGGGCGCACCTGCTCGATGGAGTCCGTCATGACCGCCAGCGCCGACAAGTTCACCCGCCAGACACTGCTTGACGTTCAGCCGCTTACCCCCAGCCTGTTCACGCTGAGGGTCACTCGCGATCCTGGATTTCGCTTCCGCTCCGGGCAGTTCGCCCGACTGGGCGTGACCAAGGCCGACGGCAGCGTGGTGTGGCGGGCGTACTCGATGGTCAGCGCACCTCATGACGAGCATCTGGACTTTTTCTCCATCGTCGTGCCAGGAGGAGAGTTCACCAGCGAGTTGAGCCGTCTGGGGGAGGGCGACACCTTGTTGATCGACCGCCAGGCCTTCGGTTACCTGACCCTCGACCGCTTCGTTGGCGGTCGCGACCTGTGGTTGCTGGCGACCGGCACTGGTATCGCGCCGTTCATGTCGATCCTGCAAGACTTCGAGGCCTGGGAGCGTTTCGAGCACATCAAGCTGGTGTACTCGGTGCGTGAAGCGAAGGAGCTGGCCTACCTGGATCTGATCGCAGGCCTCGAGCAACGGGAGTATCTTGCCGAGTTCGCGGGCAAGTTGCAGTTCATCCCTGTGGTCACTCGTGAGGCGTACCCCGGGGCGCTGAATGCGCGGATCACCACGCTGATCGAAAACGGTGAGCTGGAAAGGGCGGCGGGCTTGGCGCTGTCGCCGGAGCATTCGCGGATCATGCTGTGCGGCAACCCGCAGATGATCGATGACACGCGCAAGGCTCTGAAAGCACGGGACCTGCAGTTGAGCCTGAGCAAGCGGCCGGGGCAGGTGGCTGTGGAGAATTACTGGTAGTTGGAAGCGTCAAGCTGCAAGGTTCAAGCTGCAAGTGGGTGTGGAATCCACCCTGTTCGCTTGCAGCTTGCAGCTTGCAGCTTGCAGCTTGCAGCTTGCAGCTTACTGCCGGTTCTGCGCCTTGAGCAGGTCGCGGATCTCGGTCAGCAGGGTTTCCTCGGCGCTCGGCACGGGCGGTGCGCTCGGCGCCGCGGCTTCTTCGCGCTTGAGGCGGTTGATCGCCTTGACGCCCATGAAGATGGCGAAGGCAACGATCAGGAAGTCGATCACCGTCTGGATGAACTTGCCATACGCCAGCACTACCGCCGGCACGTCACCTTCGGCCGCCTTGAGGGTGACGGCCAGGTCGCTGAAGTCCACGCCGCCAATCAACAGACCCAGCGGTGGCATGACCACGTCGCCGACGAAGGACGATACGATCTTGCCAAAGGCCGCTCCGATGATGATACCGACTGCCATGTCGACGACATTTCCCTTGACCGCGAAGGCCTTGAATTCACTGAGCATGCCCATGGTTTATTCCTTGTAACAAATGGAGAGGTAATCGCAGTGTAAGCCAGCAATGCGCTTCATGCGTTGCATCGCGATTACAGACTTCGCTTAGAGCGAATAGTTTTGTCGCCTCCCGGCGCATTCGAGACACGTCCGGCTCGGCTATCATGGCGATTTTTTCCAGGAGACTGAGCCCATGGCCAAGGCCAAGCGCTTGTATGGCTGCACTGAGTGCGGCGCAACCTTTCCCAAATGGGCTGGCCAATGCGGCGAATGCGGGGCCTGGAACACACTGGTCGAGACCATGATCGAAAGCGGTGGCGCCGCGGCCCCGGCCGGGCGTACCGGCTGGGCCGGGCAGCAGGCGCAGATCAAGACCCTGGCCGAAGTCAGCGTCGAGGAGATCCCACGCTTCACCACCAGCAGCACCGAGCTTGACCGAGTGCTGGGCGGGGGCCTGGTGGATGGCTCGGTAGTGCTCATCGGCGGCGATCCGGGCATCGGCAAGTCGACCATCCTTCTGCAGACCCTGTGCAACATCGCCACCCGCATGCCGGCCCTGTACGTCACCGGGGAGGAATCCCAGCAGCAGGTAGCCATGCGTTCGCGTCGCCTGGGGTTGCCCCAGGAGCAGCTCAAGGTGATGACCGAGACTTGTATCGAGACGATCATCGCCACCGCACGGGTGGAAAAACCCCGGGTCATGGTCATCGACTCGATCCAGACCATCTTCACCGAACAGTTGCAGTCAGCCCCCGGCGGCGTGGCCCAGGTGCGCGAAAGCACGGCCTTGCTGGTGCGCTATGCCAAGCAAAGCGGTACGGCAATCTTCCTGGTGGGCCATGTCACCAAGGAAGGCTCGCTCGCCGGCCCGAGGGTGCTGGAGCACATGGTCGATACCGTGCTGTATTTCGAGGGCGAGTCCGATGGCCGACTGCGTCTGCTGCGGGCGGTGAAGAACCGCTTCGGCGCGGTCAACGAACTGGGCGTGTTCGGCATGACCGACCGTGGGCTCAAGGAGGTCTCCAACCCGTCGGCGATCTTCCTCAACCGCACCCAGGAGGAAGTTCCGGGCAGCGTGGTGATGGCGACCTGGGAGGGCACCCGGCCGATGCTGGTGGAAGTCCAGGCGC
The DNA here is from genome assembly GCF_008124495.1 of Pseudomonas sp. CK-NBRI-02. Lineage (NCBI taxonomy): Bacteria > Pseudomonadati > Pseudomonadota > Gammaproteobacteria > Pseudomonadales > Pseudomonadaceae > Pseudomonas > Pseudomonas sp. CK-NBRI-02. The sequence continues at coordinate 285,389 of NZ_VSJH01000001.1, read as the reverse complement.
TGGTGGACGACAGCCACCTGGCCAACCCACGGCGGGTCACCCTGGGCCTGGACCAGAACCGCCTGGCCATGTTGCTGGCGGTCCTGCATCGACACGGCGGGATTCCCACCCATGACCAGGACGTGTTCCTCAACGTAGTGGGTGGGGTGAAGGTGCTGGAGACGGCTTCTGACCTGGCGTTGCTCGCGGCAGTGATGTCCAGCCTGCGCAACCGCCCGCTGGCCCATGGGCTGCTGGTGTTCGGCGAGATCGGCCTGTCTGGCGAAGTGCGTCCGGTACCCAGCGGCCAAGAGCGCCTCAAGGAGGCGGCCAAGCATGGCTTCAAGCGCGCCATCGTGCCCAAGGGCAATGCGCCGAAGGAGGCGCCGGCGGGCTTGCAGGTCATTGCCGTGACGCGCCTGGAGCAGGCGCTGGATGCATTGTTCGAGTGACATCGCGGCGGCCCTATCGCGGGTTTACCCGCGAAGAGCACACCGCGACATCGGGCCTGTTCGCAAAGAAAAAGGGGAGCCGACGATGCGCATCGGCTCCCCTCGACCACCTCGGCGGGCGATCAGTGCTCGGCTAACGCTTTGCGCCGGGGCGCCTCGTTGCCATGTTCATCGAGCTCCATCACAGGCACTTCGTTGCCGTCGGCGTCGAACAGCTTACCGTCTTTAAAGTAGTCGCCATCACGCAGGCAGGAGATGTCAGAGTACTGGATGGTGCGTTCGTAAGCGGCGGCGAATACCGACTGCTGGTCCGAGTTGCCGGTCTTGAGGTGGTTGAACAGCAGGTTCAGCAAGATCGCCATGATCGCCGCGGAGCTGATGCCGGAGTGGAAGATGGTTTCGAACCAGCTCGGGAAGTTGTGGTAGAAGGTCGGCGCAGCGATCGGGATCATGCCGAAGCCCAGGGAGGCAGCGACGATGATCAGGTTGACGTTGTTCTTGTAGCTGACTGTCGACAGGGTGCGGATGCCGCTGGCTGCCACGGTGCCGAACAATACGATGCCGGCGCCGCCCAGGACTGGGGTCGGTACCGCAGCGATGATGCGGCCCATGATTGGCAGCAGGCCCAATATCACCAGGATGACGCCACCGGTAGCCACCACATAGCGGCTCTTGACCCCGGTCACGGCTACCAGGCCGACGTTCTGGGCGAAGGCGCTCTGGGTGAAGGAGCCGAAGATCGGCGCCAGGATGCTCGAGGCCATGTCGGCGCGCAGGCCGTTGCCCAGACGCTTGGAGTCGACCTTGGTGTCGATGATCTCACCCACGGCGAGGATGTCTGCCGAGGTTTCCACCAGGGTCACCATGATCACGATGCACATCGACAGGATCGCGGCGATGTGGAAGGTCGGCATGCCGAAGTGGAACGGGGTGGGGAAGGCGAAGATCGGACCTTCGGTGACTTTGCTGAAGTCGGTCATGCCCAGCGACCAGGCAATCAGGGTGCCGATGACCATGGCCAGCAGGATCGACAGGCGCGAGATGGTCGCGCTGCCCAGCTTGCTCAGCACCAGGACGATGGCGAAGGTCAGTGCTGCCAAGCCGATGTTGGCCACGCTGCCGAACTCCGGCGAGGCACTGTTGCCGCCCATGACCCAGCGTGCGGCGACGGGCATCAGGGTCAGGCCGATGGTGGTGATGACGATGCCGGTCACCAGCGGAGGGAAGAACTTGGTAATGCGCGAGAATACCGGCGTGATCAAGAAGCCGATGAACGACGCCGCCATGACCGCACCGAGCACCCCTGGAAGACCGCCGCCATCCTGGCTGCTGAGAATGGCACCCATGGTTGCCACGCCGGCGAACGAAACCCCTTGCACCAGCGGTAGCTGACAGCCGAAGAACGGCAGGCCCAGGGTCTGCAGCAAGGTCGCCAGACCGCCTGCGAACAACGATGCGGCGATCAGGATACCGATTTCCGCAGGTGCCAGGCCTGCGGCCTGTCCGAGAATCAGGGGTACGGCAACGATGCCCCCATACATGGTCAATACGTGTTGCAGACCATAAGCCAAGTTGGCACCAAGCCCGAGATTTTCGTCTTCGGGACGTTTGGTGGGAGACGTGCTAGGGGACGTAGTCATGGAGCAGGCTCACTTGTTTATTGTTGTGCCGCTACTGTAGACAATTCTTACAAACAAATACCATATGAATTGTATACAAGATTTTGATCGGAGCACGGACGCAGGTAACCGCCACGTGCGCTACAAGTGAATGCAGGTTGTGTTCCAAAGTGTCAGAGGCGGTGCTAGAGGGGTGTGTACATCCTGTCCACCAGCCGACAGAAAGCTGTCTGGGTAGACAGGAAACACATTGGGGCTAGAACGTTAGCAGGCTAAGAGATATCAATATTCGATGAGTTCGCGCAGCTCGCGCATCATTTCGGTGCCGTCTGCCACGTTCAGCTCCACAAGACGGTGCAAATGCGTCATCGAGTCGATATCGATATACAGGCAGACGAAGCCCAGGCGGGTGGGTTCTTCGTGGCGCAATTCGACCTGCATGCTCACGTGATTTTTCGGGTCGAGGTGGATGATGGCGTCGAAATCCTGGGTCAGATCCGCATCCCAGGGTTCTGGCCTTTCGATCAACAGGCCCTTCAGCGAGAGATCGAGCAGCTTTACCGGCCAGCGTTTGAGGCCCTGGCGCAGTTCGGTGGGGGCGTCGAAATCTATGCGCAGGAAACGGCGGCGTTCGTCGTGTTCGCTCATGGGGCAGGCCCTCCGGGGGTACTTCCTGACTATAGTTGATTGTGTATGTCCTACCGGTACCTGAATCGGGCCGCAAAGGCTCTAGACCAAAGCAAGTGTGGCAATGCGCGATGACACGCCCTAGACTCGATGGGCGGTCTTTTTCCAATCCACCAGCTGGAAGTAAACCATGAACAACAATAATAGCCTGCTACGCCACATTCCGTGGCTGGCGCTGGCAGTCATAGGAGCCTGCGCGCTGGGTGTGGTCGCCCTGCGTCGCGGCGAGGCGATCAACGCCTTGTGGATCGTGGTCGCGGCAGTGGCCATCTACCTGGTCGCCTATCGCTACTACAGCCTGTTCATCGCCACCAAGGTGATGCAACTCGATCCCCGTCGGGCCACACCGGCGGTGCTCAACAACGATGGCCTGGACTACGTCCCGACCAACAAACACATTCTCTTCGGTCACCACTTCGCGGCCATTGCCGGCGCAGGCCCCTTGGTCGGTCCGGTGCTTGCCGCGCAGATGGGCTACCTGCCCGGCACGCTCTGGCTGATTGCAGGCGTCGTGCTGGCAGGTGCGGTCCAGGACTTCATGATCCTGTTCCTGTCCACTCGCCGTAACGGCCGGTCCCTTGGGGACATGGTCCGTGAGGAAATGGGCCGCATCCCCGGCACCATCGCCCTGTTCGGCTGCTTCCTGATCATGATCATCATCCTTGCGGTGCTGGCGCTGATCGTGGTCAAGGCCCTGGCCGAGAGCCCATGGGGCATGTTCACGGTGATGGCGACCATCCCGATCGCGATGTTCATGGGCGTTTACATGCGCTACATCCGTCCGGGACGCATCGGCGAGATCTCGATCATCGGCGTGGTACTGCTCTTGCTGTCGATCTGGCTGGGGGGCCAGGTGGCGGCCGATCCGGTCTGGGGCCCGGCGTTCACCTTCACCGGCGTGCAGATCACCTGGATGCTGGTCGGTTATGGTTTCGTGGCTGCCGTGCTGCCGGTATGGCTGGTGCTGGCGCCGCGTGACTACCTGTCGACTTTCCTCAAGATCGGCACCATCGTGGGCCTGGCCATCGGTATCCTGATCATCGCGCCGGAACTGAAGATGCCGGCCCTGACCCAGTTCACCGACGGTACCGGCCCTGTCTGGAAGGGCACCCTGTTCCCGTTCCTGTTCATCACCATTGCCTGTGGCGCGGTGTCCGGCTTCCATGCGCTGATCTCTTCGGGGACTACGCCCAAGCTGCTGGACAACGAAGTCAACGCTCGCTACATCGGCTACGGCGGCATGCTGATGGAGTCGTTCGTCGCCATCATGGCCATGGTCGCCGCCTCGGTGATCGAGCCGGGTGTGTACTTCGCCATGAACAGTCCGGCTGCGGTAGTCGGTGCCGACGTTGCGTCGGTCGCCCAGACCGTCAGCAGTTGGGGCTTCCTGATCACTCCCGAGCAGCTCGAGGCCACCGCCCGTGACATCGGCGAGCACACTGTCCTGGCCCGTGCCGGTGGTGCGCCGACCCTGGCGGTGGGGATCGCCCAGATCCTGCACCAGGTGTTGCCGGGCGATAACACCATGGCGTTCTGGTACCACTTCGCGATCCTGTTCGAGGCGCTGTTCATCCTCACCGCGGTGGACGCCGGTACCCGTGCCGGTCGCTTCATGCTGCAGGACCTGCTGGGCAGCTTCGTTCCAGCCCTCAAGCGTACCGACTCGTGGGGTGCCAACCTGGTGGGTACCGCAGGCTGCGTGGCCTTGTGGGGCTATCTGCTGTACCAAGGGGTGATCGATCCGCTCGGTGGTATCAACACCTTGTGGCCGCTGTTCGGCATTTCCAACCAGATGCTGGCCGGTATCGCCCTGATGCTCGGCACCGTGGTGCTGATCAAGATGAAGCGCCAGCAGTACGTCTGGGTCACCCTGCTGCCGGCGGCCTGGCTGCTGATCTGCACCACCGCCGCGGGCCTGATCAAGCTGTTCGATCCGAACCCGGCAGTGGGCTTCCTGGCCCTGGCCAACAAGTACAGCGTTGCGCTGGACGCAGGCCAGGTGCTGGCGCCGGCCAAGGACATTGGCCAGATGCAGCACGTGATCTACAACGCCTACACCAACGCGGGCCTGACCGTGTTGTTCCTGGTGGTGGTGTTCAGCGTGCTGATCTTCGCGATCAAGGTCGGCATCGCCGCCCTGGGCCGCAAGGAGCGCAGCGACAAGGAAACTCCGTTCCAGGCCTTGCCTGACGCGTAACCGAAGAGGAATGCAGTGATGTTCAACGACCTGGGGCGACTGGGTAAGTACCTAGGGCAGGCAGCCCGCCTGATGGTCGGCATGCCTGACTACGACAACTATGTCGAGCACATGCAGACCAAGCACCCGGACAAACCGGTGATGAGCTACGAGGCGTTCTTCCGTGAGCGTCAGGAGGCCCGTTACGGTGGCAAGTCCGGCCCCAAGTGCTGTTGATGCAACCCTTGGGAGGTCGGCTCCGGCCTCCCATTGAACATCACGCCCCTCATTGAGTAGCAGAACCTGTGGGAGCGGGTTTACCCGCGAAAACGTCGGTGAGTTCACTGGCGCATTCGCAGGCAAGCCCGCTCCCACAGGTTTATTGCTTGAGGCCTCGCGCAATTCTTATCAGCTTCAGGAGACGACCGCGTGCAAACGCCTATTCCCGTGACGGTGCTGACCGGCTTTCTCGGCGCCGGCAAGACCACCCTGCTCAAGCACATGCTCAAGGCCGAACATGGCATGAAGATCGCTGTGATCGAAAACGAGTTCAGTGAAGCCGGCATCGACAGCCAGCTGCTTGGTGACGAGCCGGTACAGGTCATGACCCTGGCCAACGGCTGCGTGTGCTGCACCATCCACACCGACCTGACCAAGGCTCTGTACTTGTTGCTTGAGCGCCTGGATGCCGGCGAGATCGCTTTCGACCGCCTGGTGATCGAATGCACGGGGCTGGCTGACCCGGCTCCGGTGGCGCAGACCTTCTTCATCGACGAAGACCTGCGCGAGCGCTACCTGCTGGACGGCATCATCACCCTGGTCGATGCCGCGCACGCCGAGGTGCACCTCACCCAGGCCATCGCGCAGGCCCAGGTCGGTTTCGCCGACCGCCTGCTACTGAGCAAGACCGACCTGGTCGAGCCTGAGAGCGTGAAAGCTTTGGAGCAGCGCCTGTCCCGCATCAACGGCCGTGCCGCGGTCCGCGTGGTCGAGCATGGCCGCATCGATTTGGCCGAGTTGCTGGATGTGCGCGGCTTCAACCTCAATACCGACCTGGGCGCCAACCTAAAGCCCGCATTGCGCCCGGTGCTCAAGCCCGCGACCCCGGATCGTATTTCGACCCTCGTGCTGCGTACCGACACCCCGCTGGACATCGACCGCCTCAGCGACTTCATGAACGAGCTGCTGGAAAGCCATGGCAAGCAATTGCTGCGTTACAAAGGCGTGCTGAACATCGCCGGTGAGGACCGCCGTCTGGTGTTCCAGGGCGTGCTCAAGCTGTATGGCTTCGACTGGGACGCCGAGTGGGCCGAGGGCGAGAAGCGGGAAAGCGTGATGGTGTTCATTGCCGATGAGCTGCCGGAAGAGAAGATCCGGGCGGGGTTCGAGGCGTTGAGCCAAGGCTAGCAACTGAGCCCGCAACTGATCGCTGGGCAAGCCGAAAGCATCGCCCGTCTTACGCACAATGAAAAAGCCCGGCACAAGGCCGGGCTTTTTTACATCAGTCGATTGCCGATCAGTTGCCGTACACCGGCAGCTTCTTGCAGATGGCCTTGACCTTCTCGCGAACGGCGTCGATCACCGCTTCGTTGTTCAGGTCGGCGAGGATGTCGCAGATCCAGCCGGCCAGCTCGCGGCACTCAGCTTCCTTGAAGCCACGGGTGGTGACGGCTGGGGTGCCGAAACGCAGGCCCGAGGTGACGAACGGGGAGCGTGGGTCGTTCGGGACCGAGTTCTTGTTGACGGTGATGAAGGCCTTGCCAAGGGCGGCGTCGGCGTCCTTACCGGAGATGTCCTGCTTGATCAGCGACAGCAGGAACAGGTGGTTCTGGGTGCCGCCGGAAACGACGTCGAAGCCACGTTCGATGAACACGCTGGCCATGGCCTGGGCGTTCTTCACGACCTGCTGTTGGTAAGCCTTGAACTCAGGCTGCAGTGCCTCCTTGAAGCAGATCGCCTTGGCAGCGATGACGTGCTCCAGCGGGCCGCCCTGGGCGCCTGGGAAGACAGCCGAGTTGAGCTTCTTCTCGATTTCTTCGTTCTTGCGAGCGAGGATCAGGCCGCCGCGTGGACCGCGCAGGGTCTTGTGGGTGGTGGTGGTGACCACGTCGGCGAACGGAACAGGGTTCGGGTAGACGCCAGCGGCGACCAGGCCGGCAACGTGGGCCATGTCGACGAACAGGTAGGCACCGACCTTGTCGGCGATGGCGCGGAAGCGGGCGAAGTCCAGGACCTGCGAGTAGGCCGAGAAGCCCGCGACGATCATCTTCGGCTTGTGCTCGACCGCCAGGCGCTCGACTTCGTCGTAGTCGATCAGGCCGTTGCTGTCGATGCCGTACTGGATGGCGTTGTACAGCTTGCCGGAGGAGCTCACGGCGGCGCCGTGGGTCAGGTGGCCACCGTGGGCCAGGCTCATGCCCAGGATGGTGTCACCGGCCGACAGCAGGGCCAGGTAGACGGCTGCGTTGGCCTGGGAGCCGGCGTGCGGCTGGACGTTGGCGTAGTCGGCGCCGAACAGCTGCTTGGCACGGTCGATGGCCAGTTGCTCGACGACGTCGACGTACTCGCAGCCACCGTAGTAGCGCTTGCCTGGATAGCCTTCGGCGTACTTGTTGGTCAGTACCGAGCCCTGGGCTTCCATGACGGCGGGGCTTGTGTAGTTTTCCGAAGCGATCAGCTCGATGTGCTCTTCCTGGCGCAGAGCTTCTTGCTGCATGGCTTCGAAGAGCTCGGCGTCGTACTTGGCAATGGTCAAATCACGGCTGAACATGGCGGTCCTCAAGGATCGGGCTGAATTGGGTGGGCATTCTAACCGATTGATTCGCCACTGGCATATGAAGTGGTGTCACGTAGCAGACCAATGGGGTTCATGTTGCAACCCGCGCCCTGACTGGGCTGCGCACCTGTGCAGGTTGACTCGAAAGTCCGGTTTTGCCTTCGGCTGGCCTGGGGCGGTCAAGCGACGCTTTTGTGGGTAAACCTGCGAACCGCCTCGCTCACTGGAACACGAACAACGTCTCGTGGCTGAACTGCGCCTCGAACTGGTGAGCTGGCATGGGGCGGCCGAACAGGTAGCCCTGCACTTCGTCGCAGTCGTGCTCACGCAGGAACTCCAACTGCTCGTGAGTCTCGACCCCCTCGGCGATGACCGCCAGGTTCAAGCTGTGGGCCATGGCGATGATCGCCCGGGCGATCTGGGCGTCCTGCTCGCCTTCCGGCAGGCCATCGACGAAGGTGCGGTCGATCTTCAGCACGTCGATGGGGAACTGCTTCAGGTAGTTGAGCGACGAATAGCCGGTGCCGAAGTCGTCGACCGCGATGCTCAGGCCGAGGTTCTTCAGGCTGTCGAGAATCTGCATGGCCTCGCTGACCTCGCGCATCAGGATACTTTCGGTCAGTTCCAGCTCCAGGCATGCCGGGGGCAGTCCGGTCTCCTCGAGGATGGTGGCGATGCGCGTACCCAACTGGCCATCGGAGAACTGCCGCGCCGAGATGTTCACCGACACCTTCGGCACCCGCAGCTTGGCTTTGTGCCAAGCCTTGAGCTGGCGGCTGGCTTCTCGCAGCACCCAGTCGCCGACGTCCACCACCAGGCCCAGCTCCTCGATGACCGGAATGAAGTCGCCCGGTGGAACCAGGCCTCGGCGCGGGTGACGCCAGCGCAGCAAGGCCTCGGCTCCGGTCAGGCGTTTGCCGTCTCCGCTGAATTGCGGCTGGTAGTAGAGGATGAACTCGTTCTGCTCCAGGGCATGGCGCAGATCGCTTTCCAGCTCCAGGCGCTCCAGGGCGCTGGCGTTCATGTCGGCCTGGTAGAACTGGAAGTTGTTCTTGCCGCGCTCCTTGGCGTGGTACATCGCGGTGTCGGCGTTCTTCATCAACTGGCTCAGTTCACCGCCATCCTGCGGGCTGAGAGCGATGCCGATACTGGCAGTGACGAAGAACTCGCGGTTTTCCAGGACGAACGGGCGCACCAGGCTGCCGAGGATGTTCTCGGCCACGTGAATAGCGCGGTTCAGGGCCATCTCGCGGCTGGCCTTGGGTTGCAGCAGCAGCGTGAACTCATCGCCGCCCATGCGCGCAACGGTATCGTCATCGTCGACGCAAGCCAGCAGGCGCTGGGCCATGTCCTTGAGCATGCGATCGCCCGCGGCGTGGCCGAGGGAGTCGTTGATCGGCTTGAAACGGTCCAGGTCCAGGAACATCAACACCACCCAGGACTTGTGGCGCTCGGCCTGTTGCAACGCGGTGAACAGGCGATCCTGGAACAGGGTCCGGTTGGGCAGGTGGGTCAGGGCATCGTAGTAGGCCAGGCGGTGGATGCGCTGTTCACTGGCCTTGCGCTCGCTGATGTCGGTGAAGAAGCACACATAGCTGGCCAGGTCGCCCTCGTCGTCGAGCACGGCGGTAATGCCGACCCAGGCCGGGTAGTGCTCGCCGTTGCGACGCTTGAGCCAGACTTCGCCTTCCCAGCTACCGCGCTGATGCAGTTGCTTGACCACATAGCGCAGGTGCGCCTCTTGCTGGGCGTCGACCGTGAGCATGCCGGGCAGTTGATCGAGCACCTCGCTGACCGCATAGCCGCTGACCCGGCTGAATGCTTCGTTGGCTTGCACGATGTAGCCGGCAGGGTCGGTGATGAGGATGGCCGAGGTGGAATGCTCGAATACCGTCGCGGCCATGCGCAGGTCTTTTTCGGCGCGGCGCTGCTGGCTGATGTCACGCCCGACACCGAGCACACCTTCGAAGTGTTCGTGCTCGTCCCAGACCAGCACCAGGCGCAGCTCGATGGGAATCTTGCGGCCATCGGCGCGCAGACAGTCGAACAGGAACAACTGAGTGGGCAGCTGGCTGCGCAGTTGGGCGAGCTGCTGGCTGTCGTGCAATGCCTTGCTGACCCGCTCGAGCAGGGTGTAGACGCCCGTGAGTTGGGCCGGGTTGGCGACGATCGATTGCCAGCCGTGCTCGAAGATCCAGTCGGCCTGATAGCCCAGCACCGCCTGCACCGACGGGCTGACATAGTTCAGTTGCAACTGGCTGTCGGTGGAGAAGATCACATCGCTGATGCTTTCTGCCAGCATGCGGTAGCGCTGCTCGCTGTCGCGCAGCGATTCACTGGCTTCGATCTGCACCGTGACGTCCTTGCCCACCCCGATGATGCGTGTCACTTGGCCATTGGCCTCGCGGGTCAGGACCTGCTCGCGGATTTCGTAGCAGCGCCAGCCGCCGTCACGGTGGCGGAAGCGCAGTTGGCAATGCAGGGTCTGGCCGTGACCGGTCTCACGCTGCTGCTGGCGTAGCGTTTCGTAGTGTTCGGCATCCTCCGGATGCAGCAGCAGTTCCCAGAAGCGGTCCCCCATCTGTGCAAGTTCGGCGCGGTCGTAGCCCAGGGTCTGGCCGAGGTGGCGATTGCTGAAGATGATCCGTTGGCTATGCACATCCTGCACGTACAACTGGTCGGGAACGGTGCGCACCACGTCCGACCAAAAGCTCTCACGTTCGAGCAGGGACAGCTCGACCTGTTTGCGGCGGGTGATGTCGCTGATGCTCAGGATCACTGCCTGGTAGTCCCGGCGCTGCTGGGGCAGGCGGGCCATCAGCCAAAGGTGCAACTCGCCACTGGTGGACGTGGGCAGGCGCACTTCCAGTTCCAGCAGGCTGCGTTGTTCGATCAGCGCATCGATCAGTTGCATGCCGACGCTTTCACGGCCATCGCCGCTACCGTCGATCAGGCGCTGCCAGGCCCCCTCGTGGCAATGCACGTTGAGCAGCTGGCGTGCGACTTCGTTGATTTCGGTGATCTTCAGCTCTTGCAGCAGCGAGCGGCGCAAATTGGCATCCAGGGCCAGGCTCTGCTTGAGGGCGGCATGGTTGCGCAGGTGGTAACGGTCGAGCTGACCAGGCAGGCTGGACAGATCGAGCACGCACAATGCCACGCCAGTGCCTTCGAAGATTTCCTGGTAGCGACGGCGGTCCTCTTGCAGCGCCCGATGGCGGCGACGCATGTTGATCAGGGCCAGCACCGGCAGCAGGGCGCAGAACAGCACCAGCAAGCACTTTCCGATCAGGGGAGGGAGCAGATCGGCACGTGCCTGCTCGGCGTCGAACAGACCGCGCAGTTGCCAGGCACTGTTGTCGATGAAAGCCAGCATCACGCTTTGTAGCGGCTCGCTAGGCGGCGGTACTGCTCCGTGCCGCTCCAGAACCGTGCCGCTGCGGCTGTTTTCCAGCAGCCACAGGAGGTGGCTCGTGCCGTTTAGGTGTTCGGACAGTTGCTGGTAGTAGCGAGGGGCGAGCCGCAACAACCAGTAGCCGCGGTCGTCTGGCTGGCGCAGCAGCAGGTAGATCTGGTTATTGTCTGCAGTGTTGCTGAAGAAGTACGGGCGGCCTTGACTCAATTGCAGCAGCTCGTCAATCGATTGACGGTCCGGGCTGCCGACCAGACTGTCGGCCACCACCCTGCCGCTGTCGTCCAGCCAGGCCAGCTGTTGCAGGTTGGGAAGCCGGTCACGAACCGCGTGCAGCACCGAAGGCAGTGCCGAAGGTGTCGGGGCGTTGACGTAAGGTTGCAGAATGTTCCCGGCCTGTTCGGCCTTCAGGGCCATGCTCAGGCTCAAGTGATCGGCCAGCTGGGCGCTCGCTGCCAAGCTCTGGCGGTGCAGGTCGTTTTGGGTATGGCGGTATTGCGAGAACAGTTGCCACAGGAGCAACGCCAGCAGGACCAGGGCCAACAAGGCCAGGGCGCCTTTGAGCGAGCCACGCGGATTGCCAGCCGAGGCAGCTTCAGCAGGGCGCAGGGAGGGCGGTTGAGTGAGATTGGTCAAGCGTTGATCCTGCGATTGGGCTGGCGATGGCAGGGGCTGAACATGCATGGGGCGTGCCTGGGCATATCGCCGGGCGCACTATTATAGAGTGGCGCATCAAGCCGACTAGCATGCCTTGAATTATGGCAAAGTGCCACTCTTCTGTCCCCTGCCGATGGTCGACATCCTGTTCGGCAAGACCCTTCAAGCTGTGCGAGAATGCGCGCCGCTTCATAGTCAACGCTTCTGGAGATGTACGGTTTTGGTTACTCACTATTCCACCAATGGCCTCGATTCCGCCTGTGGGCGCAGCAGTCAGACCCTGGTCAGCACTGCCGTGACCGACGACGTATCCTGCAAGTCCTGCCAGCGTTCGCTGGCAAAGCCAGATGCTGCCAACGCGGCGGTGCGCAAGAGCCCTTCGCTGGCTGAGCTGCGCAAGTCGGCCAAGGCGACCGTCGAGCCGGTTGTCGAGTCGGTTGCCGTGGCTGTGCCTTCGGCAAGACCTGCCGCCAAACCGGGTGCCCAGCCAGCCGCCAAGCAAGGTGCGAGCAAGCCGGCACGCACCGGTGGTTTCAGCGTCAAGGCCGCCTGGGCTGCGCGCCTGGCCGAGCAGAACGACCGTTGCCGTCTGCCACGCGGCAAGGCCAAACAAGCTCACGTCTAAGCTTGCCTGGCCGCAGGCTGCGCCCCTCGGTCGCGGCTTCAAGGCCGCTCCCTCCGGCACAGCCCGTGTACGGATGGGAACGGCCTCGCCAGAGCACTGGCCCTTCAATGCACCCATTCGACGCCCCGCCATCTGTGAAACGCCACGACTTGGCGTAGAATGGCCCACTTTGTTCAACGACACCCCGTAAACACATCCCCCTGGCCCATGCCGGGGTCGTTGTCTTTACCTTTCTGATAGAGGGCTTGGTTTTGGCTCAATACGTCTACACCATGCATCGGCTGAGCAAGGTCGTGCCGCCGAAGCGGGAAATCCTGAAGAACATTTCCCTGTCGTTCTTCCCCGGCGCGAAGATCGGTGTGCTCGGCCTCAACGGCGCGGGCAAGTCGACCCTGCTGCGCATCATGGCCGGCGTCGACAAGGAGTTCGACGGCGAAGCCCGTCCGATGCCGGACATCAATGTCGGCTACCTGCCCCAGGAGCCGCAGCTGGACGCGAGCAAGACCGTCCGCGAGGTCGTCGAGGAAGCGGTGAGCGTGATCAAGGATGCCCAGGCACGCCTGGACGAGGTCTACGCCGCTTACGCCGAGCCGGATGCCGACTTCGACAAGCTGGCTGCCGAGCAGGCCAAGCTCGAAGCGATCCTGCAGGCCTCCGACGGCCACAACCTGGAGCGCCAGCTGGAAGTCGCCGCCGACGCCCTGCGTCTGCCGCCATGGGACGCCAAGATCGAGCACCTGTCCGGTGGTGAGAAGCGCCGTGTGGCCCTGTGCCGCCTGCTGCTGTCGGCCCCCGACATGCTGCTGTTGGACGAACCGACCAACCACCTGGATGCCGACTCGGTGGCTTGGCTGGAGCACTTCCTGCACGACTTCCCCGGGACCGTGGTGGCGATCACCCACGACCGTTACTTCCTGGACAACGTTGCAGGCTGGATTCTCGAACTGGACCGTGGCGCCGGTATTCCGTACGAAGGCAACTACTCGGGCTGGCTGGAAGCCAAGTCGGCGCGCCTGGAGCAGGAATCCAAGCAGCAGAGCGCCCACGAACGCGCCATGAAGGAAGAACTGGAGTGGGTGCGCAAAGGCGCCAAGGCCCGCCAGTCCAAGTCCAAGGCTCGTCTGGCACGCTTCGAAGAGATGCAGTCCCAAGAGTTCCAGAAGCGCAGCGAGACCAACGAGATCTACATCCCGGCCGGTCCGCGCCTGGGCGACAAAGTCATCGAGTTCAAGAACGTCACCAAGGGCTACGGCGACCGCGTGCTGATCGACAACCTGTCGTTCTCCATGCCCAAGGGCGCCATCGTCGGTGTGATCGGTGGTAACGGTGCCGGTAAGTCGACCCTGTTCCGCATGCTGATGGGCAAGGAGCAGCCGGACTCGGGCAGCATCGAGATCGGTGAGACCGTGCAACTGGCCTGCGTCGACCAGAGCCGCGAGGACCTGGACGGCAGCAAGACCGTGTTCCAGCAGATTTCCGACGGCTCGGACGTGATCCGTATCGGCAACTACGAAATCCCGTCGCGTACCTACGTTGGCCGTTTCAACTTCAAAGGCGGCGACCAGCAGAAATTCGTGAAGGATCTGTCCGGCGGTGAGCGTGGCCGTCTGCACCTGGCCCTGACCTTGAAGGAGGGTGGCAACGTCCTGCTGCTCGACGAACCGTCCAACGACCTCGACGTCGAAACCCTGCGTTCGTTGGAGGAAGCCTTGCTGGACTTCCCGGGCGCCGCGATCGTGATCTCCCACGACCGTTGGTTCCTGGACCGTGTGGCCACTCATATCCTGGCCTATGAGGACGACTCGAACGTGGTGTTCTTCGAGGGCAACTACACCGAGTACGAAGCCGACCGCAAGAAGCGCCTGGGCGATGCCGCTGCCCAACCGCACCGGGTACGGCACAAGAAGCTGGCCCAGTAAGCCGGCAAGCGCTGCACAAGAATGGGGCCCTCAGGGGCCCCATTTTTGTGCCTGGCGCGTAACGGCGCTGCGCATGAGCGCGGCAGTCGAAGAGGGCCTTTTATTGAGGTTGGGCGCGATGGCAAACCGCTCTTGAACTCACCGATTGGCAACGTGTTGTTTGTATACAGTTATAGAAATTGCACCAGAAAATTTCAAAAAAACGACATGCCGCCCTGTTCCGGTGCGATTGGTTCTTGGTAAAGTCTCGGAAAAAACCAATAAGTCCAATCCTCTTGGTGAGATGTCTACCATGATCGAATCCGTCGACGATTTCCTGGCCCGCCTGAAGCAGCGCGACCCGGCCCAGCCTGAATTCCACCAGGCCGTGGAAGAAGTTTTGCGCAGCCTGTGGCCTTTCCTCGAAGCCAACCCCCGCTACCTCAAGGCCGGTATTCTCGAACGGATGGTCGAGCCCGAGCGTGCAGTACTGTTCCGCGTTTCGTGGGTCGACGACCAAGGCAAGGTGCAAGTCAACCGCGGTTACCGCATCCAGATGAGTAGCGCTATCGGCCCTTACAAAGGCGGCCTGCGTTTCCACCCATCGGTCAACTTGGGGGTGCTCAAGTTCCTGGCCTTCGAGCAGGTATTCAAGAATTCACTGACCTCGCTGCCCATGGGCGGCGGCAAGGGGGGCTCGGACTTCGATCCGAAAGGCAAGAGCGATGCCGAAGTCATGCGCTTCTGCCAGGCCTTCATGAGCGAGCTGTATCGTCACATCGGCGCCGACCTGGACGTGCCGGCCGGTG
Organism: Pseudomonas sp. CK-NBRI-02; assembly: GCF_008124495.1. NCBI lineage: Bacteria > Pseudomonadati > Pseudomonadota > Gammaproteobacteria > Pseudomonadales > Pseudomonadaceae > Pseudomonas > Pseudomonas sp. CK-NBRI-02. The sequence goes on along the minus strand of NZ_VSJH01000001.1, from coordinate 270,302 downwards.
ACATCGGGGTCGGCGCCCGTGAGATCGGCTACCTGTTCGGCCAGTACAAGCGCCTGGCCAACCAGTTCACCTCGGTACTGACCGGCAAGGGCATGACCTACGGTGGCAGCCTGATCCGCCCAGAAGCCACTGGCTACGGTTGTGTGTACTTCGCCGAAGAAATGCTCAAACGCCGCGATCTGCGTATCGATGGCCGTCGTGTGGCGATCTCCGGTTCGGGCAACGTGGCGCAGTACGCCGCGCGCAAGGTCATGGACCTGGGCGGCAAGGTCATTTCGCTGTCGGACTCCGAGGGCACCCTGTTCTGCGAAGCCGGCCTGACCGACGAGCAGTGGGATGCGCTGATGGAGCTCAAGAACGTCAAGCGCGGCCGCATCAGCGAGATGGCCAGCCTGTACGGTCTGGAGTTCCGCAAAGGCCAGACGCCTTGGAGTCTGCCATGCGACATCGCGCTGCCATGCGCCACCCAGAACGAACTCAACGCCGAAGATGCCCGCACCCTGCTGCAAAACGGCTGCATCTGCGTGGCCGAGGGCGCCAACATGCCGACCACCCTCGAGGCGGTGGATATCTTCCTGGAAGCGGGCATCCTCTATGCGCCGGGCAAAGCCTCCAACGCAGGTGGCGTGGCGGTTTCGGGCCTGGAAATGTCGCAGAACGCCATGCGCCTGCTATGGACTGCCGGTGAGGTGGACAGCAAGCTGCACAACATCATGCAGTCGATCCATCACGCTTGCGTGCACTACGGCGAAGAGGCCGATGGCACCATCAACTACGTCAAGGGCGCCAACATCGCCGGCTTCGTCAAGGTCGCCGATGCCATGCTGGCCCAGGGTGTGGTTTAAAAGCCATCACCGACCCTTTCGCGGGTAAACCTGCTCCGACAAGGATTCAGCTTGTAGGAGCGGGTCGCCCGAGAAAAGGGCGTACGCTGTTTCAGGGCTCGCCTTCGATGCTGACGACCTCGATCGACTGATCCCCCGCCGGTCGTCGCCACAGCACTTCATCCCCGGGCCCCGCACCCAGCAGCGCACGGCCCAACGGTGAGCCCCAGTTGACCAGGCCACGCGTAGCGTCGGCCTGGTCTTCCCCCACCAGTTGCACGGTGTGTTGCTGGTCATTTTCGTCGACGAAGGTCACCCGGCTGCCAATCTGCACTTTTTCGGTGGAATGGGCAGCAGGCACGACTTGGGCGCTTTGCACCCGCGCAGAGAAATACCGTAAATCCCGTTCGCTGTCGGCCAGGCGCTGCTTGTCGGCGCGCTCGCCCTGGGCCATGAGCTCGTTGCGCAGTGCGTTGAGCTCGGCCACACGCTGCTGCAGCTGGGCGAGCCCGCTGGCGGTGACGTAGTTGGGCTGGTCGCTGACCCGTCGCTCCACCGGTTGGCTGGCCTGGGCAGCGGCCTGATCCTCGTTGACAAATGCTCGACTCATGAAAGCCTCCTTGTGCAGGAGACCATGGTGGCAGCGTGCGGGTTTCAACGGTTGTCCGTTTGCGACTCATTGGCGGCGATAGGCGCGCGCGGCGTCGCGGTCTTTTTCCTGCTGCCATTGCCGGTCGCGCTCATCCCAATAGCGTTCGCGATACTGGCGTAGATCTTCGTTGGACTGCATTGCATTGCACTGGCGAAAACCGTCGTCCCAACCGGTTTCGTACTGGCGCTCGTGCAGATACCGCGCCACGTTCTTGCGAAAGCCCCCGACCATCAGCCCGGCTGCCTGGCGACCGCTGCTGCAGCCGTCCTCGAAACCATCGGCATAGGCGGGCGGATAGCCTTGGTCGATCATGTGCTGGTGGGCTGACTGGCAGCCGGTGAGCGACAACGTTATCCACAACCCGACCCCACACCAACGCATGACCACATATCCTCTGACCGATACGGGAAAGTCTAGGCGGCGATTTGTCGGTGGGGCGTCAAAACCGTGTCAATGACTCGCACAGCGATCCTGTTTGCTGAGGTGTCAGCGGGTGAACCCGCTAACACGGACAGGGGCGACTCAGTAGTGGTACCACTTCAACTCCAGCATCACCTCGTTCTGCGCCGTCGCCAGCTGGCTGAACTGGCGGCTGGCACTTAACCTCAACCCGAGGTTCTGGCTGATTTCCCACTGCTGGTTGAGGCTCAGCGTACGGCGTACCTCGCCATTGGTGAAGTAGTCGCCCTTGGCTTCCAGGGTCAGATTGCCCAGGCCGTTGCGCCACAACAGCCCGCCGTTGAAACCTGCCGCCGGGGCGATGAACTGGGCAAAGTCGTTGTGGTGCTCGATCCGCGCGGTGCCCAGGGCGAAGCCCAAGAGGCCGTCGGCCAGCTGCCAGGTGGCACCGGCGCCACCGTTGACATGACTGACCAGGACCTCGTCATCATGCTTGCCCGGCACCCGCTCGAGCCCTCCCGCTACCTGCCAGGACCAGGGCTGGAGCAGTTCGTTGCGTGGTGTCAGGGAACGGATGGTCGCAAGGTCCAGGCGTTGCACCTGCCAGTCGTTGTTTTCGTACTGGCGCAGCTTGAGCTGCAGGATCTCGATCTGCGCGCCCAGCGGGAAACCGTAGGCATTGTCGTTGAGGTCATGGTAGGCCATGCGCAGGCCGTATTCGGCGTAGGCGCGGTCGTCGCGGGTGCCGACGCCCAGTTGCCAGGTGCGTGACTGATGGCCGTCCTCGGGCAAGCCCGGCCGCTCGATTGCCAGTGGCGGTGGCGGGTTGCGGTTGATCGCCTGCAACAGTTCGAAGCTGCGCCGGGCCTGGGCCGGGTCGCGGACCTGGCCATTGGCGCGGTAACGCTCCAATCGGTAGGCGGCGTCCTGCACGAGGGCCTGGCGTTCGCGGGGCAGGGCGGTGAAGGCGGGAGCCTTTAGTTCTGCGGTATCGGCACTGACGGCCAGCACCTGCTGCTTTTCGTCGTGATCCAGTGATTCGGCGCGGGCCAGCAGTTCACGCTCGCGGGAGGGGCGGTAATGGACGCTGGCGACCAACCCGGACTGCTTGACCGCCTTGACCGTGTCGGTGGGGATGGCGGTCAGCGGGAACTGCGAGGTGAGGTCCAGGCTGGGGCGGGCCACCTGCAACAACTCCAGCAGGCGGTAGGAGCAGTTCTCATCGAAGAAGAAGTAATCGAACTGGATCTGCTTGAGTTCCCATACATGTTCGACCATGCGTCCGGTCTCTTCGGGTGTCAGGTCCAGCTGGTATTCCCACAGGTCGCGATTTTCCAGGCTGCGGTACTCGGAGAGTTTTTCCTGGTAGGGCATCAGGGCGAACAGGCCGGGATAACCGCCCATCAGCCCCTTCCAGGCATAGAGAATGCTGTTGTCGCTGCCTTCGATATAAGCACCGAAGTTGATCGCGTAGCTCAGCAGCGTGGTGTCGTCGCTGCGGGTATTGGACTGGTCGATGCGCAGCAAGGTATGGCCGAACATCGACGAAGGGCTGTTCAGGTAGGCCGCCGGAAACACCAGCACGGCGCTGTGCGGGTCGATGGATTTGTACCAGGTGGCGAATTCCTGGCAGTTCGGTTGAGGCAAGTCCGTGAGCTGCAGTTGCTCACGCAGCCAGCGGGTGCGCGCAGGGAAGACGCATTGGGCATGTTTGTCACCCAGGCTGGCCGGGGCATACAGCGCTTGGACCGTGGCCTCGAGCTCCTGATCGGGATGATGGGCGCCATCGGGGGCCAGGAAGAACGCGTCATCGTCCACATAGCTGCGCCAGCCACCGAGCTTGGCCGTCTCGTAGTGGCCCAGGGCAATCCAGTAAGGGGTCGAGGCCAGTTGTTGGACTCGCGCCTGATCGAGCTGTGGCGCGGCATGAAGTGGAGCACTGGCGACCAGCGCCAGGGAAGCGAGGCGTTTGAGCATATCGGGCAACTACGTCTGGATGATGCCGAAGGTAAAAGTGACCGAACCCGCCCCGAAACCGGGGCGGGAAAGGGCAGGCCTCAAGCCTCGGTGGCGTATTTGGCCAGGCGTGGATCGCTCTTGAGAACAGCGAGCGTGTTGCTGTGCACGGTCTCGGCAGTGACGTCGGCGCTGCTGAAGATTTCACTGAAGTGCTGGTGGGTGACAGCGGCGAAATGCGCGCGGTCTTCAGGTGCCACACCAAGAACCACGGCATAGGTGGTCAGGGCTTCGCCCTGGCCCTGGGCCATGTCCTCGGAGAGCTCGTTCATCATGCCGTTCATGGCGAACCAGGACTTGCCGCCATAAGTGAGCGCTGCCTTGGTCGAGCAGCCGTTGGTACCAGAGGTCATGCCGAAGGTCGCGTTGCCGGAAGTGCCGTTGGTGGTGGAAGCCAGGAAGTGGGCCGGTGTACCGCGCTGGCCCTCGAACAGCAAGTTGCCCCAGCCGCAGTTCGGGCCGCCCGGCGCTTCCGCCATGGCATTGATCGAAACAGCGGCGAACAGAGTACCCAGAAGAATCCGTTTCATAGCTTTGTTCTCTTTTTCGGTTTCAGTAGACGTACCAATGGTCAGGGTTCTGGCAACGCGGTTGCCAGGTCGGGAAAGCAAATACGCCCACCCGCGCAGGTTGGAGTTTAGGCACGATCCAAAGGTTGCGTTATTTATTGCGAAAAATTGCTTGCGCATTCGCATTGGCTGGGCTGCGACATAAAGTCCCGCCAAGCCTTGCAAGCAGCGCGCGGGCAGCGCCAGAATGCCTTTCATCCGCCCCGCCGAAGTAAGGAAACCCCATGCCCGATTCTGTCGCCTCGCGCCTGCGTCTCGCGCCCGAAGCCCTGACCCGGCGTTTCTCCGCTGAGCAGTTTGCCTTTTCCACCACCGACGATCTGGAGCCGTTTCGAGGGGTCCTGGGCCAGGAGCGTGCCGTAGAGGCCCTGCAGTTCGGCGTGGCCATGCCGCGCCCAGGCTACAACGTGTATGTCATGGGCGAGCCGGGCACCGGCCGCTTCTCGTTCGTCAAGCGTTACCTCAAGGCTGAGGGCAAACGCCAGCAGACGCCGTCTGACTGGGTCTACGTCAACAACTTCGACGACACCCGCGAGCCACGGGCACTGGAGCTGCCGGCTGGCAGCGCCAACGAATTCATCACCGACATGAACGGCCTGATCGACAACCTGCTGGCCACGTTCCCGGCAGTGTTCGAGCATCCGTCCTACCAACAGAAGAAAGGCGCGATCGACCGGGCCTTCAACCAGCGCTACGACCGTGCCCTGGATGTGATCGAGCGGGCGTCTTTGGAAAAGGACGTGGCCCTGTACCGCGACGCCAGCAACGTCGCCTTCACGCCGATGGCCGATGGCAAGGCCCTGGACGAGGCCGAGTTCGCTCAACTGCCCGAGGAGGTGCGCGAGCAGTTCCACGAGGACATCGCCGCACTCGAGGAGCGTCTCAACGAGGAGCTGGCCAGCCTGCCTCAGTGGAAGCGCGAATCGAACAACCAGTTGCGTCAACTCAATGAAGAAACCATCACCCTGGCCCTTCAGCCACTGCTGGCGCCGCTGTCTGAAAAATACGCAGAGAATGCGGCCGTCTGCGCCTACCTGCAGTCCATGCAATTGAACCTGCTGCGTACCGTGGTGGAGCAACTGGTCGACGACAGCAAGACCGATGCCGTGGCGCGCAAGATGCTCGAAGAGCAATACGCCCCGAGCCTGGTGGTCGGTCATCACGTCAGCGGCGGAGCGCCGATGGTGTTCGAGCCGCACCCGACCTACGACAACCTGTTCGGCCGAATCGAGTACAGCACCGACCAGGGCGCGCTCTACACCTCCTATCGCCAGCTGCGCCCGGGTGCGCTGCACCGGGCCAATGGTGGCTTCCTGATCCTCGAAGCGGAGAAGATGCTCGGCGAGCCGTTCGTCTGGGACGCCCTCAAGCGCGCCCTGCAATCGCGCAAGCTGAAGATGGAATCGCCGCTGGGCGAACTGGGGCGGGTCGCCAGCGTGACCCTCACGCCGCAGATGATCCCGCTCACCATCAAATTGGTCATCATCGGTTCTCGCCAGCTGTACTACGCGCTGCAGGACCATGACTCGGACTTCCAGGAGATGTTCCGGGTGCTGGTGGACTTCGACGAAGACATGCCGATGGTCGACGAGAACCTCGAGCAGTTCGCCCAGTTGCTGCGCACCCGCACCAACGAGGAAGGCATGGCCCCGCTGACCAGCGATGCCGTGGCCCGGCTGGCCACCTACAGCGCCCGTCTTGCAGAGAACCAGTCGCGCCTGTCGGCGCGTATCGGTGACCTGTTCCAGTTGGTCAGTGAGGCGGACTTCATCCGTCAGTTGGCCAGCGAGGACATGACCGATGCCGGGCACATCGAACGCGCCCTCAAGGCCAAGGCCACACGCACCGGGCGAGTGTCGCAGCGAGTGCTCGACGACATGCTCGCCGGCATCATCCTGATCGACACCGAGGGTGCCGCCATCGGCAAGTGCAACGGCTTGACCGTGCTCGAGGTCGGGGATTCGGCGTTCGGCATGCCGGCGCGGATCTCCGCGACTGTCTACCCGGGCGGCAGCGGCATCGTCGATATCGAACGTGAGGTCAACCTAGGCCAGCCGATTCACTCCAAAGGCGTGATGATCCTCACCGGTTATCTGGGGAGCCGCTATGCCCAGGAGTTCCCGCTGGCGATCTCGGCGAGCATCGCGCTGGAGCAGTCCTATGGATATGTGGACGGGGACAGCGCATCGCTCGGCGAAGTCTGTACCTTGATCTCGGCCTTGTCCCGCACCCCGCTCAAGCAGTGCTTCGCCATCACCGGTTCGATCAACCAGTTCGGTGAAGTGCAGGCGGTGGGAGGGGTCAACGAGAAGATCGAAGGCTTCTTCCGTCTCTGTGAGGCACGCGGGCTGACCGGTGAGCAAGGCGTGATCATTCCGCGCGCCAACGTCGCTACGCTGATGCTCGATGAGCGGGTGGTTCAGGCGGTCGAGGCCGGACGGTTCCACGTCTATGCCGTCAGCCAGGCCGACGAGGCCCTGAGCCTGCTGGTGGGCGAGGAGGCGGGGGCACCTGACGAGAAGGGCCAATTCCCTGAAGGCAGCGTCAATGCGCGGGTGGTCGAGCGCTTGCGTGTGATTGCCGAGATGATCAGCGAGGAAGACATCAAGGAAGCCGAGAAAGAGCGCATGGAGGAGGTCGTGGCCCAAGCGAATCCCGCTTGAGTCAATAAACCGGCGCTGGAGGCAAATGGCTACCGTTCAGCGCCGGTTTTCCATCTTTTTTTGTGGGTCTTCTATGCTGGAACTTAGGACGGCATCAGCGTTCAGGATGGAAACAGCCTGAAGTTTTCGGGCTGAACAAGGCTTCACAGAGGGGACGCCGCCATGCGCAACCTCAGCCTCACCCGCCAGTGCCTGGGCCTGGTGACGCGTATCGAATGCAGTATCCGTCCGCTGGCCGGCGACACCGGGATGTGGACCTTGCTCTTCGCTGCCGGGATGGAGGGAGAGCAACCTTCGGCCATCAAGGCTCAAGGACCATTCCATGGTCCACTGGTCGCCGAGTCGGTGCTCAATGCCATTGTCGACAGCCTGACCTTGCATGGTTATCAGGTCGCTGACGACCCGCAGATCTGGTGCCTGCACCTGCAAGCGCAGTTGCGGCGGATCAATGGCGAGCGCTGTCGCAACCTGGGGGATTATCAGTTCCATCCCGAGACCTGATTGCTCGGCAGTCGTTGCGTTCGGCTGCCTGGAGCATGGGGCGCCGCCTCCACCGGTGGAGGCGGTTAACCCGCGACGCTCTGGGCTCCAGGCTTTTGCTGTCCCGGAGGGGTAGCTATACTCGCGCTCGCTTTTTCGCCATCTGACGAGTCTCTATCTCCCCATGGAACGTATCCTTGAAAATGCGATGTATGCCTCGCGCTGGCTGCTCGCTCCGATCTATTTCGGCCTGTCCCTGGGCCTGCTGGCCCTGGCGCTGAAGTTCTTCCAGGAAGTCATCCACGTCCTGCCGAATGTCTTCGCGCTGAGCGAAGCCGACCTGATTCTGGTGATCCTGTCGCTGATCGACATGTCGCTGGTCGGAGGCCTGCTGGTGATGGTGATGATCTCTGGCTACGAAAACTTCGTCTCGCAGTTGGACATCGACGACAACAAGGAGAAGCTCAACTGGCTGGGCAAGATGGATTCTTCTTCGCTGAAGATGAAAGTCGCGGCCTCCATCGTGGCGATCTCCTCGATCCATCTGCTGCGGGTATTCATGGATGCCCAGAACATCTCCACCGACTATCTGATGTGGTATGTGATCATCCACATGACCTTCGTGGTCTCGGCGTTCGTCATGGGTTACCTGGACAAGCTCACCAAGCACTGATCGACGCTGTTGCCGAGCATCTAGCCGCCGCCCGTCCGTTGCCAAACGGACGGGCGGTTGCGCTCATGGCTTGTGATTTTTCAACGGGTGTACAAAAAATGAGCAGTCATGCGTGGTTCCCACTTGTGAGGTGCTCTCATGAACCTGCATCAGCTCAATGTCGAAGCCAGGGCTGGCCATGTCGAGGAACTCAATCTGATCGCCATCGAAGGCGGTGATTATCTGCTCGAGGCCCGGATCCAGGGCCATGCCCACCCACTGGCAGATGGTCGTGGCGAACGGTTGCGGGTGCATTCGGTGGAGGATGCGCGGCAGCTGCTCAACGCTCTGCCGATGTTGTCGATGAACCTGGTGCACTGGTCGGTCCAGGACGAAATGTGCGGAATGGGTTCGCACCCGGAGGAGGACTTGAAAGTGCCGATCTCCCAGCGTTCGGCCTGGTAGCCCTGATAGCTGAATCACTGCGCCGCTGTGTGCTAGGCTTCTCGCCCTTTTTCATGCAGGGCGGATTTCCTTCGCCCTCAAGCGGAGAGTGAAATGTCCGAACTGAACCTGAGCACCGACGAAACGCGCGTCAGCTATGGCATTGGCCGTCAGCTGGGCGGCCAACTGCGTGACAACCCGCCGCCAGGCGTGAGCCTGGAAGCCATCCTGGCTGGCCTGACCGATGCGTTCAACGGTGCCGAGAGCCGAGTCAGCGAAGCCGACCTGTCGGCCAGCTTCAAGGTCATCCGTGAAGTGATGCAAGCCGAAGCGGCTGCCAAGGCCGAAGCTGCTGCTGCCGCTGGCAAGCAGTTCCTGGTCGAGAATGCCAAGCGTGACGGCATCGTCACCCTGGCGTCGGGCCTGCAGTACGAAGTCCTGACCGCAGGCGAAGGCGCCAAGCCGACTCGCGAAGACAACGTGCGTACCCACTATCACGGCACCCTGATCGACGGCACTGTGTTCGACAGCTCCTACGATCGTGGCCAGCCGGCCGAATTCCCGGTCGGTGGTGTCATCGCGGGCTGGACCGAGGCGCTGCAACTGATGAATGCCGGCAGCAAATGGCGTCTGTACGTGCCGAGCGAGCTGGCCTATGGCGCCCAGGGCGTCGGCAGCATCCCGCCGCACAGCGTACTGGTGTTCGACGTCGAGCTGCTCGACGTTCTGTAATGCCGTCGGGGCCGCATTGCGGCCCAGTCGCGGGCAAGCCCGCTCCCGCAGGTGCCGTGCATTCAGCGCGTGCGGGAGTTGGCCAAGCCTGTGGCATCAGTTCCACTCTGTTCCCCCGGGGCGCAATGCCCGTGCATAGCAATACAGAAACAGATTTCGCACCAACTCCTTGAGCACTCCCGGCTCGCTTGAATTCAGGCCATTGAGGTCCAGGTCGCCTTGGTCGCGCAGCTCATCGAGCGCGTCTTGCTCGAGCACGGCACAGACTTCGCCTGTTTCGCGATGCAGAATGCGCAGGTAGGGGTGAGGCCGGTCGAGCCAGGCATCGATCAGATAGGTCATGGCTGTTCTCCTTGGAATGGGTTCCAATGAGAATAATTCTTATTATCAGAATAGCAAGACCCTATTGGAAGTTTTCTTCCGGGCGGGGTAGGGACTTCTCGCAGACCTGAGGGGCCGCCCGGGTGGCGGCCCCGGTGCGGGGTCAGACCTTGCGTACGAACTCGGACTTCAGCTTCATGGCGCCGATGCCGTCGATCTTGCAGTCGATATCGTGGTCGCCATCGCACAGGCGGATATTCTTGACCTTGGTGCCGACCTTCACCACCAGGGAAGATCCTTTGACCTTGAGGTCCTTGATGACCGTGACGGTGTCGCCGTCCTGCAGGACATTGCCGACCGAATCCTTTTTCACCACGTCGTCGCTGGCGGCTTCGGCTTCGCCATTGGCCGACCATTCGTGGGCGCATTCGGGGCAGATCAGCTGAGTGCCATCCTCATAGGTGTATTCGGAGTTGCATTTGGGGCAAGGTGGCAAAGTGCTCACAGGGGTTCCTCAAGACAAGCGGGATTAAGGCCCACATTGTATAAGGTTTTGATCGGATAGTGTGTTTTGCCTGTGCAAACGCATTCGCGGGTAACCCCGCTCCCACAGACGCGGCGCAATCTGTGGGGCGGAGTTACCCGCGAATGAGGGCGAATGCGATCTTAGTGGGTACGGGCTACGGCAAACTCGCTCAGTTCGATCAGTGCGTCACGGTATTCGCTGGCTGGCAGCACTTCCAGGCATTCGATGGCGCGCTTGACGTAGTCCCGGGCGAGCTGGGCGGTATAGTCCAAGGCGCCGGAGGCTTCCACGGCGATGCGGATCTGCTCCAAGTCCTCGATACCGCCCTTCTGGATCGCCTGGCGTACCAGGGCGGCCTGTTCGGCGGTGCCTTCGCGCATGGTGTAGATCAGCGGCAGGGTTGGCTTGCCCTCGGCCAGGTCGTCGCCGACGTTCTTGCCCAGGGTCTGCGAGTCGCCTTTGTAATCCAGCAGGTCGTCGACCAGCTGGAAGGCCACGCCCAGATGGTCACCGAAGGTGCGCAGGGCTTCGCGCTGCTCGTCGCTGGCGCCGGCCAGTGCAGCGGCGCTGTGGGTGGAGGCCTCGAACAGCATCGCGGTCTTGCCGCGGATGACATCCATGTAGACCTCTTCGGTGGTGCTGGCATCGCGAACTCGCGACAGTTGCAGCACCTCGCCCTCGGCGATCACCCGGGTGGCCTTGGAGAGGATCTGCATGACCGGCATCGAGCCCAGCTCGACCATCATCTCGAACGAGCGCGAATAAAGGAAGTCGCCGACCAGCACGCTCGGGGCGTTGCCCCACAGGGCGTTGGCGGTGGAGCGGCCACGGCGCATACCGGACATGTCGACCACGTCATCGTGCAGCAAGGTGGCGGTGTGCAGGAACTCGATGGTCGCCGCGAGCAAGCGCAGGTCGTCGCCTTCACGACCCAGGGCCTTGCCGCACAGCAGCACCAGCAATGGGCGCAGGCGCTTGCCGCCAGCGGACGTGATATAGTCGCCGATCTTCGATACCAGCGGCACGCGCGAGGTCAGCTGCTTCTTGATGATCTCGTCGACGGCGCTGAAATCGTCAGCTACCGCGCGGTAGAAGGTTTGGGGTTGCATCGGCTGCTCCATTGAGGTTGCGCGGCATGCTAGGTCGCGGGTCCCGGTGTGTCAAGGCGCGGTGCCCGTGGCCCCTGGCCGCCACTTGCAAGCATTTATTGGGTTGCGTACAATCGCGCACCCTAACTTCCTGGGCAGCACCTGCCTTACGCAATTGCACCGGGCCGTTCCAGCCCAGTGCAGCCATGCCAGCCAATACTCATCATATAAAGCGCTGGGTGAGCAGGATTATCGGAGAAATACCCAATGTCTTACGCAGTAATCGTTACCGGCGGCAAGCAGTACAAAGTCGCTGAAGGTGAATTCCTCAAGATCGAGAAGCTGGAAGTCGCTACTGGCGAATCCGTGACCTTCGATCGCGTTCTGCTGGTCGCCAACGGCGAAGAAGTCACCATCGGCGCTCCAGTCGTCGCAGGTGCCAAGGTTGTGGCCGAAGTCGTTTCGCAAGGCCGTCACGACAAGGTTCGCATCATCAAGTTCCGTCGTCGTAAGCACCACATGAAGCGCATGGGCCACCGCCAGTGGTTCACCGAAATCAAAATCACCGGTATCCAGGCTTAATCGCCCCGATCCCCTGAATTTATTGGAGAATTGAACCATGGCACACAAAAAGGCTGGTGGTAGTACTCGTAACGGTCGCGACTCAGAATCGAAACGCCTTGGCGTGAAGATGTATGGTGGCCAGGTTATCAAGCCAGGCAACATCATCGTCCGCCAGCGCGGCACCGAATTCCACGCCGGCTACGGCGTTGGTATGGGCAAGGATCACACCCTGTTCGCCAAGATCGAAGGCGTGATCAAGTTCGAGAAGAAAGGCGAGTTCGGTCGTCGTTACGTAAGCGTCGTCGCGGCCTAATCGCGCTGTCGCTGGAGAAGCCCCGTCATGCGACGGGGCTTTTTCGTTTGTGGTGAGCCTCTTGCAAAGCTGTTTGTATGGGCTGCCGGCGTGGGTTTCTACGGTCGTACGGGGCCGCCGCGCTCATTTTTGCAAGAGCCTCATGTAATTGAGTCATTCAGCTCGTCGGAAGACGAGAGGCGGTTTTTATGAAGTTTGTTGACGAAGTATCGATCCGGGTCAAGGCCGGTGACGGCGGCAATGGTTGCATGAGCTTCCGCCGCGAGAAGTTCATCGAGAACGGTGGCCCCAACGGTGGTGATGGTGGCGACGGCGGCTCGGTGTACATGGTTGCCGATGAGAACCTCAACACCTTGGTCGACTACCGCTACACCCGTCATCACGAAGCCCAGCGTGGTCAGAACGGTGGCAGCACCGACTGCACCGGCAAGAAAGGTGAAGACCTGTTCCTGCGCGTGCCGGTCGGCACCACCGTGATCGACGCCTCGACCCAGGAGGTGATCGGTGATCTGGTCACGCCGGGGCAGAAGCTGATGGTCGCCCAGGGCGGCTGGCACGGCCTTGGCAACACCCGTTTCAAGTCCAGCACTAACCGCGCGCCGCGTCAGACCACGCCAGGCAAACCGGGTGAGCAGCGCGACCTGAAGATGGAGCTCAAGGTCCTGGCCGACGTCGGTCTGCTGGGCTTGCCGAATGCGGGCAAGAGCACCTTCATCCGTGCGGTTTCCGCAGCCAAGCCGAAGGTTGCCGACTACCCGTTCACCACCCTGGTGCCGAACCTGGGTGTGGTCAGCGTCGACCGCTGGAAGAGTTTCGTCATCGCCGACATCCCGGGCCTGATCGAAGGTGCTTCCGATGGCGCCGGCCTGGGTATCCGCTTCCTCAAGCACCTGGCGCGCACCCGTGTGCTGTTGCACCTGGTCGACCTGGCGCCGCTGGACGGCAGCAGCCCGGCCGATGCCGCTGAAATCATCCTCAACGAGCTGGCGCAGTTCAGCCCGGCTTTGGTCGATCGTGAGCGTTGGCTGGTGCTGAACAAGGCCGACATGATCATGGACGATGAGCGCGAAGAGCGCGTCAAGGAAGTCGTCGAGCGCTTGAACTGGGATGGTCCGGTCTATGTGATTTCGGCCATTGCCAAGCAGGGCACCGAACAGCTCAGCCACGACCTGATGCGTTACCTGGAAGACCGCGCCGACCGCCTGGCCAACGACCCGGCCTACGCCGAAGAGCTGGCCGAGCTCGATCAGCGTATCGAAGATGAAGCCCGTGCCCAGCTGCAGGCGCTGGATGACGCGCGTACTCTGCGCCGCACCGGCGTCAAGAGCGTGCACGACATCGGCGACGACGATGACTGGGATGATTTCGAGGACGACGAAGACGGTCCGGAAATCATTTACGTGCGCGACTGATCGGTTGCAGTACACTAAACGCCGCTCAAACGAGCGGCGTTTTTGTATCTACGGTATCTACAGATTCGACATAGGTTGGAAGAGAAGATGCGAAGCAAGGTGACAGGCGCCAAGCGCTGGGTCGTGAAGATCGGCAGCGCCCTGCTGACGGCGGATGGCAAAGGCCTCGACCGCGGCGCCATGGCTGTCTGGGTCGAGCAGATGGTCGCACTGCGGGAAGCAGGTGTGGAATTGGTGCTGGTCTCCTCCGGGGCCGTGGCAGCGGGCATGAGCCAGCTGGGCTGGACCTCGCGACCGAGCGCGATGAACGAGCTGCAAGCCGCCGCTTCCATTGGCCAGATGCGCCTGGTGCAGGCATGGGAGTCGAGCTTCGGCGAGCACGGCAAACACACCGCGCAGATTCTTCTGACCCATGATGACCTTTCCGACCGCAAGCGTTACCTCAATGCGCGCAGCACCCTGCGTACTCTCGTCGATCTGGGTGTGGTCCCGGTGATCAACGAGAACGACACCGTGGTCACCGACGAGATTCGTTTCGGTGACAACGACACCCTGGCCGCCTTGGTGGCCAACCTGGTGGAAGCCGATCTGCTGGTGATCCTCACCGACCGCGACGGCATGTTCGACGCCGACCCACGCAATAACCCGCAGGCGCAGCTGATCTATGAGGCTCGCGCCGATGATCCGTCGCTCGATGCCGTTGCTGGCGGTACCGGGGGGGCGCTCGGTCGCGGCGGTATGCAGACCAAACTGCGCGCCGCGCGCCTGGCTGCCCGTTCCGGCGCCCATACCATCATCATCGGTGGCCGCATCGAGCGTGTCCTGGATCGCTTGAAGGCTGGCGAGCGCTTGGGAACTCTGCTGTCGCCCGAGCGCGGCATGCTCGCCGCACGCAAGCAGTGGCTGGCCGGCCATCTGCAAACCCGCGGGACCCTGGTGCTGGACGACGGCGCCGTGAAGGCCTTGCGCGAATCGAACAAGAGCCTGCTGCCGGTTGGCGTGAAGACCGTGCAGGGCAGCTTCCGTCGTGGCGAAATGGTGGTCTGCGTAGGGCCTGATGGCCGTGAAGTGGCCCGTGGCCTGGCCAATTACAGCGCCCTGGAGGCGCAGAAGATCATCGGCCAGCCTTCCGATGCCATCGAGAGCCTGCTGGGCTACAGCGCCGAACCGGAGCTGGTGCACCGCGACAACCTGGTGCTGGTCTGAGGAGGCGGGGCATGCTGAAAAAGATGATTGCCCTGGCGGCCTTGGCGCTGCCGGTGCTAGCCCCAGCCGATGAAATCGGCCAGGTATCCACTGTGTTCAAGTTCCTCGGGCCGAACGACCGCATTGTGGTCGAGGCGTTCGACGATCCGAAGGTCGAGGGTGTGACTTGCTACCTGTCGCGGGCCAAGACGGGCGGTGTGAAAGGTGGGCTGGGTCTGGCCGAAGACCGCGCAGAGGCGTCGATCGCCTGCCGTCAGGTCGGTCCGATCAACTTCAAGGGTGAGCTCAAGGACGGCGAGGAAGTATTCAAGGAGCGCACCTCGCTGGTGTTCAAGACCATGCAGGTGGTGCGCTTTCTGGACAAGAAGCGCAACACGCTGGTGTACCTGGTGTACAGCGACCGGATGATCGAAGGCAGCCCGCAAAATGCGGTAACGGCAATTCCCATCCTGCCGTGGGCGCAGTGATACCTGGTTGACGGTCGGGAGGGGGCTTTGGCCCCCATCCCACGCTGCAAGGGAGTCACGCCAGGCTCAAAACATGCAGGCGCTGGCGCTAGCCTGCGAAGGGCCGCAAAAGCGGCCCCAGCTCACCGACTCAGGCCAGTTCCTCGGCCACATCCTCACGCACGATCGCCTTCACTTCATCGATACGGCTGATGAACTTCCAGTCCGCTTCGTCGATGTAGATGCCGTTCGGTCCGCTACCCCCTTCCAGGTCAATCGCGACCCGCGCCGACACCTGCGGCTTCACGCTCGCCAGAATCGGCACGAAGCCTAGCTGCTGGCTGGTTTCCAGCAGCGCTGCCTGGTTGCGTTCGTCGATGTCCGCCGCCTCGTCGAGGTAGTAGGGCAGGCGGATGCGCCCGGCCAGATCGCGATCCATCAAGTGCAGCAGCAGGTACATATTGGTCAGCGCCTTGATGGTCATGGTGGTGCCGTTGGACGCGGCGCCATCGATGTCGGCGTGGATCACCGGCTGGCTGTTGATCTTGGTGATCTCGAAGGCCAGCTCGAACAGGTCCTTCAGGCCCAGCTGGTTGTGGTTGGCCGCCACCAGCCGCGCCAGGTACTCCTTGGCCTCTTCGTTCTTGTGATCCTGCTCGGCGCTCTGGGTCAGGTCGAACACCGACAGGGTCTCGCCTTCTTCGTACTGGCCGGCGCTGTGGATGATCTGGTCGATGTGCTTGAGCGCTTCCTTGTTCGGTGCCAGGACCACGCGGAAGCTCTCCAGGTTGGACACCTGGCGCCGGTTGATCTCGCGGTTGAACAGCGCCAGTTGGTGCTCGAGGCTGTCGTAGTCACTGCGAATGTTGCGCAGAGTCCGGGCGATGTCGGTGACCGCCGCGCGACGGGCCTTGGCCAGGGTCAGGGCCTCTTCGGTGCGGTGCGAGTAGGCATTGATCAGCAGCTGCAGGCGGCGTTCCATGTCGTCTTCGCTGTCGAACTTGGCCACGCCCTTGAGGCGCACCTGGGCGTACAGCGCCTCGATCTGGTTGTCCACCCGCTGCAGCGCCTGCCAGCTGTCCTGGTAGTCGTTGAGCAGTGGCAGCAGGTTGTCCATGGAGTCGTCGACCGCTTCCATGAACGGCGTGCCGAACGGCAAGTCGGCCGGCAGCAGCTGACGGCGGCGCAGGGCGTCGTCGAGGGTGCGTTGCTTGGCTTCGAGGTCGGCGATCTGCCGGCCGACCAGTTGCAGCTTGGCCGACAATTGCTGGACGCGTTCGGTGAAGGCGTCGCTGGAGCGCTTGAGCTCGTCCTGGGCGGCTTCCAGTTGCGCCAGTTGCTCCATCTTCTCGGGCTCTTCGGCGCTCAGGGTTTCGCTGCGGCGGAAGTCTTCCAGGGCCTTCTGGGCGTCGAGCACCTGTTGGTACAGGGCCTCGGTCTGGGCCTTGCTCGCGTTGCGGTCGGCGGCGACTGCCTGCTGGGTCTTGAGCTGCTTGAGTTCTTTTTCCAGGCGCTCCTTCTGGTCGCGCAAGGCGGCGCGGTCGGCCAGGGCCTGCAGGGCCGGCGGGTCGATGTGCGAAAGGTCGATGGACAGGCCAGGCGCCTCGAAGCGCTCGCCCTTGAAGCTGTCGAGCACTGCTTCGAGGGTCTTGACCCAGACATCGCTGTCGTCCAGCTCGATGCCCCGATCGCCCAGCGGCAGGCTGAACAGCGCACCGTTGAACAGGCGCATCAGGCGGTCGACATCCTGCTGGGAAAACTCCTCGCGCAGGCGGGCGTAGCTGTTGTTGTCGGCGTGATCGAGCTGCTGCTTGACCTGCTTTAGGCGTTTTTCCAGATCGCGCACGCGCTCGTCGAGGTCCTCGGCGGAGAACTGACGCGACTGGGCCAGGGCGCCGGCCAATTCGTCGTGGGCATCCTTGGCAGCCAGCAGTTGCTGCTCCAGGACCTTGGCATCTTCGACCAAGGCGAAGCGATGCTTGAGTACCGACAGCTCGCCAAGCCAGCGCTGGATGCCGGTGATCTCGCGCTCCAGTCGCATCAGCTCCTGGGTACCGCCGCGTTGGTCGTTCTGCAGGCGGTCCTGTTCGCTGCGGTAGTGCTCGGCCTGGATGACCAGTTCTTCCTTGCGCGCCATGGCGTATTCCTGCCAGGTGCCCAGCAGGTTGTCGAGCAGGGGCGAAAGGCGGTGCAGCTTGCCGCGCAGGATGTCGCGCTGGGCCACGCCGCCGGCCAGGGCCTCGACCAGCGGGCCTGCGGCGACCAGGGCATTGTAGTCCTGCTCCATGCGGCGCACGTCGCGGAAGGCTTCCTCGCAGGCGGCGATGTAATCGACGCTGCCCGAGCGCAGGCTGTGCTCGAAGGCATCGAGGAACAGCTGCTTGAGCTTGGCTGCGGTGATCTCGCGCATGTGCAGCAGGTTGATGAACAGCGAGCGGAAGGTCTTCAAGCTCTGTTCGCTGGTCGAGCGCAGCGGGATCAGGGTCAGGTCCAGCGGCACCGACGTATGACCGCCGACCAGCAGTCGGCGCAGTTCGTCGGGCTTGAGTTCGTAGGCCTTCAGGCCGTGCTGCTCGAGGTTGGTGAACAGCTCCTTCTGGCGCAGGCAGGTGTCGTTCTTCTGGTAGTGCGCCAGGTCCAGCTGTCCCTGGTAGGCAAAGAACTGGTGGCCGAAACCACCCCCTGGGCCGCGGCCGACCACACCGATCACGTGGGGGCCGTGGGGCAGGTTCAGCTCGCAGAGGATATAGCTGGTGTCGCTGGCGAAGTAGAACCGGCGCGACTGCTCCAGGCTGTACTTGCCGAAGCTCATGTCGGACATGCGCGCCAGGATCGGGAACTGCAGGGCGTTGATCGAGGCGGATTTACCGAGGTTGTTGGCACCATAGACCGACAGCGGCTGCTCCAGAGGGAACAGTCCCAGGCTGTAGCCGGCGGTGTTGAGCAGTGCGAAGCGGCGAATACCGTAGCGTTCCTGGCTCATGCGTCAATCTCCTGTTGCTCTTCGCGGATGGCTCGGGCGAGGGCTTCTTCCTCGCTCTCCTCGCTGTCGAACGGCGACAGGTCGAGCGGATCGTCGGTGCGGTTGAGTTCTTCCGGGCTTTCTTCTTCGACCAGTACCGGCGTTGGCAACGGCAGGTCGCTGTGCAGACTGGCAGCCAGATCCCGGTCCTGCTGGACCGACAGGCACACATCCAGGAAGCGGTGCATCGGCGGCAGGAAGCGGTAGATGCCGCCTTCCTCGTGGGCAAAACCCAGCTGGGTCATGCGGCGCAGGATCTTTTCTTCCAGCTCGTCGACGGTCTGCACTTCGGCCTGGATGAACAGGTCGCGGTACTTTTCCAGCAGCGAAGGCAGCTCATCGCGGCCAATGCTGCCGCCGTCAAGCACGGCCATTGGATCGCGGCCCTGGTCGGCCAGGTGCTCGACCAGGATGAAGGTGAACAGCGACAATCGCTGGGCGGTCTTGTTGACCTGCGCGGCGGCCTGCTCGGGCACGAAGTAGTAGAACCCGCGGGTATCGCACACCAGTTCGAAGCCCAGGGCCTTGAACAGGGTGCGGTACTGGTCCTGGAAGTTCGACAACTGGGCATACAGCTCAGGGTCGCGGCGGCTGATGTGAAAACCTTTGAACAGCTCGCGGAAGATGGGGGCGAGCTGGGACAGTTCGGAAAGATCAAGATGCATTGGCTGGGCTCGCGTTGGATTCAGGCGTGGTTTCGCGGCTGGAGGTCAGGGCGAAGGAGCGCAGGCTGACCAGGTGCTCGCGGGTGGTGTACTCGCGGCGGTCCAGGCGTTCGCGGCTAAAGCGCTTCTCCCGCGACAGGCGCGAGAACCAGTACAGCAATTCGTCGGTGGCGCCTTCGGGCTCCTGCTCGAGCAGCCAGACCATCAGATCCGGCAGGGGCAAGGCGTCCTCGCAGCGCTCGAGCATTTCCTTGACCGTGCGCGGAGCGCGGGGCAGCGGGCCCTTCTGGCTCTTGTGCGCCTTGGGGAAGCGCGCCGGCTTGGGCTCGAAGCGGGCCAAGGCATACACATAGGCCTCGACCTGGCTGGCGCTGCCGAGGAACGTGCTCTGCGGGCGGGTGAACATCGGCATGGCCGCATGCGGCACCGCATCGATGCCTTTGCGTCGGATCACCGAGAGGGCCAGGGCCGCGCCACGGGTGACCGCGTTGTGCCGGCGCGCTTCTTCGCGCAGCGGCAGCAGCAGCTCACGGGCATGGCGCAGGGTGAGCTGGGCGCTGGTCTGCATCTCGAGGATGCGCGCATGGGTGCGCAGCAACATGTCGTCGTCGACCAGATGGCCCAGGCGCGCCTGCTCGCCCAGCAGGCGCAGCAGCACGGTTTCGACCTTGCGCACGCCTTGTTCGAAGGCGCCGTCGGCATTGACCAGTTGGATCATCGGCTCGACGTATTCGTCCCAAGTCGCCAGGACTTCGGCGTAACGTTGGCGCAGGGGAATCTGGCGGTTGCTGGTCTTGGCCCGTTCAGCCACGGCGACCAGCGCCTGCTCGTCGTTGTCGAGTTTCTTGAGGACATCGCGCACGCGCATGTCGAGCAGGCGCAGTTGGCGCGCCAGGTCGTCGCTGTCGCGGTTGTCGAAGGCGTCCTGGATGTGCCCGGCCAGGCGCTCCAGGTGGCGCAGGTAGGCCTCGATCTCAAGGCACAGGCCCAGGCGGTGCTCGCGGCGCAGGTAGGCGAGGAAGTCGTGGATCTGGGCGTTGAGCTCGAAGCGGTTCGGGCTCTTGGCCACCGGCACCAGGATATCCAGGCGTATCCATACGTCCAGCAGCTGGGTGATGTCCTGCGGCGTACTTTCCACCTGCTGCCGGGCAAGCTGCTGGCGCAGTTCGACCAGGCTCAGGGTGCCCTGGTCGAAACGCTCGCACAGCGGCTCGATCAGGGCCCAGTGTTCGGCTAGGGCGCGCAGGACGCGCTTGGGTTCGATCATTGGCGGGTCGACTCGTTGCCAAATAAAAGGGGCGATTGTACTGCATCCGGGGGGGAGGATTTCACCCCTTGGTCTGTAATCGGGATGGCCCCAAGCCTTGCAGGGAATTGCCTGGCCTCTTCGCGGGCAAGCCCGCTCTCGCCTGGTCCAGTGGTGCGCTCAGCAACACCGCTGTATCCGTGGACGCGGGTTTGCCTGCGGATGGGGAAGCAAACAACAAATTTCCGCCGACCAGTTGCGGCACTTGCTGGGCAACGGCGTTAGAATGGCCGACTGTTTTCGTTCCCCGGATGCCTGTGCCTTGCTGACCGAGCCCCGCCGCCGCGCCTACCTATCCGCCATGCAAGTGGTGCATTGGCTGCCGCGCGCCGAACTGCCGTTCGCCGCACCGTCGCGTCCGGAGCTGTTGGCGCCTTTGGCGCCGGTCGAGGACTTCGAAATCGACGTGCGGGCCTCGGTGCCATCGTCCGAGCAGGCGCCAGCCGCGCCGCTGGCCCGCTCGGCGGAACGACCGAAGATCGAGATCCCCCGACCTGGCAGCGCTCCCAAGCCCGCCAGCAAACCGGTCGAAGTCGAGGAGCAGGCGCCGGCACCCCGGCCAGTGCCTGTGCCGCCGCCGCGTTTCGCCCTGCAATTGCTGCGTGCCGGCAGTTGCCTGCTGTTGGTGGAGCTGGCCACCGGCCAGCCGTTCCAGAGCCGTGACCCGTCTTACTTGCTGCTCAAGGACATGCTGCGCGCCGCCGGCCTGCCCGATGCGCCGCAGATCATCGGCGAGCCGGTGCGCTGGCCGCTGCTGGTACGCGGCAACATGGACCAAGGCCCAGAGGCTGCGCGCGACTTCGTCCAAGGGTTCATTCAGGCTCGCCTGGAAGAGGCGCCCTGCACCTGCCTGTGGCTGGTCGGCCTGCCAGCCGTGCGCTTTGCCGGCCAAGCCGACGGCGAGGCCTACTACCAAGAACTGAAGGTCGAGGGCCTGGGCGATGCCTGGGCCTTGCCGGGCCTTGAACTGTTGATGGACGAGCCGCAACGCAAGGCGGACGTCTGGCAAGCGATGCGCCGGCTGATGGCGCGCTGGAAGAGCGTTGAATGAGTGACTCGATCAGTTTCCGCCGAATGACCGAGGCGGATCTGGATGCCGTGCTTAAGATCGAATATGCCGCGTTCAGTCATCCCTGGACCCGCGGGATCTTTCAGGATGCGCTCAAATCCTACGAAGTGTGGCTGATGTTCGACGGGCAGCAGCAGGTGGGGCATGGCGTGATCAACGTGATCATCGACGAAGCCCACTTGCTCAACATCACCGTCAAGCCCGAGAACCAGGGACGCGGCCTGGGCCTGCGCTTGCTCGAGCACCTGATGGCGCGGGCCTATCAGCTCAATGGTCGCGAATGTTTCCTGGAGGTGCGCGCCAGCAACCAGTCGGCCTATCGTTTGTACGAGCGCTACGGATTCAACGAAATCGGCCGGCGCCGGGACTACTATCCGGTCGCCGGCGGCCGCGAAGACGCCCTGGTGATGGCCTGCACCCTGCTCGAAGAGTGACCTTGCAGGAGCAGGTCGTGTCACACAGCCATACCCTGATGAGGCAACGACCATGCATGACCTGCAGGAACTGATCGACAACAATGAGCGCTGGGCCGATGCGATCAAGCAGCGCGACCCGGATTTCTTCGCCAAGCTGGCCCGCCAGCAAACCCCCGAATTCCTCTGGATCGGCTGCTCCGATGCCCGCGTGCCGGCCAACGAGATTGTTGGCATGCTGCCGGGCGATCTGTTCGTGCATCGCAATGTCGCCAACGTGGTGCTGCACACCGACCTGAACTGCCTGTCGGTGATCCAGTACGCGGTCGAGGTGCTCAAGGTCAAGCACATCCTGGTCACCGGCCACTACGGCTGCGGCGGAGTGCGGGCGGCCATGCAGGACCGCCAGCTGGGCCTGATCGATGGCTGGCTGCGCTCGATCCGCGACCTGTATTACGAAAAGCGCGGCGAGCTGGCCAAGCTGGAGAGCGAAGAGGCCAGGGTCGATCGGCTGTGCGAGCTCAATGTCATCCAGCAGGTCGCCAACGTGGCTCATACCAGCATCGTGCAGAACGCCTGGCATCGCGGACAGGAGCTGTCGATTCATGGCTGTATCTATGGCATCAAGGATGGTCGCTGGAAGAGCCTGGACACCACCATCAGCGGCTTTGCCCAGTTGCCGGCTCAATATCGCCTGCGGCCTCTTGAGTAGCTCGTGTCTCAATAGCGCGGGGCCCGTGCTTTACTCGGTGTAGGGACGAGCACAGGAGTGGTGGATGAAAGGCATGACGCTGCTGGCATTGGCGGCAAGTCTGGTGATGGGCGCCCACGCTCGCGCCGATGATCGAGACCTGTGGATGTTCGCCCAATGGGCGGGTGACCACGAGACGCGTGCCTTCCGCCAGATGCTGGTGGATGCACGTCTTTATGGTGTAGTGCCGATCCATCAACTGCTGCGCTCGGCCTCGGACTGGCGCCTGTGCCAGGCCTCGCCCTTCGCCGTGCCGCCGGCCGCCCAATGGCCCCAGGTGCGATCCACCTTGGCGCTGCTCAAGACCCTTGATGAACAAGGCATCCTGCGTCAGTTCGAAGTGGTCTCGGCCTATCGCGATCCGCGCCTGAACGCCTGTGCGGGCGGCGCGCCGGGTAGCGCTCACACGCGGGCTTTCGCGGTCGACGTGCTGCTGCCGGCGTGGTCAGATCCCAATCCGCTTTGCCGCTTCTGGCAGCAGCACGGCCAGGCCTGGAACATGGGGCTGGGGCGCTACCCGACTGGGCGCATTCATCTGGATACCGCAGGGTTTCGGACTTGGGGTGGCGACGGTCACTCGGGCTCGTCGTTTTGTGTCAAGCCCAAGTGAGCCAGGCAGCTGTGGCACTCCTGAACCACCCACGTCGCGAAGCGCTGGCGCTTGTCACCGGCCTCCAAGGGGCGGGGGCTGAGCAGGTGATAGGCAGAGCCATCACGCAGGAAGCCAAACGGCGCCTGAAGCTGTCCGCTGTCGAGCTCGTCGCGAACCATCAAGGCTGAAGCGATCGCCAGGCCCAGGCCCGCGCTGGCGGCCTGTATCGACAGATAGAAATGCTCGAAGTCGCTACGCTCGGTCTCTCGGGCCTGTCTACCGTCCAGGCGCAGCCAAGTGCTCCAGGCGTTGGGGCGGGTGGCGCTGTGCAGCAGCCGTTGGCCGTCGAGGCTGCCTCCCAGGTTGGGTTGGCAGACCGGGCCGATCCATTCGTCGCAGATCTTCAAGCTGTGCAGCTGTCGGTCCCAATGGAAGTCGTCACGCCGCAGGGCCAGGTCGACACCCGCCCGTGCGAAATCCAGCGGGCCGCCAGCGGCCACCAGGTGCAGTTGCAGGTCAGGGTGGGTGGCGTGGAAGCGGGGCAGGCGCGGAATCAACCAGCGCATGGCGATGGTCGGCTCGCACGACAACACCAGGACGTTATCGCGCTCCTGGGTTTGCAGGCGCTGCACCGTGCCTTCCAGTTGTTCGAAGATCGATTGGGTGGTGCTGTGCAGTGTCCGGCCGGCAGCGGTGAGGAAGATCGCCCGGTTGCGCCGTTCGAACAGTTCGATGCCAAGGCTCTCCTCCAGCAGTCGCACCTGGCGACTGACCGCACCATGGGTCACATGCAGGCGCTCGGCGGCGCGCACGAAGCTTTCGGTTTCGGCGGCGATGTCGAAGTAACGAAAAGCGGTAAGTGGCGGCAGTTTCATGATCGTGTCGGCGCGACAGCCCTGTGGGATTGGGTTCGCCCGCGAAGGGAATCCTGTGTTTTCAAGAGCGAGTTCGCTCTCGAATCCGTGAAAGAAACTAGCGGATTTGTCGCACTATAAATCGATTTTTGCCTGTGGATAAGCCCTCGATAATTGGCGCTTCTGTGTATTTTCATCGCCTATCGAGGAGTTTTTTTGTGAACGAACTGATCGCTGTCGCCCTGTTCACCGTGCTGGCTGTCATCAGCCCAGGCGCTGACTTCGCCATGGTCACCCGCAGCAGTTATGCGCAAGGGCGCAAGGCAGGACTTGCCGCTGCCATCGGCATCGCATTGGGGGTGCAGGTGCATGTGCTGTACACCGTCCTGGGTATTGCCGTGATCATCAGCCAGAGCCCGGTGTTGTTCATGGCGATGAAGGTGGTGGGGGCGGGCTACCTGATCTACCTGGGCTACAAGTCGCTGACCAACACCTCGCGCATCTGCCTCGATGGCCTTGCGCAGGACGGCCAGGCGAGCACGTTGCAGGCGTTGCGCACGGGCTTTCTGACCAATGCGCTGAATCCCAAGACCATGCTGTTCGTCGTCAGCGCCTATACCCAGGTCGTGCAACCGGGTAGCCCGTTAGCCCTGGACTTTGTCTATGGTGCGTTCATGTCCTTTGCCCATTGGCTGTGGTTCAGCCTGGTGGCGGTGTTCTTTTCCAGTGCGGTATTGCGCAAGGCAATGATCGAGCGGCAGGTGATGGTCGATCGGGTGATCGGCGTAGCCTTGATCGGGCTGGGCGTCGCGGTGGTGGCGGCGGGGGTGCGATGAGTGATAGAGCTGGCGCGACTTTTCGCGGGCAAAGAAAAAGGGCTTATCTTTCGATAAGCCCTTTTCAATATGGTGGCTACACAGGGACTTGAACCCCGGACACCGGCATTATGAATGCCGTGCTCTAACCGACTGAGCTATGTAGCCAAGTGGCGCGCATTATTCGCCTGAAACGCGATTGTGTCAACACTCATTTCAAAAAAAATTTACGCGCTTTCAATCGCTTAGCCAGAAAGCCCTGAATCCGCGCATCACCAGACAATGGCCGAGCACCTTGACCAGGCGCTAATGCTGTTCGCCAGCCAAGCGTGCTGCGCGCTGTGTGGGGTGTCGATGGTGATCATCACTGACGCGCCGCTGGAGAGATTGTGGCGACAATATAAAAAGGTAGCTATCTATCTACTTATTTCCGGATAATCGGATCCCAAATTCGCGGACGGAATACCTGCCATGGCCATCAGCAGCGCCCAGACTTCCACTGCCGCCAGCGCGACGGCCCAAGCCAACCCGCTGGTGATGCGCATCATCGCCTTCTGCGCTTTGGCGCATCTGATCAACGACTTGATCCAGTCGGTGTTGCCAGCCATCTACCCCATGCTCAAGGCGAACTATGACCTGAGCTTTGCCCAGATCGGCCTGATCACCCTGACCTTCCAGGTCACTGCCTCGCTACTGCAACCTTGGGTGGGCTTTTTCACCGACCGGCGACCGACGCCGAACCTGTTGCCTCTGGGCACGGTGTGCACGTTGGTGGGGATCGTGATGCTGGCGTTCGTCGGCAGCTTTCCGATGATTCTCCTGGCCTCGGCGTTGGTAGGCATCGGCTCGTCGACCTTCCATCCGGAAACCTCGCGGATCGCCCGTCTGGCCTCGGGCGGACGGTTTGGCCTGGCCCAGTCGACGTTCCAGGTTGGCGGCAATGCCGGCTCTGCCTTCGGCCCGTTGCTAGCGGCGGCGATCGTCATTCCCTTCGGCCAGACCCACGTGGCCTGGTTCGGACTGGCCGGATTGTTCTTCTTCGCCGTGACCTTGCTGCTGCGCCGCTGGTACACCGGGCACCTCAACCAGTTCAAGGCGCGCAAGGCCGTACAGGCCAGCCATGGCATCTCCCGCCAGCGAGTGATCCTGGCGCTGGTGGTACTGGGCCTGTTGGTGTTCTCCAAGTACTTCTACATGGCCAGCTTCACCAGTTACTTCACTTTCTACCTGATCGAGAAGTTCGACCTGTCGGTGGCCAGCTCCCAGTTGCACCTGTTCCTGTTCCTCGGCGCAGTGGCCGCCGGGACCTTCTTTGGCGGGCCGATCGGTGATCGCATCGGGCGCAAAGCGGTGATTTGGTTCTCCATCCTGGGCGTGGCGCCATTCACCCTGGTGCTGCCCTATGCCGATCTGTTCTGGACCACCGTGCTCAGTGTCGTGATCGGCTTCATCCTCGCGTCAGCCTTCTCCGCGATCGTGGTGTACGCCCAGGAACTGGTGCCTGGGAGTGTCGGCATGATTGCCGGGATCTTCTTTGGCCTGATGTTCGGGTTCGGGGGCATTGGGGCGGCGTTGCTCGGGTATCTGGCTGACTTGCGGGGAATCGAGTACGTGTACGGGTTGTGTTCGTACCTGCCGTTGTTCGGCCTGTTGGCGGTGTTCTTGCCGTCCACCAGCAAGCGCTGATGTCGTTGGGACCGCCTGGCGGTCCCGAGATTGACGAGTCGGCGGCCGTTGGCCTAGAGTGCCGGCTCTTTTCTTTCCACGTAGTCGATGCAATGCGCTGTTCCCTGAGTTCTCGCCTTGTTCGCCAGCCTGCTTTCCAGGCTGCACGTCGCACGTGGCCGAGCGACACGGTGCTCAAGCGTCGACGCAGCGTGCTGTTCGCCTTCACTTTCTCGCCACACCTTGCCCTGATCTGATCCGCGCTTACCTGCGCCGCGCCTTTGCGGTGCGCGTCTGCGCTTGCATCTGTTTTCAGTGATTTTTCCAGCCGACCGGGCCCCATGGGGGCTGCCTGGCGGCGCGCAAGGAGTGGTACATGAACATGCGTTTACTGGCGGGCCTGTTGTTCGCCGTGTCAGTGGTGGGCTTCAGCCTCGGAGCGAGCCTGCCGCTGGTGTCGTTACGCCTTCACGAGGCGGGGGCCAGCACCCTTGAAATTGGCATCATCTCGGCCATTCCGGCGGCAGGAATGATGCTCTCGGCGTTCATGGTCGATGCCTGCTGCCGGCACCTGACCCGGCGCACCATCTACCTGTTCTGCTTTAGCCTGTGCACCCTGAGCATCGCCTTGCTGGAGTGGTCGTTCGCCTCGATCTGGTACCTGGCGCTGCTGCGCCTGGCGTTGGGGGTTGGCATGGGAATCGCGATCATCCTGGGTGAATCTTGGGTCAACGAGCTGTGCCCGGATCACAACCGCGGCAAGATCATGGCGCTGTACGCCACCAGCTTCACCGGCTTCCAGGTGCTGGGCCCGGCGATGCTGGCGCTGGTCGGTGCCAATAGCCCCTGGGTCACCGGCGTGGTGACGGCCTGTTACGGCCTGGCCCTGTTGTGCATCCTGCTGACGGTGCCCAAGGATCATGTGGAACACGGCGAGGAGGGCGAAAAGAGTTTCACCCTCGCCGGCTTCTTCCGCGTGGCACCAGCGCTGTGCGTGGCGGTGTTGTTCTTTTCCTTCTTCGATGCCGTGGTGCTGTCGTTGCTGCCGGTGTACGCCAGCAGTCATGGCTTTGCGGTGGGCGTGGCGGCGCTGATGGTGACGGTGGTGTTCGCCGGCGACATGATCTTCCAGTTGCCCCTGGGCTGGCTGGCCGACCGGGTCGAGCGCACCGGGTTGCACTTGGTGTGCGGGGTGGTGGCGATGTCGATCGGCATAGGTCTGCCGTGGCTGTTGCAGGCAACCTGGTTGCTCTGGCCGATGCTGGTGCTGCTGGGGGCAGTCGCCGGTGGCATCTACACCTTGGCGCTGGTGCTGATCGGCCAGCGCTTCAAGGGCCAGGACCTGGTCACCGCAAACGCCAGTGTCGGCTTGCTATGGGGTGTCGGCAGCCTGGTCGGGCCGCTGGTCAGCGGCGCGGCGATGGATGTGGCGCCCCATGGGTTGCCGATGGCGCTGGCGCTGATGGCGGGTCTGTTCGTGTGCTTTGCCCGGCAGTCGTATCGTCGGGCGGCCAGGCTGCGGGCTGTGACAGACTGACGCCAAGGCGCTGCCAATATCGGTCTGTTCGCAGGCATTTCGCGAAGAAGGCGCCACGGAGCAAGACCATTGAAAGCGGAATTACCCGCGCAAGATCCGTCGTTTAGCCGGTGAGCGATTGGTCTAAGCTGGGTGTTTTCCGCTCCCTGGAGGGCACTGCGCATGATCCACGCCGACCTCTCGCCCGCGGCCTACCGTGAAGCCACGGATTATCTGGCCGCTCTGGACCCGGACTGGGCCCGGCATATCGACACCATCGGCCCTTGCCTGCACAGCGCTGCGCCCGAGCGTGAACCCTTCGAAGCGCTGGTGCGGGCGGTGGCCTATCAGCAACTGCATGCCAGGGCAGCCGAGGCGATCCTGGCGCGGATGCTGGCCTTGTTTCCTGATGCCGCATTCCCCGAACCTGAGCAGCTGTTGGCGACACCGCCTGAGGTGCTGCGCGGCTGTGGCTTTTCTGCGAGCAAGCTGGCGACCGTGCAGGGTATCGCCCAGGCGCGCCTGGACGGTATCGTGCCCAGCCGCGAGCAGGCCATGACCTTGACCGATGACGCACTGATCGAACGGTTGGTCAGCCTGCGCGGTGTTGGCCGTTGGACGGTGGAGATGCTCCTGATCTATTGCCTGGAGCGCTCTGACATCCTGCCGGTGGACGACTTCGGCGTACGGGAGGGTTACCGGCGGCTCAAGGGCATGGACAAGGCCCCGACCCCCGCGCAGTTGCGTTCGTTGGGTGGGGTATGGAGCCCGTATCGGACGGTGGCGTCCTGGTATCTGTGGCGGGCTTGAACCGATGACGCACAGATTGCTCGGCAAGAATCGGAGTGCCACGCTCCAAGCACCCTGTCAGGCTTGAACCATCCGCAGCCAGGAGATGCCCATGAAGCCTGCCTCGACTTACCTCACCGATACCGACCGCTGGCACGCTGTGCAGGCGCGCGACGCTGCGGCCTGCGGTCATTTCGTCTATGCCGTGCGCACCACGGGGGTCTATTGCCAACCCGGTTGCAAGTCGCGGCTGGCCAAGCGCGAGAACGTCGAGTTCTTCGCCGATAGCGGGGCTGCCGAGGCGGCCGGTTATCGTGCTTGCCGACGCTGCACCGAGGCCAAGGCCGAGCAGGTTGCGCGACGCACTGAGCTGGTTGCTCGTGCCTGTCGCTTGATCGAGGCCAGCGACACCGCACCCAACCTTGAGCAACTGGGTGAGCAACTGGCACTGAGCCCGTTCCACCTGCATCGCCTGTTCAAGGCTGAAACCGGCCTTACGCCCAAGGCCTACGCCTCGGCCTTCCGCGCCCGTCGCCTGCGCGAGCGGCTCGATGATCAAGGCAGTTCCGTGACCGACGCGATCTATGACGCCGGTTACAACTCCAACAGCCGATTCTATGAAAGCGCAGGCCAACGCCTGGGCATGCGCCCGCGCGAGTACCGCGCCGGAGGGGCGGGGGCGAGGATCCGATTCGCCATTGGCCAATGTTCTCTGGGGGCGATCCTGGTGGCCCAGAGCGAGCGCGGCATCTGCGCCATTCTGTTGGGCGACGACCCGGAGCAGCTGTTGCGCGAGTTGCAGGATCAATTTCGCAATGCGCAGTTGATCGGCGGTGATGCCGGCTTCGAGCAATTGGTTGCGGTGGTGGTGGGCTTTGTCGAGCAGCCGGCACTAGGGCTGACCTTGCCGCTGGATGTGCAGGGCACGGCCTTTCAGGAGCGGGTCTGGCAGGCGCTGCGTGAGGTGCCGCTGGGCAGCCGGGTCAGCTATACCGACATCGCCCAGCGCATCGGCGCGCCCAAGGCCGTGCGTGCGGTGGCCCAGGCCTGCGCGGCCAACCACCTGGCCGTGGCGATCCCCTGCCATCGGGTGGTGCGCCGCGATGGCGACCTCAGTGGCTACCGGTGGGGTGTCGAGCGCAAGCGGCAATTGCTGGAGCGAGAAACGGCACTCACGTGATCATCAGGAGCAGCGTAGAATTCCCGCCCAATCGAGCTTGTAAATAGGGGAATTCGATGGGGCGACTCAGCCATTGCCGTTTTTACGTGGGAATCCTCGCCTTGTTGCTGTGGGTGGCGACACCGGCCTGGTCGGCATCCGTCGGGCCGCTGAGCCTGGACGAACTGCCGGTGCTGGACGAAAACGCCAGCTTGAAGCAACTGACCGATCGGCTTGATCAGGTTCGCCAGGAACTGACCAGCGAAGCCAACGATGACCTGCTGTCACAGTTGCGTCAGGCCGCCTTGCAGGTGCAGCGCCAAGCGGACGCCTTGAGCGCCCAGCGTACGACCGATGTCGAGCGTCTGGACGACCAGCTCAAGGTCCTTGGCCCAGTATTGCCGGATGAAGCCGAGAGCATCACGCGTCAGCGCAAGCAGCTCAGTGACGAGAAAAAGCAGGTGCTGGCCGAGCAACAGCAGGCCATCAAGCTGACCCAGTCGGCGCGCGACCTGGCTACGCAGATCGTCAACCTGCGCCGCAGCCAGTTCAACTCCCAGGTCACCACCCGTGCTGCCAGCCCCTTGAGTCCGGCGTTCTGGTCGAGCCTGATCCGGCCGACCGACGAAGATGTCGCCCGCCTGCGCGATCTGCGTGGCGAGGCGACTGACGCTGTGGCCAGCGCCTTCAGTGCCGATCACCGCTGGTTGTTCATTGGCAGCCTGGCGGCCGCGCTGTTGGTCTGGACCTGGGTACGCCGCTTGCTCGAGCGCTTGCTGGCCAACGCCATGGTCCGCTGGTTGCCCGAGGGCCGCCTACGTCGCAGCGCCTTGGCCTTGAGTGTCAGTCTGGCGACCTTGAGCACCATCGGCGGCTCGGTGTCGTTGGTGCGTTGGGGCCTGGAGAACAGCGCCGAGCTGGGCAATGACATTGCCAGCTTGACCAACCACATTCTGGCGCTGGTGGTGTTCAGTGCCTTCATTGCCGGCCTTGGCCGCGCCATGCTGATGCTCCAGCGTCCGTCCTGGCGACTGCCGCCGATTCCGGATGAAGTGGCCAGCGCCCTCGGCTGGTTCCCCAAGCTCCTGGCGCTGGCGTTGATGGTGCTGCTGACCCAGGAGCGCATCAACAGCGTGATCGGTACCAGCCTCGCGCTCACCGTGGCCACCAATGGCCTGACCGCGCTGGTGGTGTCGCTGATCTTCGTCGCAGCGCTGGTGCGCTATCGTCGTGCCCGCAAGCAGCATCAGCTGGAACGGGCACCTGGGCTTGCGGGGCTGATCCCGTTCGTGATCGTGGTGTGGGTCGCGTTGGTCCTGCTGGCGCTGCTCACCGGTTACCTGACCCTGGCTTATTTCCTCACCGCCAAGCTGCTTTGGGTCAGCGTGGTGGGCACCTGCGCCTACCTGCTGGTCACGGTGTTTGGCGATCTGTGCGAAACCTTGCTCTCGCCACGCCAGCCTGGTGGCCTGGCCCTGGCCGCTGCGCTGGGGCTGCAGCAGCGCCACCAGGCCCAGGCCAGCACGATCCTGGCAGGGATCGGCCGCACCTTCTTGTTGTTTGTCGCCGGCCTGCTGGTGCTCATGCCGTCGGGCACCAGCCCGGGCGAGCTGCTGCAGAGCCTGGCGGACTGGGATGACACCGGCGGCAAGCTGCTGGGCAACCTGAACATCGTGCCTCAGGACATCCTGTTGGCCGTGGCCATGTTCCTGGGCGGTCTGTTCGCCATTCGTGTGGTCAAGCGCTGGCTGAGCGAGCGCCTGCTGCCTGAGACGGACATGGATGCCGGCATGCGTGCCTCCCTGGTGACCTTGGTCGGCTACCTGGGCTTCCTGTTCCTGGCCATGCTGGTGATGACGACCCTGCGCATCAACCTCACCAGCCTCACCTGGGTAGTCAGTGCCCTGTCGGTGGGTATCGGTTTTGGCTTGCAGCAGATCGTGCAGAACTTCATCTCCGGCTTGATCCTGCTCACTGAGCGTCCGGTCAAAGTAGGTGACTGGGTGAGCCTGGCCGGTGTGGAAGGGGATATCCGCCGGATCAACGTGCGAGCCACGGAAATCCAGATGTCAGACCGCTCCACGGTGATCGTGCCCAACTCCCAGTTCATTTCGCAGAACGTGCGCAACGTCACCATGGGCAATGCCCTGGGTGTGGTCGGCATCACCCTGACCTTGCCGCTGGAAACCGATGCGAACAAAGTGCGCGAACTGCTGCTGACGGCCTTCCGCGAACATGAGTCGATCCTCGATGCGCCAGCCTCGTCGGTGACCTTCAAGGACCTCACCACCAGCGGTATGGTGCTCAGCGTCAGCGGCTATGTGGCCAGCCCCCGCCAGGTGTCGGGCGCGCGCAGCGACCTGTTGTTCACGGTGCTGGGGCGTCTGCGCGACGAGGGCATCGCACTGTCGTCGCCGCAGAGCATGGTGCTGTTGCAGGACAATGCACGGCCAGCGGACGGAGCTGTGTGAGGCCCATCGCGGGCACCCCGGTGCTTTTGAGCGAAGCGTAAATCCTGGAGTTGCCCGCGAAGCCGACGGCTCGGTCGTTCAGACCGGCGTTGTCGGTGTTCGTGGGATCGAGGCGTAAGCACCTTCAGGCTCAATGCTGCTTCGCCCGCCGGATCCGCAACAGGATCATCCCCAGCAGCAGAATCACCGGCACCGCCATTCCCAGCAACGCCTCGCGCGCCGTCAGCCCAGCCCCCAGCACGTTCAGCCCGCCATACAGCAGCTTGAACAGGTTCAACAGGTAGTAGGTGATGGCGATGATCGACAGCCCTTCCACGGCCCGCTGGATCTTCACCTGGGCGTCAGCGCGGGCATTGAGGCTGCGCAGGATCTCGGCGTTCTGTTCTTCCATCTCCACTTGCACCCGAGCCTGCAATAGGTCGCCCAGGTTGGCCACGTTCTTGGCCAATTGTTCCAGGCGTTGCTCGGTGGCCGCGCAGTAACGCACGGTCGGCTTGAAACGCCGCTCGATGAACACCCCTAGACGCTGGCAGTCGCCCACATGGCTTTCGCGCAGCTCCCCCAGGCGCTCGAACACCAGCTGTGCATAGGCCTGGGTCGCGCCGAAGCGATGACGGGTCTTGACCGTGCGGCTGACCACCTGGCGCGAGAGGTGGGCAATGGCTTCGAGCAGGGCTTTGGAGTCCTGGCCGTCGACGCTGGCACTGCGTTCGGAGAGGCTCACCAGGGTCCGGTCAAAGGCATCGAGCTCCTGGCTCAACGTCTTGGCCGTGGTGAGTGTCAGCGAAGCCATCATACGGTAGGTCTCGATCTCCAGCAGGCGCCGGATCATGCGACCTTGGCGGTAGGCATTGAGCCGCCGGTTGACGAATAGCAGGCGGTTGGTGCCGTCTTCGGTCAGGCGAAAATCGCTCCACACCACCGCATCACCGCCCCCGACGCAGGAGCCGCAGGGGTCCTTGAAACCGTACCGTGTCAGGTCCAGGTCCTGCTCGCCACGCACCAGCACCTGTACGGCATTGATCACTTGCGCCGCCTGCGGCGCGACGGCCTCGGCCAGGACCTGGGGCAGCCCCTGCCAGCCGGCATCGTGGGCGGCGCAGGGCACCACCAGCGTCAGGGTGAAGAACTCGGCGTGGCGCTCCCATTTGAACGGATGGCCCTCCAGCCGGGTGATGCCTTGGGCGGCCTCGGTGTCGAGTGCATCCGGGCAACAGCGCTGCAGCAAGGCCTGGCAGTCGGCCTCATCGCCCAGCAGTGCCAGGTGATGGACATGGGCAGGCTCGTTGAAATACAGCGAAGGTCGGGCGTGCAGTTCGTTGTGCAGGGCGGTGCGTTGCGGGTGCATGGGAGGTCTGGCCTGGTGTTGTGATTGTTGGGCTACCAGGGGTGGGACTCTTTCATTTTAGATAAAAGTCACCAGAGGCACAGAAATGTGCCGGCGGGTTGTGGGACCCGCTCGCTGCGTAACGTCATTGTGGCGACCGATCGCTTGCAGGATGCAATCGAACGAGCTCTGGTCGCGTCTGAAAGAGTGGGTTGCGTTGCGTCTGTCGTTCATCCGCGTACCGAGCGGCTTGAGCAGTTCTACGCAAACTATGCGGCGTTCAGGCACTGTCCTGATCTGTCACCCAAGACGATGATGCTGGCGCTTCGGTAGCCAGTGCCTTATTTGTGAAAGCCCCTTGTGACAGCCGTCAGCAAGGGGCTTTTCGTCTCCGGCTATCAGCCCAGGCAACGCGTCACATGCTTGACCGACTGATACGCCGACAAGCCCCACGGCCCGAGTTCACGGCCGATGCCGCTGCCCTTGGTTCCGCCCCAGGACGTCTCGACGAATACCGCCTGGACCGAGTTGATCCACACGTGCCCGACCTCCAGCGCATCGGCCACACGTTCGGCGCGTTCGAGATCGGCGCTGCAGACCGTGGCGACCAGGCCGAAGCGGCTGTCGTTGGCCTGGGCGATGGCTTGGTCTTCAGTGGCGAAGCGGCGGGCGCAAAGCACCGGGCCGAAGATTTCCTCGCTCCACAGGCGGCTGGATTCGGGCACGTCCACGTACAGGGTGGGGCTGACGAACCAGCCGTCACGGTCCAATACCTGGCCGCCGGCCAGGCAGCGCAGGCCTTCTTCGCGCGCGGTAGCGAAGTAGCCGGCGACCTTCAGCCATTGCGCCTGGCTGGTCAGTGGGCCCATGGCCACCTCCTCGGTCAGCGGATTGCCCACCTGCATCTGCTCCAGGGCTGCCTGCAGACGTGGCAGCAGAGCA
Organism: Pseudomonas sp. CK-NBRI-02; assembly: GCF_008124495.1. NCBI lineage: Bacteria > Pseudomonadati > Pseudomonadota > Gammaproteobacteria > Pseudomonadales > Pseudomonadaceae > Pseudomonas > Pseudomonas sp. CK-NBRI-02. Next base: position 235,639 of record NZ_VSJH01000001.1, on the reverse strand, counting down.
TCGGCGATGCCGTCCTGCACGAGCAGGCGGGAGGTGGCTGAGCACATCTGGCCGGCGTTCCAGGTGATGCCTGCGACGATCCACTCCACTGCTTGGTCCACGTCACAGTCATCGAACACCACGATCGCCGACTTGCCCCCAAGCTCCAGGGTCACCGGCCGGCATTGGGCTGCGGCGGCGCGCATCACTTGGCTGCCGACGCCATTGCTGCCGGTGAACGACAGCTTGTCCAGGCCGTTGTGGCCACTCAGGGCGGCGCCGGTCTCGGCCTTGCCGTTGACGATGTTCAGCACACCGGCAGGCAGGTTCAAGGCCTCGGCAATCTGGCCGTAGGCCTGTTCGATCAGCGGGGTGACTTCCGAGGGTTTGAGCACCACGGTGCAGCCTGCGGCCAGCGCTGGGGCGAGTTTCCAGGCGCTGGTCACCAGAGGGAAGTTCCACGGCACGATCAGGCCGACCACGCCTACCGGCTCCAGGCGGGTGCGGGCGGTGAAGCCTGGGGCGGCCAGGGGTACGACGCGGTTCTTCTCGGGCAGTTGCTCGGCAAGGTCTGCGTAGTAGCCGAAAGTGGCGATGGCATCGTCCAGGTCGATCTCGGCTTCGTGGCGCGGCTTGCCGTTGTTGCGCATCTGCAGAGTGATCAACGCCTCGCGGCGTTGGCCGAGTTGATCGGCGAAGCCACGCAACAGTGCGGCGCGGGTGGCCGGGCTGGTGGTTTTCCAGGCAGGCAGGGCGCGGCGGGCGGCGGCCACGGCTTGGTCGACCTGAGCAGCGCTGGCCGACATCAGTTCGGCGAACGGCTGGCCCAGCGAAGGGTCATGCACGACGATGCAGTCGTTGCCTTGGCCTTCGACCCAGTGGCCATCGATGTAGTGAGGTGCGGTCATGATCGGATTCCAGTCAGGCGATTTCGGCGGAGGTTACCGGCGTGCGCGGCGCGCTTTTGCAGCGCACCCAGCGCGGGCCGTTCGGGCCATAGACGCCGGCAGGTTCAGGGAACAGATTGAGCAGGATCAGGTACAGCACGCCCGCCAAGCCCAGGGTGACTGGCAGGCTCAGGTCGATACCGCCGGCCAGTTCACCCAGGGGGCCGACGAACTGTCCGGGCAGGTTGACGAAGCATAGGCCCACCGCCGCGCTGGGGATCCAGGCGCCCATGCCGCGCCAATTCCAGCCATGCAGGAACCAGTAATGGCCGCCGCGTTGGCCCCGGGTGAACACTTGCAGGTCATCGGCGTGGTAGAAGCCGCGGCGTGTGATCAGGCCGAGGATCATGATCACCATCCAGGGGCTGGTGCAGGTAATGATCAGCACGGCGAAGGTCGACACGCTCTGCACCAGGTTGAAGGTGAAGCGGCCAATGAAGATGAAGGCGATGGCAGCGACCCCGATCAGCAGGGTGGCGCCGGCGCGGCTGAGCAGGCGCGGGAAGACGCTGGACATGTCCAGACCTGTGCCGTACAGCGCTGTGGTGCCGGTGGACATGCCGCCGATCACCGCGATCAGGCATACCGGCAGGAAGAACCAGCTCGGCGAGATCGCCAGCAGGCCGCCGACATAGTTGTTGGCCGCGATGTAGTCCGGTGCCTGGGTGGCGACCAGGGTCGCGGTGCACAGGCCGAACAGGAACGGGATCAGCGTCGCCAGCTGGGCAGCGATCACCGCCAGCATGATGCGCGCCTTGGGCGTCTGGCGTGGGATGTAGCGCGACCAGTCGCCAAGGAAAGCGCCGAACGAGACCGGATTGCTCATCGCCAGTATCGCCGCGCCCACGAATGCCGCCCAGAAGCCTGGCTGACCGAGATTGACGGTGCCAGCGAAGTTGAGGTCGAAGGGGCCGGCGAAGGCGAGGATGCCCAGCAGGAACAGCAGGCTCGAAGCCCATACCGCGATCTTGTTGACCCACAGCATGAAGCGGAAGCCAAAGATGCACACCACCAATACCAGCACCGCGAACAGGCCATAGGCCAGGCCCAGGGTCAGGTCGATTTCCGGCACCCCGACCAGGCGCTTGGCGCCGCCGACCAAGGCGTCGCCCGAGCTCCACACCGACAGGGAAAAGAACGCTACAGCGGTGAGCAGCGACAGGAACGAGCCGACGATGCGCCCATGCACGCCGAAGTGCGCACCTGACGACACCGCGTTGTTGGTGCCGTTGAGCGCGCCGAACAGGCCCATGGGCGCGAGGATCAGTGCGCCGACCCCGACGCCGAGCAGGATCGCCCAGACACCGGCCTGGAACGACAGGCCGAACAGCACCGGGAAGCTGCCCAGCACCGCGGTGGCGAAGGTATTGGCACCGCCGAATATCAGGCGGAACAGGTCCAGCGGGGAGGCGTCGCGTTGATCGTCGGGGATCTGTTCGACGCCGTTGGTCTCGATACCGGTCGATTGACTCATGGCAAGGCTCCAGCGCGCATGTTGTAGGTCGTCGCGGGGCGCGACCCTATTGTGGTTGCGTTGGCAGTGCGGCAAGGCCGCGGAAAAGGTCAGGCGTCGGAGACGACCGACAGGTGCTCGTGGCAGGCCAGCCAGCCTTCGTCCTGGCGGCGGAAGACGATGGTTTCGCGTTCGGCGAGCGAGTGCTCCTGGCCTGCGATGCGGATGCGGGTGGCCACATCGTGCATGAAGATCGCTACGTCGCCCTGCAGGCTCACGTGCTGATTGCTGGACTGACACGCCAGCACGGCGAAGCCTTCGGCTTGCCATTGGGACCACAGGTGTTCATAGGCCCGGCGCGACAGCAGCGGCTGCGCCAGGGTATGGAAGAGGAAGGTGGCGTCTTCGCTGAAACAGGCGAAATAGCGGGCGGTATCGTTGCTAGCGAAAGCGGCGACGAGGTCGGCGGCGGCCTGGCGTACCTGGAGGGTCTGGTCCACAGCAGTGGCCTCACGGTTATTGTGATTGTGGTGCAGCGATTCTGGTGAGCCTTGGCGGGGGGAAAAATCGCTGGGGATAAATAATCAGTTCAGGAATTTGTGAACCAAGTCATCCAAGGGGGCGGCCGTTGTGACGTTTTCCAGAACCTTGGAGTTTTCACACAGTCAGCGACGGCCGTTGCAACGCTGCTGAAACAGTGCGCGTTTTTTAGCCACAGAATGGTTGTCGAGATTTTGACGAGGCAGGGGAGGGGCCATTGAGATTTATCATGGTGGCGGTCTATTGACGTAGTGTCATGGTGCCCCATACTCAAGCCATATAAAAAGAAAGCTGTTTCTCAATTAAACAGTTTCAATCCTCTTTCAGGGAGGGGATCATGCGCTCGACACTGATCATCAAGTCGATTTTCTTGTTGGTGCTGATGAGTGGCGCAGCTGGCGCTGCGGATTCCTACATCAGCAAGGCGAGTGTAGTGCCTGCCGCGACGGCGGGATGGCTATTTTCCTTTGCGGTGATTGGGTTTATCGCCCTCGCCAACCGATCGAAAATATAGTGAAAGTTATTCGCTTTTCTGTGCATTAACACCTTGGTTTTAATGCGTACGTTTTAAACATTGGCGTGCGGTGTATTGCCCTGCGCCGATAAGTGAAAACGATGTGAAAGTTCCTGGAAGAACCGCGTTTTATCAGGACGGAGCAACGGCTTGTGGAATCCCATGCCGTTGCTATATTCCACTTGTCGGCGCCCCCCAGCGGACGCCGCGGGAGCAGGAAGCTTCGTCGATGTGTTTCATCGCGGAAACATCCTCCAGGACGGTCGAGGCGATTGCGGTCGGTACTTGTTTTACGGCAAAGGCGAGCGTTTTCGCCCCGTTCTATTGTGTAGCGCTGGGCATGGCTACTTGACCGGAGGGATCCCGATGTTCCGTTTCCTGATCTCCACACTCTGCGCACTGATGCTCCTGCCTTCGGCGGCCAATGCCACCGAGCCGAATGCGGCCTACCTGCTGAGCCCTGGCGATGTAATCCTGGTCTCGGTCTGGCAGGAAGAAAACCTTCGCCAGGAGGTGAAGGTGCTTCCCGATGGCAGCATCACCTTCCCGCTTGCCGGGCGCGTCGACGTCGCCGGCCTCGATGCCAGCACGGTCGCCCAGAAGATTGCCAAGAAACTCGAGCAGTACCTGCCCGAGCCGAATGTCAGCGTGGTCGTCACCAGCATCGCCGGCAACCTCGTTTATGTGCAGGGCAAGGTGCTCAAGCCCGGCCCAGTGCTGATGGAAGGCCCCATGGCGGTGTTGCAGGCCCTGAGCATGTCCGGTGGCCTGGACAAGTTCGCCGATGAAGGCTCCATCAAAGTGATCCGGCGCAAGGGTGAGAGCCAGCAAGTGCTGCCCGTGCGCTACCGGGACCTGGTTTCCGGACGTGACATGACCACCAATTTCCAACTGCAGGCCGGCGATACGCTGGTCGTTCCTTGATCCTGCTCTGAGCCTATCGTGTCTGTATTGAAAACTTCCCGGGTCGCCGCGGCGATCCTGATTCTTCCTTGCCCGGCCGTGGTCCAGGCAGCGCTCTGGCACACGTCGGTCGCCGTACCCATGACCGTCGAACATGACAGCAACCCGTTGCTGCTGACCTCTCAGGAGAAAGCAGTGACCAGCACCTACCTCGATCCGGAAGTCGGCCTGCTGGGCACTTTCGATCGCGATCAGTTCGACTTCGGTCTGGGGGCTCATGTGTTGCGCTCATCCGATCGCAACATCCTCGACAACCGCGAGGACCCTCGCGTGCGGCTGGGGTGGCAACGCGATTACGACAAAGGCCGTTATGGCCTGGTGGGGACCTACGTCGAGAGTTCGACGCTGTCCAGTGCGGTACTCGAAACCGGCGTGGTCACCACCGACGGTACGCAGAAGCTCTACACCCTGACCGGCAACTGGAGCCGGCAGCTCAGCGAGCGAGGCCTTCTGGAAAACGAGACCTCTTACGACGACGCCAGCTACGACGTGTCCACGCTGATCGGCTACAAGGAATACGCCAACCGGTTGAGCTACACCTATGCCTGGACCGAGCGCACCGACCTGTTCACCCGGTTCATCTACCGGCGTTACGAACCGGATGATCGCGATGCGGCGATCGCCTCGAACAGCTACACGCCCGTGATCGGCATGACGCACCAGTTCACCGAACGCCTGGAGGGGAGCGTGAACGTCGGCGTCAACGAAGTCTCCGGTGACGGCGGTGGACGCAAGGGGCAGGGCGGCGTGTCGTTGCGCTATCGGGGCGAGCGCATGGACGCCAACGTCGCCGCCGACCGCAGTTCGGTGGCCAGCGGTCAGGGTGGGTTTTCCGAGATCGACACGCTGCGCGGCTCCTGGAGCTACCTGGTCGCCGACACCGATCGGGTCGGGTTCGATGCCAGCTGGCAGGACAGCAAAGGGCAAACGCCCAACAAATTATGGTCGGTTGGCGCCTGGGCCAGTCGAGAGCTCTCGCCATTTTGGGTAGCGCGCCTATCCTTGGTGTACAGAGAGCGCCAGCAAGACAACCTGCCAGATGCCACCGGCACCATTATCGGACTGAGCTTGACCTATAGATTTCCCGACTACTGATTTTTCAGCGGTGTGGTGACTATGAAATCTGAATACGAGCTGTCGATCAGGGACTACATCTCCATCATCAAGGATCGTGCACTGGTGCTGGCGATTGTCATCGTGGTGATCCTCGCGGCGACCGTGGCGGTCGCCGTGGCGGTGCCGCCGGTCTACCAGTCGACCGGGACTATCCTGGTGGAGTCCCAGCAGATATCTCCGGATCTGGTCGCCAACAACAACAACAGCTTTGCCGACGAACGCATCGAGGTGATCCGCCAGCGGGTGATGACCCGCGAGAACCTGCTGCGGATCATCGACAAGTACGGGCTGTTTTCCAGCAAGGCCCGCCAGCTCAGTGACGCCGACAAGGTCGAGCTGATGCGCACCGCGATCTTGGTCGAGACCTTGAGTACCTTCATAAAAGGGCGTGGCGAGGCCACGGTCGCCTTCAATGTGTCCTTCGAACACAAGCAGCCGGAGGTGGCCAGGGAGGTCGCCAACGAGCTGGTGACCTTGTTCCTCAACGAGAACATCAAGCAGCGTACCGAGCGCGCCAGTGAGACCACCGAGTTCCTCAGCCAGGAAGCGGGCAAGCTGGGCGCCGAACTGCAGAGCCTCGAGAACCAGTTGGCCGACTTCAAACAAGCGCATGCCAACGCACTGCCGGAACACCAGACCCTGCGCATGAACATGCTGTCGCGCTCGGAGATGGAGTTCAGGGAAATCGATCGTGACTACAAGGCCGCCCAAGAGGAGTTGCGCTACCTGGACTTGGAACTGGCCGGGGCCAAGGCCGGCGTGCCTAGCACACTCGATGGCGGCAGGCCTCGTACGGCGGAGCCGCCGCAGGATCTGGCCAGCCTGCAGGCCGAGTACACCCAGTTGCTCTCCCGCTACAAGGAAGCGCACCCCGACGTACGTGCGGTCAAACGCAAGATCGACGCCTTGAAAGCCGGCGGCGGCGCCGGTGGCATTGGCGTCGAGGGTAACCTGGACGTGGCCAAGGTACGCACCCGCATGGCCGCGGCGCAGGAGCGCGTTGCCTCGCTGGCCCAGCAAAAGCGCGACATGTCGCAGAAGATCAACGCCTACGAGGCCGAGATCCTTGAGGCACCCCAGGTCGAGCGTGGCCTGGTCAACCTGATGCGCGACCACGACAACGCCCGCAAGAAGTACGAAGAGATTCGTGCCAAGCAAATGGCGGCGAAGATTTCCGAAAGCCTGGAGCAGGAGAACAAGGCCGAGCGCTTCGTGCTCCTGGAGCCGCCGATGTTGCCGGAAAAACCGGTGAAGCCTAATCGCAAAAAGATCGTCGCGCTGGGCTTCGTCCTGGCCCCGGCCGGCGGTGGCGCACTGGTGATGGTGCTGGAAATGCTCAACCAGCGCGTGCGCGGTGTGGGGGCCCTGGAAAGCATCGTGGGCAAGCGGGTCCTGGTCAGCATTCCGCATATCCCGACCCAGGCCGAGCTTGCGCAGCGGCGGCGTTGGCGCGTGTGGCTGGTGGTCTCGATCCTGGCACTGGCGGTGCTAGGGGTGGTGTTGCTGCACTTCTTCTATATGCCGTTTGACCTCTTGCTGATGAAGGCCATGAGTCGGTTCGGATAGGGACAGCTGCGATGAACAAGATCACGCCGATAGACGAAACGAAAAAGACCGGCGCATCAGCGCCTTCCTCCATCGTGCCGGTCAAGCATCCGGAAGTGCCAGGCCTGTTCGACTATGTGCGCACCAAGGTCGTGCCCTTGCGCCCGGACCATCTGGAGCGTCACCGCATCGTGGCCTACAAGAAGAACTCGGCGATCAGCTCGGCCTTCGACCTGCTGCGCACCCAGGTGCTGCAAGCCATGGAGGAGAACGGCTGGCGCACGCTGGCCATCACCTCGCCGACGCCTGAGGCGGGCAAGACGGTGCTGGCGATCAACCTGGCGATGAGTATCGCCCACCACACCACCAAGACCGCGTTGCTGGTGGACTTCGACCTGCGCAGGCCACGGGTCGGCGCCTGCCTGGGGTTGCCGATGGAGAAGTCACTCAACGACTACCTGGCCAACGAAGCTGAGTTGTGCGATGCCATGGTCAACCCGACCTTGCCACGCTTTGTGGTGTTGCCGACCCGCGAGCCCATTCCGCTGTCGACCGAATTGCTGTCCTCGCCGCTGGTGAGCAACCTGATCCACGAGTTGCGCGAGCGTTACGAGTCGCGCATCACCATCTTCGACCTGCCGCCGCTGCTGAGCTCCGATGACGCCATCACCCTGCTGCCGAAATTCGATTGCGTGTTGCTGGTGGTGGCCAATGGCATGAACAGCAAGAAGGACATCGAGGACAGCCTGTATCACCTGGGTACCAGTAACCTGATCGGGACGGTGCTGAACAAGGCCGAGGAACAGCCGCGCACCTACTACTGAAATGCTGGCCACTGGGCAAGGGCTGCCGATCAGTTCGGGGAGTACCAAGGGTACTTTTGCTCCCAATGCCAGGCATGCGAGACGATCTGCTCCAGCGCCGCGAAGGCCGGTCGCCAGCCCAGCACGGTCCTGGCCCGGCTGGCATCTGCCACCAGGCGGGGCGGGTCGCCGGCGCGGCGGGGGGCGTCGCTGGTGGCGATCTTGCGCCCGGTCACGCCGCAGGCGGTGTCGATCACTTCCTGCACCGAGAAGCCCAGCCCGTTGCCCAGGTTGAATGCCGTGCTCGCACCACCGGCGAGCAGGTAGTCCACTGCCAGTGAATGCGCCGCAGCCAGGTCTGCCACATGAATGTAGTCGCGGATACAGGTGCCATCCGGCGTGTCGTAGTCCCGGCCGTACACCGTGATCGTCTCACGCCGTCCGGAGGCCGCCTGCAGAATCAACGGCAGCAGGTGGGTCTCAGGCTCATGGCATTCACCCAGTTCGCCCTCCGGGTCCGCGCCCGCGGCGTTGAAGTAGCGCAGGCACACTGAGCGCAAGCCATAGGCGCGGTCGAAATCCTCGAGGATCTGCTCGACCATCCACTTGCTGCGTCCATAAGGGTTGATCGGCTGCTTGGGATGCGCTTCGTCGATGGGCACATGCTGCGGGTCGCCGTAGACGGCGGCGGTCGAGGAGAAGATCAGGTGACGGACATTGGCGCGCACCATCGCCTGCAACAGGGTCAGGGTCGCGACGACATTGTTCTGGTAGTACTTGGAGGGTTCGACCACCGACTCGCCCACCTGGATGAACGAGGCGAAATGAAACACTGCGCTGAATCGATGCTGGGCGAACAAGGCATCCAAAGCATGGGCGTCGGCGATGTCCAGCCTGACCCAGTTCGGACGCGGCCCGCAGGCGCAATTGTCCGCCACGATGACGTCGTGCCCTGCGCAACGCAGGTGTTTGACCATGTGCGAGCCTATGTAGCCCGCGCCGCCGACAACCAAGAACTTCATCCAAGCCTCCTGGAATCTGTTTGATGTGCAAGCGCGCTCCGGAGGGGCCGGGCGGTCATCCTTAGCAAGCGGATCAGGTGGTCAGCGGGTTGGCCATCTGCATGGGCACGCCCCTGGTTTCTTGGAGCCTAGATGCCTATTTCAAGAACAGCCAATTCGTCATCTGCCTGCCGTCGAAATGGATCAGATAGCGCCCGTCCTGATAGCTGACGGGGTATTCCTCAAGCTGTCCCTGGGCGTTTCGACTGAACAGTTTCAAGCCGTCGACGGCTTGGATCGACAAGGTGCCGTCCAGCGGCTCGACACGAAACGGGGTCCGCTTGTTCGGCTGGGGCTCGGCCCGGGTGCCCAGGGAGATCAACAGGTTTCGCGACTGTTTCAGCGGTTTGCCGTCCAGGCTCTGCACCGCCACGCTCGCGCTGGCGGTCTTGAGCTTGAGCTGGATGTCACCGAGCGCGAGCGTCTTGCCGCCGAGCCAGCCGATGGCCGCCTGGGTCAGCGGTGTGTCGATGGTGTAGAGCCCTTGTTGCCAGTTGCGTCTGAGCTCGCCGGTGTCGCTGCGGGCCTCGCTGGCGTTGGCCGGCAGCAGGGACTGGTTGGGATCTTGGATAACCTTGGCGCCGGCGGGCAGTGCGCTCGCCTGCAGCCACGGCAGCGCCGGTGTCTTTGGCATGGCAATCTGCAATTTGCCTTTTTCCATGGCTGTGCGCAGCAGCACCGAATCGGCTGGCGAGATGGACTGGTTGAACAAGGTGTCCGAGGTGGGGGCGAAGACGTAGCTTTGGTCGGCTTCGCGTACATCGCCGCGGCGATAGACCAGGGCAGCGGCCGGGAGTGTGGCCAGCTGGCTGGGGTCGTTGTAGGCGTGCCAGTTGCTCGCCGAACGATCCTGCTCGCGGAACGGCTCCTGGCTGTAGGCGTAGTGCATCAAGGCGTCCCAGCCCTGATAGCGGGCCGTGGCGGCGACATACAGCGCCAGTGTGTAGCGATCGGCCACAGGCTGGGTGTCGCTTTGCCATTCGTTGTTCCACTCGGTCACGCTCAACGGCCGGCCCACGACCTGGGCCGCGGCGAGCCAGTTGACCAGGTTGTCGCTGGTCAGCGGGTTCTTTTCCAGCTGGCCTGCGCCGCCATAGCTGTGGACGTCGATCAGGTCGCCACTGGTCAAGGCCGGCAAGGCGCTCAGGCCATTGCGTCCCCAGGTGCTGGTGGTGACGATCGGCACCTTCACGCCCAAAGTACGCAGGTGATCGATCATCTGCTGGTCGAAGCGTTGCTCCAGGTCGTTGAGGAACAGCTTGGATGGGCCATGTTCCCAGGCGCGCCAGGTCTGCTCCTTCGCGAGCCCATGTTGCTTGGCGAAGGCTTCGGCCAATTCCATGTAGCGCTTGATGTGCTGGGTGGGTGTCTTGTCTGGAAGCAGGGCATTGCCGTAATGCCCGGTGAGGTCGTTTTCATTGGTGATCAGTACGGCGGCGATGGCCGGGTCATCCTTGTAGGCAAGGCCGGTGTAGGCGTTGACGTGCCCCAGGTACTGCTCGGCGAAGCGCTTCATCGTCTGGGCGATGGTGTCGTTGACATAGTTGTAGCCCTTGAGGTCGGCGATGGGCTGTTTGTCGCGGTCGGTCAGGCCTTCGCGCTTGGGTAATTCATCGAAGCCGCGGATCTTGTCCCTGGCCATCAGGGCGCGCTGGACGTGCAGGTCCAGCCACACGTAGATCCCTTCGTCCTTGAGGCATTTGATCCACCAGTCGATCTTTTGCAAAGACTCAGGGCTTAGGTTCTGGGTGTCCCGCACTTGGTCGTGCCGGCCGAAGATGCTCGGTGTCACCCAATACGAATCGTGGTGATGCAGGCGCACGAGGTTGAATCCCAGGGCCGACAGGCGCTTGGCCTGGGCACGGATTTCGTCGTCCGTGGTGTTGAACAGGGCATAGGCCGAGACGTTGGTGCCCCAGAAGCGCGCCGGGGTGCCATCGGCGAATTGCAACCGATCGCCCACTGCCTTGACGAAGCCACGCTTGCCGGCCGGTTTTTCTCCAGCGTTGAGGAACGATAGGTCCACCGGCGAGGTGCGCCAGTCGGTCTGGTCCAGGGGCCAGCGGCTGGTGTCGCCCAGGCCGAAGCGCTCATCGGAGGTCTGGGCCAGCTCGATGCCCTGCGAGACCGTGAGCACGCCTTTGATCTGCTGGGTGCCGGGAACGATCTGGTCTTTGTAGAAGAACGCCCGTACTTCGGCGTCGTCGATGGGCTCGATGTACACGCTCGTCAGGGGCGGATCGAAGCGCATCTCGATGTACGGTCCCTTGGCGCGGTCGCCCCAGGTCCAGCCTCGATTGCCCGGCAGCAGGCTTGGCTTGCCCATTTCAGTGAACAGGGCGCGGTCGAACTGGAACGAGATGCCGCCGCCCATCACATTGGTTTTGCGGCTGTGGGCCTGCAAGTCGAAAGCCCAGGTCAGGCTCTGCTGCGTGGTCTTGGCGATCTGGGCCTTGAGGTCGAACCCCAGTGTGGAGTTCCTGGCCTGCAGACTGTAGGTGAAGGGGGCCTCTACCTTGAAGGCGCCGCTGTCGAAGTTCGCCCATTTCCAGTCGGCAGCGAAGAACTTGAACTTGGCCTGCATCGCCAGGTTACCGCCACGGGTCAACTGTGGCAGGCCCTGGCTTTCGTCGATACTGGCGACCCAGTCCTCGGCGTGAGTGACGGGGGGCAATGCCAGCAGCAGGGTGAGCAGCAGGGATGAAACCAGGCAGCGTCGTGTCATGCGGGTCACCGGGCGGGCAGGCCGACACCAACGATGCCGGCAGCGTGGGCGAGTTTGAACCGGCGCACCATCTGCACATAGGCAACGGCTACACCGGCGAGGGACCAGTACACCACGGGGATGAACGTGATGCTGCTGACGGTGAAGATCGTGATCAGGATGCCAAGCAGGGTGGCTAGCAAACTGCGCCCGAGTCGGCACAGGTGCTCGTCCTTGTCGGCAAACGTACGCAGTGTCTTGCGCAGGCTCAGCAGCGCGGAGGCGAAGAAGGCGACGAACAGGGCCAGGCCGACCACGCCAAAGCGCAGGGCCAAGTTCAGGTAGGTATTGACGATGTCGATGATGCCTTGGCCCTGGACCATCGACTGCATTTCCGGCGTCTTGCGAAAATCGAACGAGCCGAACCACAGGTTGCGCTCGATGACGATCAGTGAGTTGTCCAGCAGCCGCTCCCGATAGGTGATGTTGTCTTTCTCCAGCGTGCCGATGTACGGCAGCATGTCGATCACCTTCTCGCCCCCCGGCACCACGGCCAGCAACGGCAAGCAGAGCAGGCCGGCGACCGCCAGCATTCCCAGGCGCTTGACCGCGCCACGCCCGGTGGCGATGAACACCACGATGATCACGCCCGTGCCGACCCAGGGCCCGCGCGACAACGGCACGAACAGTCCGGCTGCCAGTAGCAGGGCGCCCAGGGTGCGTTGCAGTGTGCTGCGTACATAGCCTTGGACGAACAGGTACAAGCCGATGCCGACCATCATCAGGTAGCCCAGAACGATCGCCTGGCCTGTGGTGGCGCTGGCGCGCAGCGCACCGCCCCGGCTCAGGTAGCTGGTCATGTCCATGTGGATGCCCAGCACGTAGGTCAAGGCGTTGTACAACAGCCAATGGCGCGTCGACTCGAAGGTTCCGATCAGTGCTAGCAACATCGTGGCGATCACGAAGCTGAGCAAGGCGTCCTTGAAATGGCTGAGTTCCTTGAGTGCCCGGCTGGCCACGTAGTACGGCAGGAAGATATCCAGGAACAGGTACAACGTTTGGCGCAACGTGTCGGTCAGGCTGGTCTCGCGCAGGTAGAGCAGGTTCATCAGTACCAGGCTGGCGAGCAGGAAGCGGTCAGGCCAGGTGCGCCCGAACGGCAAGGTGTCCGACTCTTGGCGCAGGGCCAGGGCCGCGGGCAGCAGTACGCTCAGGCTGAGCAGGCGGATATGGTCCAGGTCGACCAGGTAGTTGATCACGCCAAAGCCAGGCACCGGTATCGCCGCCGCCGGCATCAGGAACAGCAGCATGAGGAACAGCGCCATCGGGTTGTGCTCGCGCCGTCCGGCAACCAGCAGCACCAGGACGGCAATGACGGCATACACCCAGAAGTTGCCGGACACGAACACCAGCAAGGTGAGCGCGAACCAGAGGTTGCGCCGACGCTTGAAGTCGGCTGAACGGATCAGGTCCAGCGCCGGCCGTCGTGCCATGGTGAACACCACGGTGGCCAGGAACAGGATGACGATCAATGCGCGAAGGTGTTCTGGCATAGGCGGTGATGACCTGTCCCTTTGTGATGGACGACGGCTAGCGACATGGCAGATTGAGACTATAGTGACTTTAGCCAATAGGTCAGGGAATGTAGTCATGCCGTCAGTCGACTTATCGCCGCCGACCAGCCTGCGCAAACGCGCATTGGGAGCGGGTGCGTGGAACATGGTCTCCCTGGTCGGTACGCAGGCCCTGCGCCTTGGCGGCAACCTGATCATGGCACGGCTGCTGGTGCCGGACATGTTCGGCATCATGGCCATCTCCACTACCTTGTCGGTGGTCCTGCACCTGCTGTCGGATGTCGGCCTGCGCCAGAACATCATCCAGAGTCCGCGCGGCGACGATCCGCTGTTTCTCAATACCGCCTGGACCGTGCAACTGCTGCGCGGCATCCTGCTGTTCGCCGTGACGCTGCTCATCGCCTTTGGCTCCTGGGCGACCCAGCAGATCAACCTGTGGCCAGCCGGATCCTCCTATGCCGCTCCGGAGCTGCCGTTGGTGCTGGCGGTCACCGGCATTTCCGCAGTGATCTACGGCTTGCAGTCCAACACCATCGACCTGGCCGTGCGGGCGTTCCAGCAAAAGCGCGTGGTGATTCTCGAGCTCACGGCGCAGTTCGTCGGATTGCTGGTCATGCTGGTGTTCGGCTACCTCACCCGGTCGATCTGGTCGCTGGTGGCCGCCGGGATCGTCTCCACCCTCGTCTCCACCGTGATGAGCCACGTGCTATTCGAAGGGCCACGCAGCCGCTTGTGCTGGGACAAGTCTGCGCTGACCGAGCTGATCAACTATGGCCGCTGGATTCTGTTGTCCTCGATGGTGGGCGTGCTGGCGATGAACGGCGACCGCATCTGGTTCGGCGGGGTGATGTCCACTTTCGACATGGGTGTCTATTCCATCGCCGTGCTGATTCTCTCGGCCGTGCAGGTCGGCTTGCTGAAACTGGGCGGGGCGGTAGTGCTGCCGGCCTTCAGCGAGGCCACTCGCGCTGGCGACAAACCCCGGCTGCTCAAGCTGTACAACCACTTCAGGCTGTACTTCGACACCGCCTGCCTGTTCGCCTGCGGTCTGTTCCTCACGGTCAGCCCGCTGATCATCAGCTGGTTGTACGACGACCGTTACCAGGATGCGGGCCGGATCTTGGCTATTCTTTCATGGTCGTTCTTCACCTTGCGTTACAGCTTGGCCCATCAGGTGTGGCTGGCCGTGGGGCTGACCAAGTACCAGGCCATGGACAACATCATCCGGGCCGTTTCGCTTTGGGTGGGGATGCCAGTGATGCTGGCCATCGGCGGCGTGGACTACGCGATCTGGTGGGTGGCGCTGCATACCTTCCCCACGTTGATCCTGGTGTTCTACGTCAATCGCAAACTGGAGATGTTCAGCCTCAAGCGTGAGCTGATGGTCTTGCCGATCATCGCGGTCGGCGCGTTGTGTGGTGAGCTGGTGACGCGGCTTTTCAACGGGTTCTGATTCCATCGCGAATACGCTGTCTGTCGCCGTCGGAAACCTAGAATTCCAAAGTCAATTTCACGGCATGGGTCTTGGAATCATGGGAAAGCATGACTCTGTTTCCCCGCTGCTAGGACGCAGGGGCTTTCTCAAGGGATGCGCGGTATTGGGTGCAGGCGGGCTGGTCTTCGGGCTTTCCGGGACCGCCACGCGCAAGGTCACTCAGACCGGGGGCTTCGTGGTGATCAACGGATGGGTGTTGCCCGCCGAATACTTTCGCAAGGCCTGAGCATGATCAAGGATTATCAGACGCACAAAGCACTGCGTGATGACTACGACTTCTGCATCATCGGCGGGGGACCTGCGGGCATCACCCTGGCCTTGCGCCTGGCCGAAGCAGGCTGGCGCGTGGTGTTGCTCGAAGGCGGCGGGCACGAGTATTCCCAGCAATCCCAGGATCTTTATCAATGCACCTCCTCCGGTCTGGAGGCGTATATCCACAATACGCGCCTGCGCTTTCTGGGCGGCACCTCCAACCATTGGGCCGGGCGCTGCCGGCCATTCGAAGCCTCGGACTTTTCTGTCCCGCCGCCGGGCGGCATTCCTGGCTGGCCCATCGCCTATGCCGAGATCGAGCGGTACCTGCCGGCCGCCATGGCCATCGTCGACCTGCCGGAAGGCGCGCACTTCCAGGCGATCAATGTCAGTCGGCTCGGTGATGACTTCGTACCTGACGAGTTCTTGCTCAGCCCGCCCACTCGGTTTGCCCAGAAGTACGCCAAGGCGCTGGAGCAGACGCCAGGGCTGGATGTGTTCATCCACTGCAATTGCGTCGACCTGGAATTCGATCACGCTGCCGATAGGGTCAAGGCTGTAGTGGTGTCCGATTACGATCTGCACCGGGAGCGGGTGATCGCCCGGCAGTTCGTACTGGCCATGGGCGCTGTGGAAAATGCCCGGCAACTGCTCAATAGCGAGTCACTGGCTGCCGCGGGCGTGGTCAAGCCCGATGGTTTTGTGGGGCGCTGTTTCATGGAGCACCTGAATGTCGACCTGGGCACGTTCATCCTCAATAGCGGAAAAGTGGACAAGCCTCGCCAGTACTTCACCACCGATGCGTTCGTGGCCGAGTATCACGCGGGCAAAGGCAATGTCTCCGCGACGGTGCTGGACGAGGTGACGAACTATGGCCGGACCGCTCAGGTCAAGGACTTCCTCGAGACCCTCAGCTGCGATATGGGAATCGCCCACAAGATCGATTTCATCGCCAAGTTCAACTGCCCCGGCGATGGCGTGCTGAGCACCATGATCGAACAGTTCCCCAACCTGCAGAGCCGCCTTTCGACATTGCAAGAAAAGGACGCGCTGGGCGTGGCCAAAGTGAACATGAACTGGGTACTGAGCGGCGATGACCGCCAGACCATCAAGTGCATCGGCGTCGAGCTGGCAAAGCGTTTCGCCGAAAGCGGGCTGGCCTTCGTCAAGTTGAACGACTTCGTCCACGACACGTCCCTGCCCCTGAAAATGTCGCCCCACGCGCACCACATGGGCACCACGCGCATGGCGGCCTCGCCCGATGCCGGGGTGGTCGACCCGGACTGCAAGGTGTTCGGCACAGACAATCTGTATATCGCTGGCAGCAGCATTTTCGCCAAGGGCGGGGCGAGCAATCCGACGATGCCGCTTCTGCAGTTCGCCTTGCGGCTGGCGGACCATCTGGACGCAAAGATGAAGTCTCAGGCGGGAGAGTTCGCCTGAAGGGTGTGACAGCGCGCCTGCAACCTGTGGATGTCTGGCAGCTGCGCTGATGGGGCAGGTACCGTGCGAGGAACGTGCGGCCTGGGTTCGGTTCGACATCGATAGGTTTGCGAGGGCAACAGCATGATGGGATGGCTGAGAAAAATCGTGGCGCATTACGCCATGTCCACCGGACGTGGGGCCGGACTGTACAGGCGCCTGTGCCGCCCCAACGCTATCCAGTGGGGCGCGTACCTGTCGCGCTGGGGGCGGTTTCACTCCACCGGGACCAACGTCCAGATAAACCCGGGGTGCAATATCACCGACCCTTCCCTGGTGCGCCTGGGCAACAATTGCGGGCTGTCGGATTGCACGCTGATCGGGCACGACGGTGTGGTGGAGCTGATCGAGGTCATCTACGGCAAGAAGCTCGACTCGGTGGGTTTCATCGATGTCCGTGACAACAGCTGGGTCGCCCATGGGGCGATCGTCATGCCGCGGGTGACCATCGGGCCGAACTCCATCGTGGCCGCAGGGGCGGTGGTGACCAAGGACGTGCCGCCGGGCACGGTCGTTGGTGGCAACCCCGCCAAGGTCCTGTGCACGCTCGAAGACCTGGTCAAGCGGGTCGAGGCGCGCTGCGAGGCCTACCCGTGGATCGACCTGATCAAGAATCGGGCAGATGTCTTCGATCCACAGCTGGAGCCGAAACTGGCTGCCATGCGCGCCGAGTACTTTTACGGCACCGGGAGGCAGGAGACATGACTGAAAAGCTCGTCGATGTGCTGATCGTCAATTACAACACCGCAGGGCTGCTGCAACCGATGTTCGATGCCCTGCGCCGTGGCGAGGGCGCGGATCTGGCGAGCTACTTGGTGGTCGACAACGCCTCGGTCGATGACTCCCTGGAGCGCCTGGCGGCGGTCTGCCCCGAGGCGCTGCTGGTGGCCAATCCGAAGAACGTCGGTTTCGGCCGCGCCAACAACCAGCTGGTCGAGCACCTGCAGGGCAAATACGCTTTGCTGCTCAATACCGACGCCTTCGTCGCGCACGACACCCTGGTGCGAACGGTCGAATACATGGAAGCGCATCCGCAGTGCGGCGTGCTCGGGGTGCGTCTGGTGGGGCGCGAGGGAGACCTTCAGCCCAGCTGCCGGTACTTTCCGACGCCGCTGAACATGTTTGCCGCGCGCACGGGGCTGGAGCGCTTCTTCCCTGGGCTGCAGACCATCGACGAGATGAACTGGGACCACGACTCGGTGCGTGAATGCGACTGGTTGCCAGGCTGTTTCTATCTGGTCCGACGCGAGGTCATCGAGCAGGTAGGTTTGTTCGACCCGCGCTACTTCCTCTATTACGAGGAAGTGGACCATTGCAAACGGGTCAAGCAGGCTGGCTGGAAAGTCGTGTATTACCCCTACACCACGGTGGTGCACATCGGCGGCGAAAGCTCCAAGTCAGTCACCGAGCTCGAAGCGGCCAGCCGGCAGATCTCGGTGATGCAGATCGAAAGCGAGCTGCTGTACTTTCGCAAGCACCATGGCGTGCCAGGGCTTGTGCTGCACATGCTGCTGGTGAGCCTCGGGGACACCTTGCTGGCGCTCAAGGCATTGCTCAAACGACGTGGCTGGGGGGCCGTGAAAGCCAGCTGGAAGCATGCCCGGGCGACCTGGGCGTTGCTCTTCGACACGCGCTTTGCAAGCCAGCCGACACGCTAGGGGGCCGTATGTTCGAGAACGTTCGCGCGGACCTGCGGGCCCATGGAGGCGACTGGGCGGCACAGGGCTTCTGGGTGATGCTGGTCTACCGTTTCGGGCGCTGGCGCTACGGGGTGCGTCCGGCGTTGCTGCGCAAGCTGCTGTCGTTCATCTACAAGGTGCTGTTCAAGCTGGTGCAGATCCTCACCGGCATCGAACTGCCCTGCGAGGTGGAGCTGGGGCGCAACTTCGTCATCGATCATTTTGGCGGCATCGTGGTCAGCGGCTATGCCCGCTTCGGCGATGACTGCCGCATTCGCAATGGCGTGGTGGTGGGCTTGAAGAACGTGCAGGAGCCCATCGCGCCGGTATTCGGCAACAACGTCGATATCGGCACCGGGGCCAAGGTGCTGGGCAATATCCGCATCGGCAACAACGTGATCATCGGGGCCAACGCGGTGGTGTTGACCGATGTGCCCGACGATTCGCTGGCTGTCGGTGTGCCCGCGGTCATCAAGCCCCGACGCAGTGGCGGATGAATCCATGATGACCGGCATCGGTGTGGTGGTGATCGGGCGCAACGAGGGCTCGCGGCTGGAGCGCTGCCTGGCGTCGCTGGCCGGTGCGGCGGATCAGGTGGTGTATGTCGACTCAGGCTCCACCGACGGGTCTGTGCAGATGGCACAGGCGCGGGGTATCGAGGTGCTGGCCCTGGACATGACGCAGCCCTTCACTGCCGCGCGTGCGCGCAACGAAGGCTTTGCCTGTTTGCATCGCTTGATGCCTTCGGTGCGTTACGTGCAGTTCGTCGATGGCGATTGCGAAGTGGTCGCCGGCTGGCTGCCCGCGGCGCAGGCCTTTCTCGACCAGCACCCTGAGGTCGCCGTGGTCTGTGGTCGGCGCCGCGAGCGATACCCCACACGTTCGATCTACAACCAATTGTGCGACCTGGAGTGGGACACCCCGGTCGGCCAGGCCAAGGCCTGTGGCGGCGATGCGCTCATGCGCGCCGATGCCTTCGTCCAAGTGAATGGCTACCGCGCTGACTTGATCGCCGGCGAGGAGCCGGAGTTGTGCGTGCGCCTGCGCGCCCAGGGCTGGAAGGTCTGGCGTCTGGACGCCGAAATGACCCTGCACGACGCGGCCATGACCCGCTTCAGCCAATGGTGGCGGCGCAGCCTGCGCGGCGGCTATGCCTTTGCCGAAGGCGCGTTCCTGCATGGCGCGGCACCCGAGCGCCATTGGCTGCGTGAGTCGCGCCGAGCCTGGGTGTGGGGGCTGGGGATTCCCTTGGCGACCCTGCTGGCCTGCACGTTGTTCGGTTGGGGCGGGCTGTTGCTGTTGCTCGTCTACCCGCTGCAGGTGCTGCGGCTGATGCGCCGGGGGCGCGGGTCGTTGCAGCAGAACGGGTTGCAGGCGGGGTTTCTGGTGTTGGGCAAGTTTCCCGAAATGTGTGGGCAGGTGAAGTTCTTGCTGAAAAGGTTCGGTGTCGGCAAATCCGTGTTGATCGAATACAAGTGAGATGTCCATGACATATCGGTCACTGGTCAAAAGCGTGTTCACCTTGCACCCCGGTTACTCGCTGCGGGCGCTGCACAACAAGCTCCGTCTGGTACGGCACATGGCGCGGGAATGGTCCGGCCTCAATGCGTTCCAGCGGCGTCTGTCGCTTGCCTTGGGCGACAGTGGCCGAGAGCGGCTGGGCATCGATTGCATTGGCCTGGTCCAGTGGCCGTACATCAGCAAGGACTGGCCGGCGTCGATGCGCTTCGATGCGCTGGCCTCGCACTACGAAGTGGTCAGCAGCCGGTGCCCGAGCCTGCTGCTGCTGGGGCGCGAAGAGCGGCTGCTGCTCGATGACCTGTCGCGCTATTCACCGGCATGCTCTTTGGTGCTTGATCGGGCGTTCTGGTTCATGCGCGAAGGGGAGTTGGTGCTTAACCTGTTCCAACATGATCTGCGGGTCGCGTCGCTGGCCTTCAGCCTGGGCCTGGAGGACGGCGAGCTGTGCGTGTTCATCGGCGCAGTGCAGGGCATTCACAAAGGCATCGACAGCGAAACGTCACTGTCGATCTATCGGACGCTGACCAAGGATTTCGAAGGGCTGCGCCCGCGCAGCCTGTTGATCGAGGTGCTCCGCCACCTGGCCACGCGCCTGGGCGTCACGCGGCTCTACGCCGTGGGAGATAGCTACCGGCATCATCGCCATGCCTACTTCGGTGCGCAAAAGGCCCAGGAGTTGCCGACCAACTACGATGTCATCTGGCAAGAGCACGGTGCGCTGCCTTCGCAGCGCCAGGACTTCTACGTCATGCCGATCGACGAGGCCCGGCGCAGCCTGGACGACGTCGCGCCCAAGAAGCGCGCGATGTACCGCCGCCGTCATGACCTGCTGGACGATGTATTCGCCCAGGTGGACGCCACGTTGCGTTTGCTAGGTAAACAATCGGTGAGCGTGAAGGAGGCAGGCTACCCTGAGTCAGGAGTGCACCCATAATCAATCGAACACGCATTCAGTCGGGTCCCTATGCGCATTACGTATTTCGTCAATCAGTACCCGAAGGTCAGCCATAGCTTCATACGCCGTGAAATCCTGGCGCTGGAGCGTCAGGGCTTCATCATCCAGCGCATGGCCTTGCGGGGTTGGGATGCGCAATTGCTGGATGCCGACGACATGGCCGAGCGGGATCAGACCCAGTACGTCCTGCAAGGCGGCCTCAGAGGGCTGATCAAGCCCTTGCTACAGGTGCTGCGGGCCGACCCGCGACGGTTTTTTACCGCACTCTGGCTGGCCCTGCGCCTGGGCTGGCGCGCCGACCGGCCATTGCCTTACCACGTGGTCTACCTGGCTGAAGCCTGCTGGGTGCTGCAGCGATTGCGGGCATTTGGCAGCGAGCATGTGCATGCGCACTTTGGCACCAACTCCACCGAAGTGGTGATGTTGGCCAATGCCCTTGGCGGGCCGGCGTACAGCTTTACCGTGCACGGGCCGGAAGAGTTCGACAAACCCCAGTTTCTCCACTTGGGCGAGAAGGTCCGGCGCGCCGCGTTCGTCGCGGCGATCAGCTCCTACGGGCGCAGCCAGTTGTTCCGTTGGGTCGCCCATGGGCATTGGGCCAAGGTGAAGGTGGTGCATTGCGGCCTGGAGCGGATGTTCCACGACGTGCCGGCAGTACCGGCTCCGGCGGTACCACGGCTGGTGTGCGTGGGGCGGCTGTGCGAACAGAAAGGGCAACTGCTGTTGCTCGAGGCGGCGCGGCGCCTGGTCGAGCGCGGTGTGGCCTGCGAATTGGTGCTGGCGGGCGATGGCGAGATGCGGGCGGATATCGAGGCGCTGGTCGCCCGGCACGGCCTGCAGGCCCAGGTGCGCATCACCGGCTGGATCAGCAGCGCGCAGGTGCGTGCCGAGATCCTGGCGGCGCGCGCCCTGGTGCTGCCGAGTTTCGCTGAGGGTCTGCCGGTGGTGATCATGGAGGCCATGGCCCTGCGCCGACCTGTCTTAACGACCTATGTGGCGGGCATCCCCGAGCTGGTCCGCCAGGGTGAGAACGGCTGGTTGTTCAGCGCCGGGGCCGTGGAGGAACTGGCGCAGGCCATGGCCGACTGCCTGGCGCAACCGGTGGAGGTGCTTCAGCGTATGGGGGAGGCGGCGTATGCGCGGGTGCTTGAGCGCCATGACATCGACACCGAGGCCGGTAAGCTGGCCGTACTGTTCAGGGCTCCGGCATGACAGGGCTCGCGGCGGCGATACTGGGCGCGCTGGCGTTGCTCGTGCTGTTGCCGACGCTGGTGTTGTTCATCGAGGTGCTGATGGCCTGCCTGCCTGCACGGCTGCCGCCTGCGGCTCGCGTGCCGCGTCCGCGTTTGGCGGTGCTGGTGCCGGCCCATGATGAGGCCTCGATCATCATCGCCACGCTGGACAGCATCCGTGCGCAGCTGTGCGAGGGTGATCGACTGCTGGTGGTGGCGGACAACTGCACCGATGACACCGCAGCGCTTGCGCGGGCAGCAGGTGCCGAGGTGGTCGAGCGCTTCGATGCACAGGCGCGGGGCAAGGGTTATGCGCTGGACTTTGGAGTGCGCTACCTGGGTTTCGACCCACCGCCGGTGATCGTCGTGGTCGATGCCGATTGCCAGCTGGGCGAGGGCGCGCTCACGCGCCTTGCTACCTGCTGCATCGACAGCGGGCGTCCGGTTCAGGCGTTGTACCTGATGCAGGCGCCTGAGGGCGCAGGACTCAAGACCCGCGTGGCCGAGTTCGCCTGGCGCGTGAAGAACCTGGTGCGTCCACGCGGCTGGGCGCGGCTGGGCCTGCCTTGTCAGTTGATGGGCGCTGGCATGGCGTTCACCTGGCGTGACCTGGCCTCGCTGGAGCTTGCCAGTGGCCATTTGGTCGAGGACCTGAAGATGGGCCTGGACCTGTGCCGCATCGGCAAGGCGCCGTTGTTCTGTCCCGATGCCAGAGTCACCAGCTGGTTTCCCGTCAGCAACGAAGGGCTGGGGGCGCAACGCCGACGTTGGGAGCACGGGCACCTGGGCGTCTTGCTCAAGGATGCGCCACGGTTGTTGATCGAAAGCCTCGCCCGTCGCAATGGTGCGTTGTTGGCCCTGGCGCTGGACCTGATGGTGCCACCGCTGGCCTTGCTGGTGTTGGCCTTGGCCGGGGTTTTCTGCCTTTCGTGGTTGGCTTGGTTGCTGCTGGATGTCAGCACCGCGCCGTGGCTGGCGAGCTGCGCAGTGGTATTGCTGGGCATCGCCGTCCTGCTGGCCTGGTACCGGTTCTGCCGAGGGCTGATCGCATTTTCAGTGCTGCTCTACGCGCCGCTCTACGCGGCGAAGAAAATCCCTATCTACCTGGGGTTCCTGGTCAAACGCCAGGTGGACTGGGTGCGCTCCAAACGGGATGGCAACTGATGCCTATGTCGATCTGGCAAGGCCACTGGAGCACCATCGTCGACAAGCTGCGGGTGGTCGAAGACGCAGAGGATGAGCAGCGCTTGCTGGCCCAGTTATCCACACCTGGGGCGCGGCGGGTGCTGGGTTTCGTCAACGCCCATGCCATGAACTTGGTGACCCGCGACCGCGCTTATCTCCAGGCGCTGGCTTCGGCGGACGTGCTGTTGCGCGACGGTTCGGGCATGGCGATCCTGTTGCGCCGGCTGGGGTTGGCGCCTGGCTTGAACATGAACGGCACCGACTTCATTCCCAAGTTGCTGATGGCCTTCAGCGGGCGGCGTGTGGCGTTCTGGGGCACCGAAGCGCCTTATCTGGAAAACGCAGCGCGCAGCAGCGAAGCCCGCTTCGGGGTTCAGGTGACGTCTGTTCACCATGGTTTCGATCAGATCGATACCTACCTGGCCCTGGCGCACCGGCAGCGGCCGGAGCTGATCGTGCTGGGCATGGGCATGCCCAAGCAGGAGGCGGTCGCTGCCCGGCTGGCGCAAAGCGGCGTGCCCTGCGTGGTGGTGTGCGGCGGGGCGATCCTGGATTTTCTCGGCGACAAGGTGACGCGTGCGCCTCGGTGGATGCGACGCCTGGGCTGCGAGTGGTTGTTCCGACTGCTGCGTGAGCCCAGGCGGCTGTTCAGCCGGTATGTGCTCGGCAATCCATTGTTTCTCTGGCGCACGTTGAGCTATGCGCGAGCGCGTGGTCACTGACAGGGAGTGGTGTCTGCTTCGCGGGTAAACCTGCGAAGGGGGCGACGCGCCTCTGCAACGGCCCAAAAGGGTAAATCCCCGGCGCGGTTCCAAAGTACTGCTACAGTGATATCAAACGCACCCATGTGCCGAGGACCCTCGGCAAACGGGTCGCACTATCGCCCTGGGGAGCAGTCCGCGCATTAGCGTGTGATTCAGGTGATCGATAGTCACGGGGACGATCTCCTACGTCATTGACCAGGCGGCACTCGCTGAGTGCGCGTCGGGTCTTTGTCTTTTCAGGATGAATGCGGTTGTTCTTGGCTTGGTAGGAAAGCGTGTGGTTTCTCGGCATCAGTGAGGACGAGCAATGGTTTTCGAACCCAGAAGTAACCGTTCCCTACTCCAGCGCAGACGCAGCATCAGCAACGCCATCCAGGCCGGGCTCGATGGCATCGCGGTGACCGGAGTCGCCTGGTACCTGATCTACCTGCACGTCGGTTACATCACCCCCGACTACGTCATCATGCTGCTGTTGCTGATCGGCGCCCTGGCGGTGGTCTACGACCACTACGCCATCTACCGCAGCAACGTGGGCCTGTCGATCAAGGCGTTCAAGCTGTTCAAGGCCTGGACGGTGACGTTCTGCTTTCTCGTGGCCATGGCTTTTCTCACCAAACAGAGCGAGCAGTATTCGCGCCTGCTGGTGGGCGAGCTGTTCGTCATCGGCTATTTCATCCAGTTGCTGCTGCATTTTCTGGTACGTGAAATCCAGGTGAAATTCCTGACGCTGCCTTACAGCCAGGAGAACGCCTTGATCATCGGCTCCGGTGAACTGGCGACCTTCCTGCACAAGAAGATCAGCAACAACCCCTGGCTGGGCGAGAAGATCGTCGGCTGCGTGCACATCGGTGAGACGGAGCTGCAAGTAGGGGCGCAGGAGGGAGAGGGTGGCCCGGTGATCCTGGGCGATATTTCCCAGCTGGATGACATCGTGGTACGTCATGGCATCAAGACCGTCTACCTGGTCACGCCGCTGGAAGGCTCGCAACTGATCCGCGATGTGTACCTGCGGCTGCTGGACAAGTGCGTTTCGGTCAACTGGATTCCCGACATCTTCTCGCTGCGGCTGATCAACCATAGCGTGCGCGAAATTGCCGGTATCCCTGTGCTCACGCTTTCCGAAACGCCACTCACCGGCACCAGCCTGTTCCTCAAGAACCTCGAAGACAAACTGCTGGCCGCATTGATTGTGCTGTGTGCCGCACCGGTCCTGCTCATCATCGCTGTGGCCATCAAGCTCGACAGCCCGGGGCCAGTGTTCTTCCGCCAGGAGCGCATGGGCTGGAGCGGCGAGACCTTCCGCATCTGGAAATTCAGAAGCATGTTCGTGCACCAGCCCGAAACCGGGGTGCTCCAACAGGCGCAGAAGAACGACCCGCGCATGACCCGGGTCGGGGCGTTCATTCGCCGCACCAGCCTCGACGAGTTACCGCAGCTGTTCAATGTATTGATGGGCGAGATGTCCCTGGTGGGGCCACGTCCGCACGCCATCCAGCACGACACTCAGTATTCCAGGGACATCGCCGACTATTTCGCGCGCAACAACATCAAGCCCGGCATGACAGGGTTGGCGCAGGTGCGCGGTTACCGGGGAGAGACCAAGGATCTGGGACAGATGATCCAGCGGGTCGACTCGGACATCGAATACATCAACAACTGGTCGGTGTGGCTGGATTTCATCATTCTCGTGCGCACGCTTTCGGCGTTCACCGGCAAGCAGGCGTACTAGCGCGTCAGACGTGTCTGGATTATCGGCATCGGGTTCAGGTGCGCGTAGCGGCTGCGCAAGGTCTCGATCAAGGACGGGCTTGGTACCCGGGAGCAATGCAAGTACACCTTGGACAACCCGCCAAAGCCCATTTCTCGGTAGCGGCTGGCGATCTCTTCATCGCTCGGCCCCTCGGGCACACCCAGGTGCAAGGTCAGCCGGCCATCCTCCACCGCGAACAGCGGCGTACTCCAGAGGAACCATTCCGAGCCGGTGCGGGGGAGCCTGACAAAGAAGTGGGCATGGTTGCCTAAGGTATCGACGTCGCCGCCGCGGCGTCTTTTCCATTCCAGCAGCCCATCGTCGGGGCGGGCCAGGCAGCAGCCAATGTCGTAGTAGTCGAAGCCGTTTTCCAGCGCCCACTCCAACGCCATGAAGGTGGTAATCGAGTTGACCTCGCGCAGCTGCTTGGCATCGGCGAAAACCGACTCGGGGTAGCCGAAGCGAATGGTGCTCCAGTAGCGCTTACCGGCACGGGTGATGACGCAGCCCAGGTGGCAGGCCACCACTTCATCGTCGCGCAGGATCAGGTCCAGCCGGCCTGCGGACTTGGCGAGCCTGAAGACCTCGGCAGTGGCAATCTGCGAAGCGGACGCCCCATGGCGAGCCTTGGCGTAGGGTTGCAGCATCGTCGTGTCGGCATGGGCGATCTCTTCGTCGGTGACTGCCGGGCGCATGTGATAGCGCGGCCGGTGCTTGCGCAGGCTGCGCCGCAACTCACTGTTGTAGGTGGCGACGATGCTGTCCAGAGAGCGCCCCAATGGCACCACGGCGCTCAAAAAATGCGGCACCTGCAGGGCTCCGGGCACCGGCACTTCGCTGGCCAGTACCACGGCATCGCTGGTCGCGCTGGCCGGCGTGGTCGCCCCCATCAGTAACTTGGCCAGGTCGCGGTGGGCTTTGCGGCCCAAGTAAACCACCTCGTGGCTGCTCTGTTGGTCGGGCTTGAAGCGGCTGCGCTCCCAGCGCCACAGGCAGGCGCGGCTGGCCAGGTCCTTGAGCTTGGCGGACGTGGCCCTGATTTCGAAGCGGACCGACGGCGAAATGCACTGCCTGGCCAGTAGGGCGAGCTGTTCTTTCATCGCGGTGCTGGCGCTCCTTCAAGGGGCATGTGCATACCTAGAACGAGTAAAGATGTGAAACGGCCAGCTCGCAAGGCAGGGCCACAGTGTTCACCCAATGGAACGCTGAGGTCTGATTTGAGTATCTAGCGACTGTCCACTCGTCGGACTAACGTTGTGTCTATTGTTTTTTCAGAAGGGGCGCCGACCGCCGAATCGAGCCGACTGACGGTCGCTTGGCATGGCCGGTGTTGCCTACGCTGATAGTCCCGCACATGAATTGCGGGCAGGCGGCAACTGGATTGCGTACGTCTAAAAATCCCACCGAAGAAAGGAGCATTACCATGGCTTTCCAATACAAGCGTCTGGACAAGAACGACGCCGCTGTCTTGCTGGTCGATCACCAGACGGGTCTGCTCTCCCTGGTGCGTGATATCGAACCGGACCGCTTCAAGAACAACGTGCTGGCCCTCTCGGACCTGGCCAAGTACTTCAAGCTGCCGACCATCCTCACCACAAGCTTCGAAAACGGCCCCAATGGCCCGCTGGTGCCTGAGCTCAAGGCGCAGTTCCCAGATGCGCCCTATATCGCCCGCCCCGGCAACATCAACGCCTGGGACAACGAAGACTTCGTCAAGGCGGTGAAGGCCACCGGCAAGAAGCAACTGATCATCGCCGGTGTGGTGACCGAGGTGTGCGTGGCCTTCCCGGCGCTGTCGGCCCTGGAAGAGGGCTTCGATGTGTTCGTGGTCACCGATGCCTCCGGGACCTTCAACGAACTGACCCGTGATTCGGCCTGGCGCCGCATGGAGGCGGCCGGTGCGCAGTTGATGACCTGGTTCGGCGTGGCCTGTGAGCTGCACCGCGACTGGCGCAACGACATCGAAGGCCTGGGCACACTGTTCTCCAACCACATCCCGGACTACCGTAACTTGATGACCAGCTTCAGCACGCTGACGAAGTAATCCGGCGTGGGAGCTTTGCCTTAGGGGCTCATGCGCCTGGGGCAGGGTTCCCGTCCGTATCCAGAGGTACCGGATGGGTCCACTGATCGGCTATTTCAAACTGGCCCTCAATCCCGGGCGTGGGGTGTTGCTCTTCACCTTACGCACCATCGTCGCAGGCCTGCTGTGTCTGTATCTGGCGTTCATCTTCGATCTGGAACAGCCCAAGTGGGCGCTGATGACCGTGATCATCATCAGCCTGCCCTTGGCCGGCATGACCCTCAAGCGCAGCTTCGCGCAGGTGATCGGCACGGCGGCGGGCGCGGCGGTGGCGGTGGTGCTCATGGCGCTGTTCCCCCAGGCACCGATGCCCTTCATCGTTTGCCTGGCCTTGTGGCTGGCGTTCTGCACGGCAGGGGGCACGCTGCTGCGCTATACCGACTCCCATGCCTTCGTCCTCAGTGGTTTCACTGCCGTGGTGGTGGCGATGCTGGCGGTGCCCGAACCGGACGGCATCCTGCTGCTGGCCATCACGCGCCTGACCGAAACCCTGCTGGCAGTGGCCTGTGTAGCCGTGGTCAGCCTGCTGACAGCGCGTCCGCAGGCGGTCGCCCAAGGTTACTTCGCCCAGGTCGACAGCCTGGTCAAGCTGATCGCTCGGCATGCCGCCGAGGTCATCAGGACCGAGGAAGACGAAGCCGCTTTCAACCAGCGCCAAGCCCAGCTGATCGCCCAGGTCAGCGCGCTGGAAGGCCTGCGCCGACATCTTTATTTCGATGCCCCGCACCTGCGCAACGCCGATGGCCTGGTGCAACTGCTGGCCAACCAGCTGGTGCTGCTGGTGTCGCGCCTACTGGTGTTGCGACAGCAACGTGAGCTGATCAAGCAGCACTGGCAAGGGCCGCTGCCGGCCGACATCCAACTGTTGCGCAACGATGAGCTGGACAGCCTAGATGCCCTGGCCAATGAGGGTGTGGCCTTATCGGCGCAGCGTCGCCAGGCCATACACCACCTGAACCAGCGCTTCGAGCAGGCCGCCGATCGTGCGGAGTTTCTCAGCGAACCATTGCCACCGCGTCTGCGTTCACTGGCCTGGGCCCTGCGTTGGGAGCAGGCGCGTCTGTTGCAACAACTGAACGAGCTGATCGAGCTGAACGAGGCGATCCAGCAGGGCAGGGCTGCCAGCTGCCCCCATGCCCAAGGGCGGGTCAGTGCCCTGCACTTGGATTTTCGCCTGGCCGGCATGAACGCCGCGCGGGCCTTTCTGGCGTTGTTCCTGGCAGGGTGGCTGTGGATCGAGACCGCTTGGGACGGCGCCCGCTCTGGAGTGATCCTGATCGGCGTCATGTGCTCGCTGATGGCCACTTTGCCTCGACCGCTGCTGGCCAGCCAGAACTACAACCGCGGATTGCTGGTGGCGCTGGTACTCTCAGCGGTCTATCAGTTCGGCCTGCTGCCGATCTTCACCGATTTCGAAATGCTCGCCCTGTGCCTGACACCCTTGCTCTATCTGGCCGCCGTCGGTCTGGCCAACCCCATGACCGCCGGGATCGGCATGGGCATCGGCCTGGTGGGCCTGCTGATGATCGGCCCGCAGAACGTCGGGGCTTACCATAACAGCGCCATCCAATGGTTCGAGTTCGCCGGGGCCTACCTGGCCGGGGGGCTGCTGGCGATGGTGGTGTTTGCCCTGGTCTTCCCGTTCAACCCGCAAAGGCGCATGGCCCGCCTGTTTCGCCTGAGCCGGGAAGATGTGTACCAACACGTGACTGCCCCCTCCAGCCTGGTGCGCCAGTTCGATTTCGAGAGCCGCATGCTCGATCGGCTCTCGGCCATGATCGGCCTGCTGCCGGCCACCAGCGATGCGCGTTCGCGGGAGCTGTTCGAGTGCAATCTGGTGTGCCCGGCATTGGCTATCGTCCTGGCCAAGGCACAGGCCCAGTGCGTCACCAGCGAGACCTTGCCGGAAGGCGTAAAGGCGCGATTGCGCCTAGGGTTGCAAGAGATGGCGGACTTCATCGGTGCGCGTCGTCAGGTGGACCTGGACGCACTGCTGCACGAGCTCGAAGCGCTTGGCGAAACCCTGGACGCCTTGCATCAGGCGCATTTCGAGGCGGGCCGGGAGGCGCTGCGTCAGTTGTTCATCCTGCGGGTCGCCTTGGCGATCGCCGGCCAGTTGCTCCAGCGCTACCGCCAGGTACTGGCGCCGACCACGCAGCCTGAAGAGGAGGGCGCCTATGCCCATTGATTTCGAGTTCGGCGGTGTCTACCTGCCGCCGATCGCCCAGGCGTTGTTGCTGGGCTTGCCGTTGTTTCTGCTTGCCGACGCCTTGCTGCGTCGAGTTGGGGTGCTGGCGTTGGTGTGGCATCCCGCCTTGTTCCAGGGTGCTCTGTATGCCGCGATCTGCGCGGCCCTGGTGTTATCGATGGGAGTGAGTGTCTAACAATGCCTGCCTTGAAACCTGTATTTTCCAAGGCACTGACCTTGGCCGTGCTGGCCCTTGCCCTGGTGCTGGGCTGGTTTGCCTGGGACTACTACACCCGTGCGCCCTGGACCCGCGACGCCCGGGTGAGGGCGGACGTGGTGACCCTGTCGGCCGAGGTGGCCGGTCGCATCATCGAACTGCCGATCCATGACAACCAGTTCGTCAAGCAAGGCGAGCTGCTGCTGCAGATCGACCCCGCCCGTTATGAGCTTGCGGTACTGCATGCCGAGCGCGCGGTCGAGGTCGCTCGCGCCGCACTGGGGCAGTCCAAGGCGTCGATCGTCGCCAACGAAGCCCTGCTCAAGCAACGGCGCAGCGAAGAGCAACGCCGGCGTAGGCTTCAGTCTTTGTCGGCGATTTCCGCGGAAGAGTGGGAGAAGTCCGGCACGGACGTGGCCGTGGCCCAGGCCGATCTTCTACGCGAGCAGTCCAACCTGGGGTTGGCCCAGGCCAACGTGCAGCTCGCCGAGGCCACATTGAAGCAGGCCCGCCTGGACCTGGAGCGCACACGGGTCACCGCGCCGGTCAGCGGCTATGTAACCAACCTGTTGACCCGCCAGGGGGATTTCGCCCAATCCGGCACGCCGCTGTTGGCGCTGGTCGACAGCAGCTCGTTCCACGTCAGTGGCTATTTCGAAGAAACCAAGCTGCCGAAGATCAAGGTGGGCAGCCACGCGCGCATCGCCTTGATGAGCGGCGAGGTGCTGAAGGGCACGGTGGAAAGCATCGCCTACGCCATCACCGATCGCGAGAACCAGCCGGGCAACCGCCTGCTGGCCAACGTCAATCCGAGCTATACCTGGGTCAAGCTTGCCCAGCGGATCCCGGTGCGCCTGCGTCTGGAGCGCAGCGCCGACGCACCGCCGCTGCGCGCTGGGACCACGGCGACGGTCACCATCGTGGATTGAGTTGGGTGAGTCTGTCGCATGTTCGATCTGAATGATTTGTACCTGTACACCAAGGTGGTGGAGCACGGTGGCTTCGCCCCCGCCGGCCGTGTCCTCGGCTTGCCCAAGTCGCGCCTTAGCCGTCGTGTGGCCCTGCTGGAAGAGCGCCTGGGCGTGCGTCTTATCCAGCGCTCCACCCGCCAGTTCGCCGTCACCGAGGTGGGCCTGGAGTACTACCATCACTGTGTATCGATGATGGACCGGGCGTATGCCGCCGAAGACGCGATCGAGCGCAGCCGTGCGGTGCCCAGCGGTATTATCCGCCTGGCCTGCAGCACCTCGCTGCTGGACTCGCGCCTGGCGCCGATGCTGGCGCGCTTCATGGCCGAATGCCCAGTGGTGGAGTTGCTGGTCAAAAGCTACAACCGGCGTGTCGATGTCATTGGCGAGGGCTTCGACCTGGTCCTGAGCGTGCGCCATCGGCCACTGGAGAGCAGCGAGCTGGTGATGCGCAAGTTGGCCGATAGTCGCCAATGCCTGGTAGTCGCCCCCAGGCTGCTGATCGGACATGAGCAACCGCTGCGCCCCTCGGACCTGTTCGAACTGCCGAGCCTGGGCTGGGGCGCCAATGTACAGGAGTACACCTGGGACCTGGACGGGCCGGACGGCGCCGTGGCGTCGATTCGCTACCGGCCCCGCCTGGTGTCGGACGATGTCGCGGTGCTGCGCCAGGGTGCGTTGGCAGGTGCCGGTGTGGTGTTGCTCCCCGAGGAACTGGTGCGCGCCGACCTGGCGGCCGGGCGCCTGGTGCCTGCCTTGGAAGACTGGACCCCACGCAAGGGCGAGATCGTTGCGCTGTTCCCGTCACGACGCGGGGTGATGCCTGCGGTGCGCAAGCTGATCGACTTTTTGGTGGAGGCGTTCGAGCAAGAGGCTGAAGGCCAGATGCGACAAACCCCTTGAAACGGGGAGGTCACGAGGTGGGAGGTCAGGGAGCTGCAAGGCTCGGTGTCCGCTTCGTAGAGAGCGGATCATAAAGCCGTGCGCTTGAGTATTTCTTTTATGGCATCCAGCGCTTTGGGCCTTCGCGGGATGGATTTATACAGTAAAACGAGTTGGCGTATGTAGTCATCGGAGTCTGAGACGGGCGTGGCGAATACCTCCCCACTTTTCAAACCTGCCCATGCGGGAACGAGCGATACACCCATCCCTTTCTCTACCATGATGTAAATGGCGTCAAGCGCATCGAGGTTGCACAGTAGATCAGGGCTTAGATCGTTGTCATGCAAGTATTGCAGGGCTATCTGCCCGCCCCAGGCATTTGAATCGTATCGAATCAACGGGTGGGTGAGAATGGTCGTATTTATATTGCTCTGCTCAATGGGTTCCTTTGTCAACAGCATTAAAGGTTCATGCCGCAGCGTTTGCATCTTGATGGATTTCGGTACGGAAAACGGGGGGCAGACCATAAGCCCGGCATCGAGTTCACCTGTTACCACCTGCTCATACAGCGCGCGCGAGTCGCCAGGTGTGATTCTAAGCCTCAGGTGCGGTGCCGTTATCGTTAATTGGTGCATTAATTCTGGAAGCAGGCCTGTCAACGCAGTTGAAATAGCGCCTAACTTGAAATCACCTGTAAGCCCATTGCTGTCGAATCCATCCCTGAGTTCCGTGGCGCACTGAATTAAGTTGCGCATTTTCGGCAACAGTGCCAGGCATTGTTCAGAGGGATCAACTGAGTGGGATCCACGGTTCAATAGTTCACAGCAGAGCGATTTCTCAAGCGCTTGAATACGCTGGCTGATGGCAGGTGCAGTAAGATTTTCTCGGCGGGCGGCTGCCGCGATGGAACCTGTTTCAATAACCGCGACCAGACTTTCGAGAAATCGAATATCCAAAACAATTCCTTTCGGTCAGAGATGGAAAATCACGCTCCAGAACAAGCGAAAGGATAGGGTAGGCTGCACGAAATTCCCACCCAAACAAGAGGGCGTTTCCGTGACCGCATTTTTCCATGCCTCCTATCATGTAACAAACCTTGAAGAGTCTCGTAAGTTTTACGGCGAGGTGCTGGGCTGTAAAGAAGGCCGTTCCAGCGAGACGTACATCGATTACGACTTATTCGGTCATCAAATTTCCCTTCACGAAGGCACGCCATTTCCGACCACGCGCACCGGCAAGGTCGGCGAGCACATGGTGCTGATGCCGCACATCGGCCTGGTGCTTCAGTTGGATGATTGGATGGCGATGGCAGAGCGCCTGCAAGCCCATGGGGTGAAGTTCGATATTCCCCCCGTTGTGCGCTTCCCGGGTCAGCCGGGTGAGCAGCGGACAATGTTCTTCCTCGATCCAAGTGGCAACCCAATCGAGATAAAAGGTTTCAAGGACTTCAAAGAAGTCTTTGCTGTTTGAAGGCGTGCTTTTATCCAAGCAGCACGCTTTGTCGATCACGCTGTTTATCATGAGCACCAACGCATGAGTGCGAATACCGGATGCTTGAGTGTGCGCGGCGTTTACCAGCCAGTTGACAGTCCAAATTATAATAATGGGAGGACGTATGGCGAAGGCGAGTCTGGTCACAAGAATCATCGTGGGTCTGGTGCTGGGCATTATAGTGGGTGCCCTGTTAAATATTTATCCAGATTACAAAGTATGGGTGAGTAGTCAGGTCCTGCAGCCAGCCGGTGATATTTTCATCAAGATGATGAAAATGATCGTGGCGCCACTGGTCTTTGCCTGCATGGTCAGTGCCGTTGCCGGTAATGGCGACAGCAAGGCAATCGGGCGGGTGGGGGCCAAAACCATGTTCTACTTCTTCGTCGTCACGGGTATCGCCATTGTTTGTGGTTTGATCATAGGTAATGTGGCCCAGCCAGGTACCGGCGCAAACTTGAGCACCCTTTCGGCTGCCCAGTCACTGACGTTGCCCTCTTCTTCGGAGGGTGGCGATGTCGGAAGTGTGATTCTTGGTGTCATTCCGGATAACATCGTGAATGCAATGGCGCAGGGTAACTTGCTACCCATCTTGTTCTTTTCGATCCTGTTCGGTTTTGGTGTGAATGCGCTTGATGCGGATAAGAAGCGACCGCTGATCGCTGTGTTCAACGCCTTTTCCGGAGCGATGTTCAAAGTCACGCACATCGTCATGCACTATTCTCCGATCGGCATTTTCGGTCTCATTGGCGTGACGGTGTCTAACTTCGGACTTTCTGCGCTGTTGCCGTTGGGTAAATTGATTCTTGTCACTTACGCCGCTGTCCTGCTGTTCGGACTGGTCGTACTTGGCGGAATAGCCAAAGCGGTTGGCATTAACATCTTCGACCTGATCACGTTCATCAAGGATGAACTGATTTTGGCATTCAGTACCGCCACTTCGGCTACCGTGATGCCACAGCTCATCGAGAAGGTGGAGGCTTACGGCGCGCCGAGGTCCATTGCTTCCTTGGTGATTCCTACTGGGTACTCGTTCAATCTGGATGGCGCATCGCTCTTCGTGGGCATTGGTACGCTTTTCATCGCCCAACTGTATGAAATCCCATTGAGCCTCGCTGACCAGGCGGTGCTGGTGCTCATCATGGTTTTGACGTCCAAAGGCGCGGCGGGTGTGCCAGGGGCGATGTTCGTCATCCTCACCGCCACGCTGACCAGTGCCGGGCTTCCCGTGGAGGGCATCGCTTTCATCGCCGGTGTCTACAGGCTCATGGACATGCCGATCACCGCGTTGAATGTGCTGGGCAACGCCTTGGCGCCCTTGGTGATCTCCAAGTGGGAAAACCAATTTCGAATAGCACCTAGCCAACAGCCTGACGCAGTTGCGGGTGAGCGCCCTATGAACGCGTTGGCAAGCGAAGGGGGGGGCTGAACCGGACACTCGTGGGCAATAAAAAACCCCTTGAATCGGCTGTATTCAAGGGGTTTTGATGTCCATCAGGAGCTCGTGCGATCTCGACTCCCGATTAGACGTTGAAGCGGAAGTGCATCACGTCACCGTCCTTGACGATGTAGTCCTTGCCTTCCAGACGCCATTTGCCGGCTTCCTTGGCGCCGCCTTCACCCTTGTACTGGATGAAGTCGTCATAGGCCACGACTTCGGCGCGGATGAAGCCTTTCTCGAAGTCGGTGTGGATCACGGCGGCGGCTTGCGGCGCGGTGGCACCGACACGCACGGTCCAGGCGCGGACTTCTTTCACACCCGCGGTGAAGTAGGTCTGCAGATTGAGCAGGGCGTAGCCGGCGCGGATCACGCGGTTCAGGCCAGGCTCTTCCAGGCCCAGGGCCTCGAGGAACATGTCCTTCTCCTCGCCTTCTTCCAGCTCGGCGATCTCCGCTTCGATCTTGTTGCACACTGGCACCACGACCGCGCCTTCTTCCTCGGCGATGGCCTTGACCACGTCCAGGTGCGGGTTGTTCTCGAAGCCGTCCTCGGCCACGTTGGCGATGTACATCACCGGCTTGCTGGTCAGCAGGTGGAAGCCGCGGATCACGGCCTTCTCCTCGACGCTCATGTTCTTCATCAGGCTGCGCGCAGGCTTGCCATCGGTGAAGTGGGCAATGAGCTTTTCCAGCAGGGCTTTCTGGGCCAGGGCTTCCTTGTCACCGCCCTTGGCGTTGCGCGCGACCTTCTGCAGTTGCTTCTCGCAGCTGTCCAGGTCGGCGAAGATCAGTTCTAGGTCGATGATCTCGATGTCACGCTTGGGGTCGACGCTGTTGGAGACGTGGATCACGTTCTCGTCTTCGAAGCAGCGCACCACATGGGCGATGGCGTCGGTCTCGCGGATGTTGGCGAGGAACTTGTTGCCCAGGCCTTCGCCCTTCGAGGCACCGGCGACCAGGCCGGCAATGTCGACGAATTCCATGGTGGTCGGAATCACACGCTCAGGCTTGACGATCTCGGCCAGAGCGTCGAGGCGTGCATCGGGCATCGGCACGATGCCGCTGTTCGGCTCGATGGTGCAGAAGGGGAAGTTCTCCGCCGCGATACCGGACTTGGTCAGGGCGTTGAACAGGGTGGACTTGCCGACGTTGGGCAGGCCGACGATGCCGCAATTGAAACCCATGGGAATTCCCCTCTCTAGGAAATCAGGCCTTCTGGCTGTGCAGTTCGCGCATCGCCTTGGCGAAATCGCCTGCGAGCACGTCCGGCATCACGCCGAGGGCAAAATCGATGCTGGCGTCGAGCTTCTCCTGCTCGGCGCGCGGTGCGCGGCCCAGGACGAAGTTGGAGACCAGTTTGGCGTCACCTGGGTGGCCGATGCCGAGCCGCAGGCGATGGAAGTCGTTCTGGTTGCCGAGCTGCGCGATGATGTCGCGCAGGCCGTTGTGCCCACCATGGCCGCCGCCTTTCTTGAGCTTGGCGACGCCCGGGGGCAGGTCGAGTTCGTCATGCGCCACCAGGATGGCCGCCGGTGGAATCCGGAAGAAATTGGCCAGTGCCGCGACGGACTGGCCGCTGCGGTTCATGTAGGTGGTGGGAATGAGCAGACGAACGTCTTGGCCCTGATGGCTGAACTTAGCCGTCAGGCCGAAATACTTGCGGTCAGCGGTCAGCGATACACGCTGGGCGCTGGCGAGGCGTTCAACGAAAAGAGCCCCTGCGTTATGCCGGGTCTGTTCGTATTCGGGGCCGGGGTTACCCAGGCCGACGATCAACTGGATGGCGGTCACGTCAGGGGCTCTTCCTTGGAGTTGGTGGGTTACGGTGCGCGCGGCACTGTAACCCGATCAACGCCGGCGTGCGAGTGGATTACTCGGCAGCGCCTTCAGCAGCGTCAGCGGCTACGCGCGGGGCGTGGACGTTGGCAACAGCTTTGTCATCACCGTGGGCCAGAGCGACGAACTCTACGCCTTTCGGAGCTTTCAGGTCCGACAGGTGGATGATGGTGCCGATTTCAGCCTTGGCCAGGTCGACTTCGATGAACTCAGGCAGGTCTTTGGCTTCGCAGGAAACTTCGATCTCGGCTTCTACGTGGGAGATCTCGCCGCCTTTCTTGACCGGGGCTTCTTCGTTGATGAAGTGAACCGGTACCTTGGCGGTCAGCTTCTGGCCAGCAACGACGCGAACGAAGTCGGCGTGCATGATGAAGCCTTTGGCTGGGTGACGCTGCAGGGCCTTGACGACGACGTTCTGCTTGGTGCCGTCGACGTTCAGTTCCAGAACGTGGCTGAAGGCAGCTTCGTTATCGAACAGCTTGGTGATTTCCTTGGCCAGGATGGTCAGGGATTGGGCTTCTTTGCCACCACCGTAGACAACGGCTGGGATGTTGGCGGAATGACGCAGGCGGCGGCTCGCACCTTTCCCCAGGTCAGTACGCGCTTGGGCGTTCAGGATGAAATCGGTCATTTTGTATCTCCAAAATAGCCTCCCGTATGGCGTTTGCGACCAGCGCCATCGGGATTGGCAAAAAAGCCCCGCCCCGACAAGATGCCGGGGCGGGGCGCTTTTCGTCAGCGAGCGTTCCGCTTAGCGGAACATCGCGCTGATCGATTCTTCGTTGCTGATGCGGCGAACCGCTTCAGCGACAACCGGTGCGATATCCAGCTGGCGGATACGGTCACAGGCTTGAGCAGCGGCGGACAGCGGGATGGTGTTGGTCACCACCAGCTCGTCCAGCACCGACTTCTCGATGTTCTCGATCGCACGGCCCGACAGTACCGGGTGCGTGCAGTAGGCGTAGACCTTGGCCGCGCCGTGGTCTTTCAGGGCCTTGGCCGCGTTGCACAGGGTACCGGCGGTATCGACCATGTCGTCTACCAGGATGCAGGTGCGCCCTTCGACGTCGCCGATGATGTGCATCACTTCGGAGTGATTGGCCTTTTCACGGCGCTTGTCGATGATACCCAGGTCGACACCCAGGGACTTGGCGACGGCACGTGCGCGCACGACACCACCGATGTCCGGGGAGACGATCATCAGGTTCTCGAAACGCTGGTCTTCGATGTCGTCGACCAGTACGGGCGAGCCGTAGATGTTGTCGACGGGAATATCGAAGAAGCCCTGGATCTGGTCAGCGTGCAGGTCGACAGTGAGTACACGGTCGATACCCACGACAGTGAGCATGTCAGCGACGACTTTGGCGCTGATGGCTACACGTGCCGAACGCGGACGGCGGTCCTGGCGGGCGTATCCGAAGTAAGGAATCACGGCAGTGATTCGTGACGCTGAGGAGCGGCGGAAGGCGTCGGCCATCACTACCAGTTCCATCAGATTGTCGTTGGTAGGGGCACAGGTTGGCTGAATGATGAAAACGTCCTTACCACGAACATTTTCATTGATCTCAGCACTGATTTCGCCGTCGGAGAATTTACCGACAGAAACATCACCCAGTGGAATATGCAGCTGACGTACGACACGCCGAGCCAGATCGGGGTTGGCATTCCCCGTGAAGACCATCATCTTGGACACGCGCAGTACCTGAAGGCTGAGGGTAACCTGGATGAGTATAAGGAAAATGGCAGGGGCGGCTGGATTCGAACCAACGCATGGCAGGATCAAAACCTGCTGCCTTACCGCTTGGCGACGCCCCTGTATCTGTTGCTGCGAGTACCGAATACTCGACTTCTAGAGCAGGCTCTGCAGCTTGCGATGCAACATCGAAATGTTGCTTCCCTTTGCCACAAACCCTGTTTGGGTCTCTGAAAGAAGGGCCAGAACTTTATCAGCTTCGGCTTTGCTTGGGAAGGCCCCAAACACACAACTTCCAGTGCCGGTTAGACGAGCTTCAGTGTATTTACCCAGCAGATTCAACGCATTGCGAACTTCTGGATAACCTTGCTCTACCACCGGTTGGCAGTCATTTCGACTGTTTCCCTCGGGAACGGGGCGCATCTTAAGGGGGAGGGAATCACGTGTCAACTCTGGATGCGAAAAAATTTCCGCTGTGCTGACAGACACTTGCGGCACCAGTACGACGTACCAGGGCTCTTCGGGGTCCACCGGGGTCAGTTGCTCACCCACACCTTGGGCGAAGGCGGCGTGGCCGCGGACGAACACCGGTACATCGGCGCCAAGCCCCAGGCCCAGGCCGGCCAGGCGGTCTTCGTCCCAGCCCAGTTGCCACAGATGATTGAGGGCCAGCAGCGTGGTCGCGGCGTTGGAGCTGCCGCCACCGATGCCGCCGCCCATGGGCAGGATCTTGTCCAGCCAGATGTCGACGCCGAGCGCGCAGCCTGATTGTTGTTGCAGCTGGCGTGCAGCTTTCACGATCAGATTGCTGTCGTGGGGCACGCCGGCGATTTCGGTGCGCAAGTGGATCTGGCCATCGTCACGCAGGCTGTAGTGCAGCTGATCGGCATGGTCGAGAAACTGGAACACGGTTTCCAGCTCGTGGTAACCGTCTGGGCGGCGACCGATGATATGCAGCCACAGGTTGAGCTTGGCCGGGGCGGGAAGGGTGAGCGTGGCCATCGATCAATGCCCCAGCTGGCGTGGCTGCCAGTCCTTGACCACCAGGGTGACGTCCAGGTCCTGGCCGTGCAGCTTCAGGCGTTCAGGTAGCCAGTAGCCGTTCTGTTGGGTGTAGCTCAGGTACTGCACCTGCCAGCCGTCCTGGGTCAGGCTGGCCAGGCGGCTGTCGCCATCCAGGGTCAGTTGGCTCTTGCTGTCGGGGGCAGGCAGGCCACGGACCCACCAGACCAAATGCGAGACCGGCAGTTGCCAGCCCAGCTGTTCTTCGAGCAGTGCCTCGGGGCTTGGGGCTTCGTAGCGGCCCTGGTTGGCCACCTCCAGGACTACGCCGCCGGGGCGTCCGGTCAGGCGTGCCGCCCCGCGACCCAGGGGGCCGGCCAGGCGGATGTCGTAGTAGTCCTGGCGTTGCAGCCAGAACAAGGTACCACTGCCCGAATCACGGGGGGCGCGAATGCCGACCTTGCCGTTGATCTGCCAGCCGTCGAGGTTGCTCAGTTGCTCTTTATGGGCGCGCCACAACTGTGGATCGCCGTGGCCTTGCAGGGATTCACGGCTACCGAATCCGGCGCAGCCGGCCAGCAGGGCGATCAGGGTAAAGGTGATGCAATGACGCAGGAACATGGTTTACAGGGTCTCTGATCCGGTCAGGCGCAGGAGAGTCTTGCGCAGGATTTGGCTGTCGGGTTGGCCCTCGAAGGCCTTGGCCCAGACCTGGCGGGCTTCGCGGCGTTTGCCGTTGGCCCAGAGCACTTCACCCAGGTGGGCTGCTACTTCGTGGTCGGGGAAGCGCGCCAGGGCCTGGCGCAGCAGGCGTTCAGCTTCGTCGAGGTTGCCCATGCGGTAGTTGACCCAGCCCAGGCTGTCGAGCACAGCGGGGTCGTCCGGGGTGAGCTGGTGGGCTTTTTCGATCAGCGCCTTGGCTTCGGCGTAGCGCGTGGTGCGGTCGGCAAGGGTGTAGCCGAGCGCGTTCAGGGCCATGGCGTTTTCCGGTTCGCGCTGGATGATGGCGCGCAGGTCTTTTTCCATTTGCCCCAGGTCATCGCGCTTCTCCGCCAGCATGGCGCGGGTATAAAGCAGGTTGAGGTCATCCGGGTAGCGCTTGATCGCCTGGGCCAGGACTTGTTCAGCCTGGGCTTCCTTGGCGTTGTTGCCGTAGCTTTCCGCCTCGATCAGGTACAGCTGGATGGCGTAGTCCGGCTGGGCCTCTCGGGCTTCGCCGAGCAGGCGCGACGCCTCGCTGGAGCGGCCGTTAGCGATGAGGATGTCGGCCTGGCGCAATTGCGCCGGCAGGTAATCGGGGCCAGGGCCTACCAGGGCGTATTCACGCAGGGCGGCCTCGGGATCGCCGCGCTCTTCGTGCAGGCGGCCCAGGTTCAGGTGTGCGGCGTCGACATTGCTGTCGCGCTCCACCAGCTCCTGCAGATACCCCTCGGCCTCTTCCCAGTTCTTGGTTTCCAGGCAGACCAGAGCGAGCGAATAGCGCAGCTCGTCATCTTCGGGGTACTGCTGGAGCAGGCTCTCGAATTCGGCCTTGGCATCTGCCATGCGGTCCTGCTCGACCAGAGTGCGGGCGTAGGTCAGGCGCAGGCGCTTGTCGTCGGGATTGTCGCGAATAGCCCCGCGCAGCAGTGGCAAAGCCTCCGAACCACGGTCCAGGGTCTGCAGCAGACGGGCGCGCAGCAACACCGGGGCGACTTCGCCGTTTTGCGGCGGGTGCGATTCGAGTAGTTCGAGGGCTTGCTCGGTCTTGCCATCCTGGTTCAGCAACAGTGCTTTGCCAAACACCAACTGGCCGTTGTCCGGATACTTGACCAACAGGCGGTCGAAGCTTTGCAACAAGCCGTCGCGGGTGTTCTGGTCGGTTTCGGCTGCGGACAGCGCGAGGAAGTCGAAGTGGGTGTCGCCCTGGCCCTGGAGGACCTTTTCCATGTAGGCCATGGATTCGTCGTAGCGTCCGGCGCGGGCCAGTTGAATGGCCGCGGCCCGTTGAGCGTCGAGGTTCTGCGCATCGTTGCGTGCCCAGATCATCGCGGTGTCCAGCGCGGGCTCGTCGGCACCGAGGTATTCGGCGATGCGGTAGGCGCGTTCGGAGACGGCTGGGTCCTGGGTCTTCTCAGCCTGGTCGACATAGTTGGCCAGGGCAATGTCAAAGCGGTTACGTTGCCCGGCCAGTTCCGCCACCAGCAGGCTGTAGAGCGTTTCCTCTTTGAACGAGCCGTACACCACAGGCTTTTCCGGTGCGCTTTTGCCTGCCGCGGCAACGGGCGACGAGGCCTCGTTCTTCTGCGGGGCCAGGCTTTGGCAGCCCTGGAGCAGGGCGAGAGCAAGCAACAATGCGTAGGACTTGTTCATAAAGAAGGCTTTGGATACCGGCGGTCGGAGCATGATGACACAAGCGCGATGGCAAACCCACCTGCGAAGGTCGAGGTTGCGAGGTTTCGGATTGTTCGGACCATTCTATTAGCGGGTTGTTCTGGACTTTCGAAATCACCGGACCAAAACCCCAATCCCAATCCCAATCCCAATCCCAATCCCAATCCCAATCCCAATCCCAATCCCGCTTTTGCTTTTAATTGCACAAATTAGTTCAGGCGCCGCCAATCGCGACTTCAGGAGGCCGAGTGCAGGTGCCTGTAGGGGCAGGCGCGCAGCGCCCTTCGGCGTCAGCCGAAGTTGCGAGATGGAGACTTGCGAAGCAAGTCGGAGGCCGCGAAGCCCCGGAAGGCGCCGGAGCGTAGGGGCCGGATGCAGGAGCAAGCGGTTTTTGCCTCCTTTTTGCCAAGACAAAAAGGAGGTCGCCGTAAGGGCGAAAAGGTGAGTCTGCGCCGGCGCAGGGAACGGATATTCACACGCTGTAAATGCCCACCGGCGGTGTTTGGGCCATCGTGCACCAAAAAGCCAAAGCCGATAGGGTGAGAGCGAGGGCTGTCAGTCACTGTATGTGCTCGCAGCGTCTGGCCGGCGCAACGGCCCGCCACCGTCGATAGCCCTCGGGTATCGCGACAATAGCGAACGGTGGTTGTTCTGAAACCTGCGAAGTAGGACAATTATCGGCTTCTCGTCACAACCAGCGACCTTGCATGGCCTTTCTTGCACTTGGTATCAACCATAAGACTGCCTCGGTAGACGTACGCGAGCGCGTGGCGTTTACGCCAGAGCAGCTGGTCGATGCCCTGCAGCAGCTTTGCCGACTGACCGCCAGCCGTGAGGCGGCGATCCTGTCGACTTGCAACCGCAGTGAACTCTATATCGAACAGGACCACCTGGCCGCCGACGCCGTGCTGCAGTGGCTGGCCGAGTATCATCAGCTCAACCTCGAAGAGCTGCGTGCCAGCGCCTATATCCACGAAGAGCATGATGCGGTCAGGCACATGATGCGTGTGGCCTCGGGCCTGGATTCGCTGGTGCTGGGCGAGCCACAGATTCTCGGCCAGATGAAGTCGGCCTACGCCGTGGCCCGCGAGGCCGGGACCATCGGCCCGCTGCTCGGGCGCCTGTTCCAGGCCACGTTCAGTGCTGCCAAGCAAGTGCGCACCGACACCGCCATCGGCGAGAACCCGGTTTCCGTAGCCTTCGCCGCCGTCAGCCTGGCCAAGCAGATCTTCAGCGACCTGGGTCGCAGCCAGGCGCTGCTGATCGGCGCTGGCGAGACCATCACCCTGGTCGCCCGCCACCTCCATGAGCAGGGTGTACGGCGTATCGTCGTGGCCAACCGTACCCTGGAGCGCGCCAGCATCCTGGCCGAACAGTTCGGTGCCCATGCGGTGCTGCTTTCGGACATCCCTCAGGAGCTGGCCAACAGCGACATCGTCATCAGTTCCACCGCCAGCCAGTTGCCGATCCTCGGCAAGGGCGCGGTGGAAAGCGCCTTGAAGCAGCGTCGGCACAAGCCCATCTTCATGGTCGATATCGCCGTGCCAAGGGACATCGAACCGCAGGTTGGCGAGCTCGATGACGTCTACCTATATACGGTCGATGACCTGCATGACGTCGTCGCGGAAAACCTCAAGAGCCGCCAAGGCGCGGCCCAGGCTGCCGAGGAGCTGGTATCGGTCGGTGCCGAGGATTTCATGGCGCGCCTGCGCGAGCTGGCCGCGGTGGATGTGCTCAAGGCCTATCGCCAGCAAAGCGAGCGCCTGCGCGACGAAGAACTGCAAAAGGCCCAGCGCCTGCTGGCCAATGGCGGCAATCCCGAAGAGGTACTGGCCCAGCTGGCCCGGGGGCTGACCAACAAATTGCTGCATGCGCCCAGCGTGCAATTGAAAAAGCTCTCCGCCGAAGGCCGCCTCGATGCGCTGGCCATGGCCCAGGAACTCTTTGCCCTCAACGAGGGCTCGACGGACAAAACCCCGCAATGAAAGCGTCGCTGCTCAATAAACTGGACACGCTCCAGGACCGCTTCGAAGAACTCACCGCTCTGTTGGGCGATGCCGAGGTCATTTCCGACCAGACCCGTTTCCGCGCTTATTCGCGTGAATACGCCGAAGTCGAGCCGGTCATCGACGCCTATAAAGAGTGGCGAAAGGTCCAGGACGATCTGGCCGGCGCTCAGGCGCTGCTCAAGGACAGCGACCCGGACTTGCGCGAAATGGCCGTTGAGGAAGTGCGTGAGGCCAAGGAGCAACTGGTCGGCCTGGAGGCCCGGTTGCAGCGCATGTTGCTGCCCAAGGACCCCAACGACGGGCGCAACGTGTTCCTCGAGATCCGCGCCGGTACCGGTGGCGACGAGGCCGCGATCTTCTCGGGCGACTTGTTCCGCATGTATTCGCGTTACGCCGAAAAGCGTGGCTGGCGTCTGGAGATTCTCTCCGAGAACGAAGGCGAGCACGGCGGCTACAAGGAGATCATCGCCCGGGTCGAAGGCGACAGTGTCTACGGCAAGCTCAAATTCGAATCTGGCGCACATCGCGTGCAACGAGTGCCGGAGACCGAATCGCAAGGGCGTATCCACACCTCCGCCTGCACCGTGGCGGTCTTGCCGGAGCCGGATGAACAGGTCGCCATCGAGATCAACCCGGCCGACCTTCGTATCGATACCT
This sequence comes from Pseudomonas sp. CK-NBRI-02, assembly GCF_008124495.1. Classification (NCBI taxonomy): domain Bacteria; kingdom Pseudomonadati; phylum Pseudomonadota; class Gammaproteobacteria; order Pseudomonadales; family Pseudomonadaceae; genus Pseudomonas; species Pseudomonas sp. CK-NBRI-02. The sequence goes on along the minus strand of NZ_VSJH01000001.1, from coordinate 191,286 downwards.
ACCGCGCCTCGGGCGCCGGTGGTCAGCACGTCAACAAGACCGACTCGGCGATTCGCATCACCCACCTGCCTACCGGCATCGTGGTCGAATGCCAGGAGGAGCGGTCGCAGCACAAGAACCGTGCCCGGGCCATGTCCTGGCTGTCGGCCAAGCTCAATGACATGCAGACCAGCGCCGCGCAAAACGCCATTGCCACCGAGCGCAAGCTGCTGGTGGGCTCGGGCGATCGCTCCGAGCGTATCCGCACCTACAATTATCCACAGGGCCGGGTGACCGATCATCGCATCAACCTGACCCTGTACTCCCTGGATGACATTCTGGCCGGGGGCGTCGATGCGGTCATCGAACCCCTGCTCGCTGAATACCAGGCCGATCAGTTGGCCGCCCTGGGGGATTGAATGACCATCATCGCCAGCCTGCTGCGCGACGCGCAGTTGCCGGATTCCCCGACCGAGCGCCTGGACGTCGAGCTATTGCTCGCCGCAGCCCTGGGTAAGTCGCGCAGTTATCTGCACACCTGGCCAGAGCGAATCGTCAGCAGCGAGGCCGCCGAGACGTTCGCCGGCTACCTGGCGCGTCGCCGAGCCGGTGAGCCGGTGGCCTACATCCTGGGCCAGCAGGGTTTTTGGAAGCTCGATCTTGAAGTCGCGCCGCACACCCTGATCCCACGTCCGGAAACCGAGCTGCTGGTAGAAGCGGCGTTGGAGCTGCTGCCCATGCGACCTGCGCGGGTGCTTGACCTGGGCACTGGCACCGGCGCCATTGCCCTGGCCCTGGCCAGCGAATGCCCGGCCTGGCAGGTAACCGCACTGGACCGCGTGCCCGAAGCCGTGGCCCTGGCCGAGCGCAACCGCGATCGCCTTGGCCTGGCCAATGCCCAGGTACGCCTGAGCCACTGGTATGACGCCGTGGCTGGCGAGCGCTTCGACCTGATCCTGAGCAACCCTCCCTACATCGCTGCCGACGACCCGCATCTGGTCGCAGGCGATGTGCGCTTCGAGCCCAGCAGTGCCCTGGTGGCGGGGCAGGATGGCCTGGATGACCTGCGAGTGATCATCGCCCAGGCGCCGGACCACTTGTCGGCCGGTGGCTGGCTGCTGCTCGAACACGGTTACGACCAGGCCTCGGCCGTGCGTGAGCTGCTCACCCGCCACGGCTTTATCGACGTGGCCAGCCGCCTGGACCTGGCCGGTCACGAACGCATTTCCATGGGACGACTGCCATGCTGAGTGATCAGGAACTGTTGCGCTACAGCCGGCAGATCCTGCTGGCCCAGGTGGATATCGACGGTCAGTTGCGGCTCAAGCGCAGCAAGGCGTTGGTCGTCGGGCTCGGGGGGCTAGGGTCGCCGGTTGCTCTGTACCTGGCCGCGGCCGGTGTCGGCGAGCTGCACTTGGCCGACTTCGACACCGTCGACCTGACCAACCTGCAACGCCAGGTCATCCATGACAGCGACAGCGTGGGCATGAGCAAGGTCGACTCGGCGTGCAAGCGTCTTGAGGCGATCAACCCCGAGGTCAAGCTGGTTGCGCACCGCGAGGCGCTGGACGAAGACTCCCTTGCCGCGGCCGTCGGCGCGGTCGACGTGGTGCTGGACTGCTCGGACAACTTCTCCACCCGCGAAGCGGTCAACGCCGCCTGTGTCGCAGCAGGCAAGCCGCTGGTCAGTGGCGCGGCGATCCGCCTGGAAGGGCAGCTGTCGGTGTTCGACCCCCGTCGTGACTACAGCCCCTGCTACCACTGCCTTTATGGCCATGGCAGCGAGGCTGAGCTGACGTGCAGCGAGGCGGGTGTGCTCGGTCCGTTGGTGGGCTTGGTGGGCAGCCTGCAAGCACTCGAGGCGATGAAACTGCTGGCCGGCTTCGGCGATCCTCTGGTGGGGCGCTTGCTGTTGATCGATGCGTTGGGCACACGCATGCGCGAGCTGCGGGTCAAGCGCGATCCGGCGTGTGCTGTCTGTGGCAGCCGGCATGGCTGAGCGTGCGGCGCCGGTCGGCGTGATGGATTCTGGGGTCGGCGGTCTGTCGGTGCTCGCCGAGATCCAGCGCCTGTTGCCCAACGAATCGCTCCTGTATGTCGCCGACAGCGGCCATGTGCCGTACGGCGAAAAGTCGCCGGACTATATCCGCCAGCGCTTGCGCTACATTGCCGGGTTCTTCCACGCGCAAGGTGCCAAGGCGATGGTCCTGGCCTGCAACACTGCGACCGTGGCGGCAGTGGCCGACCTGCGCGAGCTGTACCCGAATTGGCCTCTGGTGGGCATGGAGCCTGCGGTCAAGCCGGCCGCTGCAGCGACGCGCTCTGGCGTGGTCGGGGTGCTGGCCACCACCGGCACTTTGCAGAGCGCCAAGTTCGCTGCCTTGCTCGATCGTTTCGCCAACGATGTCCAGGTCATCACCCAGCCGTGTCCTGGCCTGGTGGAGCGCATCGAGGCGGGGGATCTCGACAGTCCACAGCTGCGCCAGTTGTTGCACGGCTATGTGCGGCCTTTGCTGGACGCAGGTTGCGACACGCTCATCCTTGGCTGCACCCACTACCCCTTCCTGCGTCCGCTGTTGGCCAGCATGGTGCCGGCGGATGTGGCCATCATCGATACCGGTGCCGCTGTGGCGCGGCAACTGCAGCGCTTGCTGGCGGCGCGGGACCTGCTGGCCGAGGGGCCAGCGCGTGACACCGCGTTCTGGACCAGCGCCGAACCACAGTCGCTGAACGACGTGCTGCCGCTGCTCTGGGGGCGTGCCGATCGGGTTCTGCCTTTTCCGCTGTAACCGAAGTGTGCTGCCCAAGGGTGCGCCTGCAGACGCTGGCTTAGCCTGCGATGGGGCGCACCGCGCGCCGCAGGCTCAATCCTTAAGACCTTGAAACGCCGCCAAGACCCGCTCACGACTGCTGCCCAGGTCCACGATCGGCTGCACGTATGACGCAGAAAATAAATCCCCGCCGGCACCCGGTTCATGGATGGTTTTGTCATCGAGCCCCTGCAATTCCGGCAGCCAATGACGGATGAACTGCCCTTGCGGGTCGAAGCGGCGTGACTGGCTGACCGGGTTGAACAGACGGAAATAGGGCACTGCATCGGTCCCGGTGGAGGCACTCCATTGCCATCCACCATTGTTGGCGGCCAGATCGCCGTCGATCAGGTGTCGCATGAAATGCCGTTCGCCCAGGCGCCAGTCGATCAGTAGGTTTTTGCTCAGGAACATCGCCACGACCATGCGCAGACGATTGTGCATCCAGCCGGTGTGCAGCAATTGGCGCATGGCGGCATCGACGATCGGAAAACCGGTACGACCGGTTTTCCAGGCTTCCAAGTCTTCGGGGGCATCCCGCCAGGGCAGCGCTTCGGTGGGGGCGCGGAAGGCCCGGTGTCGAGAGACCTGTGGATAACCCACCAAGATGTGTTTGTAAAACTCCCGCCACAGCAGCTCGTTGATCCAGGTTTGTACACCTACGCTGCCGCTGTCCAATTCGCCCTGGTTCCCGCTCAAGGCAGCGTGCAGGCACTGGCGCGGCGATATCACGCCGGCAGCCAAGTATGGCGAGAGTTGGCTGGTGCCGGTCCGGGCGGGTAGGTCCCGTAGTTGAAGATAGTCCTCGACCGTCTCGTCGATGAAGCGGGTCAGGCGCCGATGGGCTTCGTTTTCTCCGGCTGGCCAGTGCTCGCGCACACTTCGCGGTGGGGACGGAAAACCGGTGAAGCCTTGGGGGAGGGGATCGCTGGCAATGCGCAGCGGTGCCTGACGTTTCACGGGAGGCGCCAGGCTTGGCAGGCTCAGATGCAGATGCTCAAGACATGCCCGACGGAACTGGCCGAACACCTGGAAGTAGTGCCCGCTTCGGGTCAGCACCGAGCCTGGGCGAAGCAGCAGCTGATCCAGGTGGCCATGGGTGAGGATGCCCGCCTGCTCGAGCAGATCCTGGGTAGCGGCGTCACGCTGCTGCTCGTTCACGCCGTACTCTTCATTCCAATGCACCGCCTCGATCCGATGTTCTCGGCAGACCTCCAGCACCGCCTGGGGCGCCTGTCGCCAGGTGTCGACGTGGCGGATCAGCAAGGGGATATTCAGGCGCTCCAAGGACTGGCGCAGGGTCTGCAGGTTGCGCAACCAGAAATCGACCTTGCAGGGAGCATCGTCATGGGCGAGCCACTGGCCGGGGCTGGCCAGCCACAGGGCGAGGGTCGGCCCAAGGGCACAGGCCGCGCTCAGGGCGGTGTTGTCTTCGACGCGCAGGTCGCTGCGCAGCCAGATCAGTTGCAAAAGCGTTTCCTCAAAGTGATTGCAGCAGGCGCAGGGCTGCCAGGGGCGTGTCGAACAACTGCAAGCCCTCGACGTCGGATTCGACCAGGCGCGGGCCGTGCGCGAAGACAGTGCCACCACCGGCCAGCAGTGGGATGTCGATGCCGGTCAACGCTGCCTTGAACGAGCGGATGTCGACACGGGTGCCGAGGTAGAAGATCACCGCCCGTGGCCGCAGGGCTTGCACCGCGCGGTGCAGGCAGGGGCCGGTGAGCGGTTGTTCGAGCACCTCCACGGCGATCGCACTGTTGCCGAGCAACCAGGCGCACAGCCAAAGGTGCGGATCGAACGCGCCATCGCCGCAGGTTGTGATGAGCACGGCGGGGCCTGGCAGCGACAGGCTGTCGTGTTGAACACGCGCGCCCAGCTTGCTACGCAGCCAGGTGTAGAAGAATGCTTGCTCGAGCCGGGCGTTGAAGTAGCTGCGCCAGCGTTGTTCCAGGCTGTCCAGCAGGGGCAGCAGCAATTGCTCGCACAAAGTGAAGGCCGGATACAGTGCCATCGCCTGGTTGAATTGCTGGTCGAGAGCATGATGTGAAAGCGAGGCGATGGCCTCGATCATCGCCTGTTCGCGTAATTGCCAATCGCCCACCGGGGCAACGCTCGGCGGGCGTTCGAGCAGCTCGCGCACCTGGCCCACCGACGCGCCGCGTTCCAGCCAGCTCAGGATGGCGTGCACCCGCTCGACCTGTTCTGGCGGATAAAGGCGATGGCCTTTGGCGGTGCGCTGGGGTTTGAGCAAGCCATAACGCCGCTCCCAGGCCCGCAGGGTGATCGGGTTGACGCCTGTGCGCCGGGCCAGTTCGCCTATCGGCAGCAGGATTTCAGAGAGCATTGCGCAGGCCCAGGGGCGCGGGGTGTGGTTGCAGGTAAGCCTGTTGCAGCAGGTAAGGGTCGGGGTGGTTGCGCAGGTGATGCTTGAGCAAGGTCAGGGGCACCACCAACGGCACGATGCCTTGCTGGTACTGGCCGATGAGCTGCTGCAGTTCGTTGCGGTCGCCTTGTCCCAGAACATCTCTCAAGTAACCACTCAGGTGCTGCAAGACGTTGCCATGGGTGCCACGGCTGGCGCGACGGCGTAGCGCCTGCATCAGCGCGCTGAAATAACGGGGGCCGATGTCGAGCGGGTCGTCGTCACGGCGCATGCTGCCGAGCATTCGGCCCAGTTCGCGATAGGCCTGAGGATTGTTGGCCATGAGCAGGTATTTGTAGCGCGAGTGAAAGCGCACCAGGGCTCCGCGGTTCAGGCCCTGCGTCAGCAGATGCTGCCAGTCGGCATAGGCATAGACGCGGCTGATGAAGTTTTCCCGTAGTACCGGGTCGTGCAGGCGGCCTTCTTCTTCCACCGGAAGATCCGGGCGGCGCGCGCAAAATGCACTGGCGTATGCACCTTGCCCCGGCAGGCGGGAGAGCTGACCATCGTGCTGATAGACCTTCACCCGCTCCAGGCCACAGGACGGCGACTTCTGCATGAAGATGTAACCGCACAGGTCATCGAGCGACTCGGCCATCTGCTCGCCATAGGCGCGCAGCGGGCCCGACAGGTCAGTGCCAGGGCTTTGGGGGGCTATCACTTCAGGGCGTTCAGGATCGCCGACCAGGCGGATAGCGGCGCGGGGAACGCCTAGACCAATGGCCACCTCAGGGCATACCGGAGCCCATTCGAAGTGATCTGCGAGCAACTCAAGGCACAGGGAAGAGGCCTTGTGACCGGCGTTGAAGCGCACGGATTGTCCGAGCAGACAGGCACTGATACCAATCCGCGGCTTTTCGGTGGGCGAAGCGATGTCCATGGCGGATCTCCGGAAAACCTGTACGCTGATGTGCGTCTTGTACAGGTTCATTCCAGCACACCGAAAAACTTATGCAAGAGAAATTTTTTGTACAGCTCTGCGGATCGCGTTAATCGAGGTGCTCCAGCAGCCGCCGGGCAGCCTCCTGACCGCTGAGCCAGGCGCCTTCCACGCGGCCGGACAGGCACCAGTCCCCGCAGGCATACAACCCAAGGTCGGCATCGGCCAGGGCCCCCCACTCATGGTTGCCGGCCGGACGGGCATACAACCAGCGGTGCGCCAGGGCGAAGGTCGGTGGCGGCACGATGCAGCCAATCAACTCAGCGAATTCGCCCCACAGCTGCTCGATCACGTCCTCTTTGGGCAGGTCGATATGCTGCTTGCTCCAGTTCGAAGTGGCGTGCAGTACCCAGGTGTCGAGTTGTTCGTCGCGCCCAGGCTTGCTGCGGTTGCGGGCCAGCCAGTCGAGCGGGTTGTCCTGTACGAAGCAGCCCTGCATGGGCGTATCGAGGGCGGTCTGGAAAGCCAGGGCGACGGCCCAGGTAGGCTCCATCTGCACGCCAGCGGCCACGGCGGCGAGCTTGGGCGTCGCGGCCAGCAGCGGTGTCGCCTGGGGCGCGGGCACCGCGATCACCACACGGCTGAAGGGGCCGTGGCTGCACCCTTCGGTGTCCTGCAGGTGCCAGTATTGTTTGCCACGGAAGACTTCGGCGATGCGGCAGCCGAAGTTCACCGTCACGTCCTTGAGCAGGCCGCGGGTGATGGCGCTCATGCGCGGCACACCGACCCAGCGCGTCTGTTCGTCGGGTGAGGGGGTCAGTTCGCCGTCTCGGTAGTTGTACAGCTGAGGCTTCCACTGCTGCACCCAGCCGGCCTCGACCCATTGATGGACCTGCTCGACGAAACGCCGGTCACGGGCGGTGAAGTACTGCGCACCCAAGTCCAGTGCGCCCGCTTCGCTGCGTTTGCTGGCCATGCGGCCGCCGCTGCCGTGGCCCTTGTCGAACAAGTGGACCGTCTGCCCGGCTTTCTGCAGAGCCTGGGCGGCGGAAAGGCCGGCGATACCGGCACCGATGATGGCAATAGGTACTGTCATGATGGCCTCTTCGAACCTTGCTGTAAGCAGACTACGCTGTTAGGCAAACCTGTACAATGCACAAAATTTGTATAAGGTTATACCGCTCGATAGGGCAGGTTGGCCTATGTTTAATCCGAGAGCATCCGGTCTAAAAAGTGCCTTGTTCTTAAAAATAGACCACGGCCGCAACTTGCGAGGACACAGCCATGCATATATTGCTGACCGGCGGTACTGGCTTGATCGGCCGGCACCTGTGCCAGTACTGGCTCGGCCAGGGCCATCGCCTGACCGTATGGAGCCGTCGCCCCGAGCAGGTCGCTAAAATCTGCGGCACCGGCGTGCGCGGCATCGCCCGACTGGAAGACCTGGCAGCGGACGAGGAGGTCGACGCGGTGATCAACCTGGCCGGCGCACCGATCGCCGACCGTCCTTGGACTGCCTCGCGACGGACCCTGCTGTGGGCCAGCCGCATCACCCTCACCGAGCAGCTGCTGGCGTGGCTGGAGAGCCGTGAGCAGCGCCCCGAGGTGCTGATATCGGGGTCCGCGGTGGGCTGGTACGGCGACGGTGGCGAGCGGGAACTGACCGAGGCCTCGCCTCCGGTGAAGGAAGATTTCGCCAGCCAGCTGTGCATCGCCTGGGAGGAAACCGCCCAGCGTGCGCAACGGCTGGGCATTCGCGTGGTGCTGGTGCGAACCGGGCTGGTGCTGGCCAGCGACGGCGGCTTTTTGTCGCGCCTGCGCCTGCCGTTCAAGCTGGGGCTGGGCGGGCGTTTGGGAGATGGTCGGCAATGGATGCCCTGGGTTCATATAGAAGACCAGGTCGGCTTGATTGATTTTCTCTTGCAGCACAAGGACACCACCGGTCCCTATAATGCCTGCGCGCCAGAGCCGGTGCGCAACCGCGAATTCGCCAAGCGTCTGGGGCGTGCCCTGCATCGGCCTGCCTTCATGCCGACACCGGCGCTACTGCTCAGGGCGGGCCTGGGCGAGCTTTCGACGCTGCTGCTTGGCGGACAACGGGCGCGCCCGGTCCGCTTGCTGGCGGCAGGATTCACATTCCGTTTCAACGATCTGCAATCGGCCCTGGACGACCTGTCCAGCCGCCTCTGACATAGGATGCTGCATGACCGATCACGCCTTGCTACTGGTCAACCTGGGTTCGCCGGCCTCCACCTCGGTTGCCGACGTGCGCCGTTACCTCAACCAGTTCCTCATGGACCCCTACGTGATCGACCTGCCGTGGCCTGTGCGTCGTCTGCTGGTGTCGCTGATCCTGATCAAGCGACCGGAGCAGTCGGCCCACGCCTACGCCTCGATCTGGTGGGACGAGGGCTCCCCCCTCGTGGTCCTGACCCGGCGCCTGCAAGCGGCCATGGTCGAGCATTGGCCCCATGGCCCGGTGGAGATCGCCATGCGCTATGGCCAGCCGGCCTTGCCCGAGGTGCTGGAGCGTCTGGCGGCCCAGGGTGTGCGCAAGGTTACCCTGGCGCCGCTTTATCCACAGTTCGCCGACAGTACCGTGACCACGGTGGTGGAGCTGGCCAAGCAGACCATCGCAAATCGTCAGCTGCCATTGCAGATGCGCGTGCTGCAGCCGTTCTATGATCACCCCGACTACATCGATGCCTTGGTGGCCAGCGCCAAGCCGTATCTTGAGCAGGGCTACGATCACCTGCTGCTGAGCTTCCACGGCTTGCCCGAGCGACATCTGAAGAAGCTCGACCCGACCGGCAAGCATGACTTCCAGGCCGCCGATTGCTGCAAGGATGCCGATGCCCAGACCCGTGCGATCTGCTACCGCGGTCAATGCCTGGCCACGGCCAAGGCGTTCGCGCAAAAGATGGGGATCGCCGATGGCAAGTGGTCAGTGTCGTTCCAGTCACGCCTGGGGCGTGCCAAGTGGATCGAGCCCTATACCGAGACGCGTCTGGATGAGCTGGGCAAGGCTGGGGTGAAGAAGCTGCTGGTGATGTGCCCGGCGTTCGTCGCCGATTGCATCGAGACGCTGGAGGAGATTGGTCAGCGCGGCAGTGAGCAATTCATCGAGGCGGGAGGTCAGGAGTTGGTGCTGGTGCCATGTCTGAACGACCACCCGCAGTGGGTGAAGGTGCTGGCAGGGATGTGCGAAAAGGCCTGACTTTCTGAACACCTGTTCGGCCTCTTCACGAGTAAACCCGCGAAGAGGCCTGGTCAGGCTGAAGTCGGGTGTCAGGGCAACTGATCGTCCAGTTTCTTGTGCTTCCAGCTGTCGTTACCCGGCAGGATCAGGTTCAGGGCGATGGCCACGATGGCGCACAGGGCGATGCCCTTCAGACCCCAGTCATCGGGGCCGTCGCCGCTGCCGATCAATACGCCGCCGATGCCGAACACCAGGGTCACCGAGACGATCACCAGGTTGCGGGCTTCGGCCAGGTCGATCTTGTGACGGATCATGGTGTTCATGCCCACTGCGGCGATCGAACCGAACAGCAGGCACAGAATCCCGCCCATCACCGGTACCGGAATGCTTTGCAACAGCGCGCCGAACTTGCCGATGAACGCCAAGGTGATGGCGAAAATCGCCGCCCAGGTCATGATCTTCGGGTTGTAGTTCTTGGTCAGCATCACTGCGCCGGTCACTTCGGCATAGGTGGTGTTGGGCGGGCCGCCGAACAGGCCGGCTGCGGTGGTGGCCAGGCCATCGCCGAGCAGGGTGCGGTGCAGGCCCGGCTTTTTCAGGTAATCGCGCCCGGTCACGCTGCCCACGGCAATGACGCCGCCGATGTGCTCGATCGCCGGAGCCAGAGCCACCGGAACGATGAACAGGATCGCCTGCCAGTTGAATGCCGGCGCGGTGAATTTCGGCAGTTCAAGCCAGGGCGCCGAGGCGATCTTGGCGGTATCGACCACCCCAAAGGCGAACGACAGGCCAAAGCCCACCAGCACGCCGGCGATGATCGGTACCAGACGGAAGATCCCCTTGCCGAACACGGCCACGATCAGCGTGGTCAGCAATGCCGGCATGGAGATCAACATGGCGGTCTTGTACGGCATCAGCACACTGCCATCACCGGCCTTGCCCATGGCCATGTTGGCCGCGATCGGCGCCATGGCCAGGCCAATGGAGATGATCACCGGGCCGATCACCACAGGCGGTAGCATACGGTCGATGAAACCGGTGCCCTTGATCTTCACCATCAGGCCCATGAAGGTGTACACGAAGCCCGCTGCCATCACGCCGCCCATGGTCTCGGCCAGGCCGAACTGGCCCTTTGCGAGAATGATGGGGGTGATGAAGGCAAAGCTGGAGGCCAGGAATACTGGGACCTGGCGGCCTGTAACCAGCTGGAACAGCAAGGTGCCGATGCCCGCGGTGAACAGCGCCACGTTGGGGTCGAGGCCGGTGATCAGCGGCATCAGTACCAGCGCGCCGAATGCCACGAAGAGCATCTGCGCGCCCGAGACGACCTGGCGCCAGAGCGGGTCGTTGAAGCCGTCCTGCATGGTCAGGCGTCCTTCTGCTTGGTGCCGAAGATCTTGTCGCCGGCATCACCCAGGCCTGGGACGATGTAGCCGTGTTCGTTCAGGCGCTGGTCGATCGATGCGGTGTAGATCTGCACGTCTGGGTGGGCTTTCTCCACCACGGCGATGCCTTCGGGTGCGGCGACCAGGACCATGGCGCGGATCTCTTTGCAGCCTGCCTTCTTGAGCAGGTCGATGGTGGCGACCATCGAGCCGCCGGTGGCCAGCATCGGGTCGATGATCAGGGCCAGGCGCTGGTTGATGTCCGGCGCGAGCTTTTCCAGGTAGGTATGTGCTTCGAGGGTTTCTTCGTTGCGGGCAACGCCCACGGCGCTCACCTTGGCGCCCGGCACCAGGCTGAGCACACCATCGAGCATGCCGATGCCTGCGCGCAGGATCGGAACCACGGTGATCTTCTTGCCGGCGATTTTCTCGACCTGCACCTTGCCGCACCAGCCGTCGATCTCGTAGGTCTCCAGCGGCAGGTCCTGGGTGGCTTCATAGGTCAGGAGCGCGCCGACTTCCTGGGCAAGTTCGCGAAAATTCTTGGTGCTGATATCGGCGCGGCGCATCAGGCCGAGCTTGTGGCGGATCAGCGGGTGGCGGATCTCACGAGTAGGCATAGGGGAGGGCTCCGGGAGGCGGGCAAAAAAACGGCGGTAGATTAATCTATTCAGTCCTGCATGTCGTCTGCTCATTCTGGACGTTAGTCCATAAATGCTTGATCTGGGGCGGGCGGATGCGTACCTTTGCCCGCTTTTCCAATTCCGAGCCCCCTGGAGAGCGCCATGTCCGCCGATCTCGAGCATATCCGTCAAGTCATGCGCGAGGCTGACTGCCTGTACACCGAAGCCGAGGTCGAAGCGGCCATCGCCAAGGTCGGCAAGCAGATCTGCCAAGACCTGCATGACAAGAACCCGGTGGTCTTCTGTGTCATGAACGGTGGCCTGATCTTCGCTGGCAAGCTGCTGACTCACCTGCAGTTCCCGCTTGAGGCCTCCTACCTGCACGCCACGCGTTACCGCAACCAAACCAGCGGCGGCGAACTGTTCTGGAAGGCCAAGCCTGAGATTTCCTTCATCGACCGCGACGTGCTGATCGTCGACGACATCCTCGATGAGGGTCACACCCTCAGCGCCATCATCGATTTCTGCAAGCATGCCGGTGCCCGCTCCGTGCACACCGCGGTGCTGATCGACAAGGACCACGACCGTAAAGCCAGCCCGGACCTCAAGGCCAACTATGCCGGCTTGCCGTGCGTCGACCGCTACATCTTCGGCTACGGCATGGACTACAAAGGCTATTGGCGCAACGCCAACGGCATCTTCGCAGTCAAGGGCCTGTGACCATGCGCCAACCTGCATTCATCGACCACGCGTTGTTTGCCGAGTTGGCGCAAAAAGCTGCCGACAGCCCCCGTGGGCGGCAACACCATAATTTCCATGAGATGGAAGAACCCTGCCACCGCATGGCCGTCGGCCTGCAGCCCACCACCTACATCCCGCCCCACCGCCACCTGAGCGACGACAAGGCCGAGGCGCTGATCGTGCTCAAGGGGCGCCTGGGCCTGTTGATCTTCGACGAGAAGGGCGTGGTGATCGACAAGCGGGTGATGCAGGCCGGAGGCGATTGCCTGGGTGTCGACCTGGCGCCGGGTACCTACCATGGGCTGGTGGTGCTCGAAGCCGACAGCATGCTGTTCGAATGCAAGGCCGGGCCCTACCGGCCGGTGGGCGAGGGCGAGCATGCTCATTGGGCGCCGCGTGAGGGCGAGCCGGGCGTGGCCGAATACCATGCGTGGATGCGTGCGCAGTTCGAGTAGCGTTCGCGGGTAAGCCTGGTCCGCAGTGCCTTTGGGGGCGAGTGTACCCACTAAGACGACACCGCAGAGCAAGGCAGTTTCACCACGAACCTGAGCGGCAGCGGTTTTCTGCGAAGGGACGCAGACGCAATCAAAAAGCGCCACGCCCACTCAGGATCCTGAACCCACCTCCATGCTAGAGTGCTTCTCCCTGCCAAGGAGCCTCACATGCGTGCGATTCTTCCTTTCCTGCTGGCGGTGAGCCTGCCGCTGTCCGCGGCGCCGCTGCATGGCCAGTTCCTGCCCCCCGATGAGCTGTCCCTGCGCCAAGAGGCTCCGACAGCCCAGCAACTGCTGCAGGTGACCGACTATTCGGTGGTGACCGGCATCCAGCGCCAGTCCGACCAGCAACCCATCCCGATCACCTCATCGTTGCTGTTGCGCCTGAAGGGCAAGCCCTTGAGCAAGGGCGCCACCCTCAGCCAGGTCTTGATCAATTTCGATGGCGAAGGCGGCAAGAGCCTGAAGAAGCCGGTCTACGACGAAAAGACCCGAACCCTCACCTTGAGCTATCCGCTGGCCAACTATCGAGTGATCATGGACCTGCTGCGCAACGAGACGTTGTACGTGCAGTTTCTCACTTACCCCAACGGTCATCTCTGGGCGGATCTGCACACCGGCACCGTACGTACGCGTTGAGACCCGCGGGCCGTGAGGGGTAAACTGCGGGCCTTTGAATGCCCATATGGCCCAGTTGGAGTCGGCAATGCGTAAAGACAAGAAGCAGGTGATTGGTGACGAGATCAGCGACGACTACGTCAAGACGTTCCTCCAGTTCGAGCCGGCCGATGGCGTGACCTCGCCATCGCTGCACAAACTGGTCAAGGCCTATCGTGGCCTGCGCGTCGACGATTTCGAGCGTTTCGTCGGCTTCTTCGTCGAGGCGGGTCTGGACCTGGACGGCAAAGATGAGCACGGCAAGACCTTTGTCGAGCTGATCGCCGACCAGCGCAATGCGCCTGAGTACATCGAGATCATCAATAACGCCCGTGGCTGATCGGTAAGCCTGTGCCGACCTTTCGCGGGTAGACCCGCTTCCACAGGGTTCATCGCAATGCTTGTGGGCGCGGTTTCCCGCGAAGAGCACCGCAGATCCAGGCACAAAAAAACGCCCCGAGGGGCGTTTTTTTGTGGGTCGGTATCAAGCGTAGTGCTGGGCCGGGCTGCTGGTGTCTTCCACCATTTCCAGCGCTTCGTCGTTCTGTGCGCTGATCTTGTGGTAGAGCGCGGCATCGGTGGCCAGGACCTTCTCGCGAGCCGGGAAGATCTCCTTGAGCTTGGCAGCCCAGGCACCCTTGGCCTGCTCGGGGAAGCAGCGCTCGATCAGTTCAAGCATGATCGAGACGGTCACCGAAGCGCCTGGCGAGGCGCCGAGCAGGGCTGCCAGGCTGCCGTCCTGTGCCGAGACCAGCTCGGTACCGAATTGCAGAATGCCGCCTTTCTTCGGATCCTTCTTGATGATCTGCACGCGCTGGCCTGCAACTTCCAGACGCCAGTCCTCGGCTTTGGCTTCAGGGTAGAAGCGGCGCAGGGCCTCCAGGCGTTGTTCCATCGACTGCATCACTTCGCTGACCAGGTATTTGGTCAGGTCCATGTTGTCACGGGCGACGGCCAGCATCGGGCCGATGTTGCCCATGCGTACCGACAGCGGCAGGTCGAGCAGAGAGCCGTGCTTGAGGAACTTGGTGGTGAAGCCTGCATACGGGCCGAACAGCAGCGACTTCTTGCCATCGACCACACGGGTGTCCAGGTGTGGAACCGACATGGGCGGAGCGCCGACCGCGGCCTGGCTGTAGACCTTGGCCTGGTGCTGCTTGACGATCTCGGGGTTGTCGCAGCGCAGCCACTGGCCGCTGACCGGGAAACCGCCGAAGCCCTTGCTTTCGGGGATGCCGGACATCTGCAGCAACGGCAGGGCCGCGCCGCCAGCGCCGAGGAAGACGAAGCGGGCATCGACTTCACGGCTGCCGCCGCTGTTGACGTCCTTGATGCTGACGGTCCAGCCGCTGCCGTTGCGGCGCAGGCCGACGACCTTCTTGCTGTACTTGACCTGCGCATCGGCGCAGTTGCCCAGTTGCTTGAGCAGCTTGTTGGTCAGGGCGCCGAAGTTCACGTCGGTACCCTTGATCACGCGTGTGGCGGCGATGCGTTGGTCGGCCGGGCGGCCCGGCATCATCAGCGGCATCCACTGCTCCATCACGGCCTTGTCTTCGGTGTACTCCATCTCGCTGAAGGCATGGTGCTGTTTGAGCAGCTCGAAGCGCTTCTTGAGGAAGGAAACGCCCTTGTCACCTTCGACATAGCTCAGGTGCGGGACCGGATTGATGAAGGCACGTGGCGAGCCGAAGCTGCCCTTGCGCACGAGATAGGCCCAGAACTGGCGGGACACCTCGAACTGGGTATTGATGTGCACGGCCTTCTTGATGTCGATGCTGCCATCGGCGGCCTGAGGCGTGTAGTTCAGCTCGCACAGGCCTGCGTGGCCCGTCCCTGCGTTGTTCCAGGGGTTGGAACTTTCCGCGGCACCGGAGTCCATCGCCTCGACGACCTCCAGCTTGATCGACGGGTCGAGTTCCTTGAGCAGTACGGCCAGGGTGGCACTCATGATGCCCGCGCCTACCAGTACCACATCAACCGATTCGTTCTGCGCCATTAACGCGTCTCCACAATCTACAGCACCTAATTGACAGCATAGGATCCCTGGGTTGGCCAGGATCGCCATGTCCGACTCTTCGCAGTTCTTGCCACTTCCGCGGACCCTGCCAATTCAGTCTTGGTGTTCGGCTATTGAACGCCCTTGCCACGGGTGCGGCAATTCGACTTATGGTCAAGGTATCCGCCGTGCGGTATGGACCGGCTTCAGTACTTCATCGAGGATGAGCACTTTTGCCGTCTGTTCGAGGCTGTTCGGGACGCATCTGTCGCTTTTGCACATGCCAGACTGTTCATTTGCTCGCCACACTCTTGTGAAGTTTGAAAAACCCGTTTTTTCACGCTCTTTTGGAACGTGAACCTCAAAAGGGACTGCGCGATGGCAATCCACAGGTTCCTGCAATGCGAAGGCCGAGACAGCAGGCGCGGCGGATGCAAGACCTGAGTGGAAGGCTCTCTGTGGGCAAAGCGTCGAAAGTGCCGTGGTCAACGGCGATGCGGGGCCCGATCAGGAGACGTCCTTATAATCGGGGGGAGATTATAACGATGTCGCGGGCAGAAAGGTGCGCTTAATGGGCTTTTTATTGCTGCGTTTGTCAGGCTGGAAGGGTGCGTTGCTGCCAGCGGCGGCTTGCGTGGGCGCAAACCCGAGCACTGTCCGGTAGCGGCTGACCAAGCCAGCCCAGCTGGGCTTCGCTGACCTGCACCCAGCCGCTGCT
This sequence comes from Pseudomonas sp. CK-NBRI-02, assembly GCF_008124495.1. Lineage (NCBI taxonomy): Bacteria > Pseudomonadati > Pseudomonadota > Gammaproteobacteria > Pseudomonadales > Pseudomonadaceae > Pseudomonas > Pseudomonas sp. CK-NBRI-02. The sequence goes on along the minus strand of NZ_VSJH01000001.1, from coordinate 175,382 downwards.
GCTGGGCCGTCGTGTGCAGTGCAGGAATCCAAGGCAATTGCCCTCGGCATCGAGGCGGACATAGGTGTTCTGGCGGGGGCGGGAGAAAAGCAGATTCCACAGCGAGGTCATGGCGGCGATCCTGTTCGGTCTGTCTGGCAACAGGATGAACGCCCGGCATGAAACCCATGTGACAACCGCAATTAAGGAGGCGGATCGGTTGCTCGGCTGCTTTTTCTAACAGCTTGCAGCGTGAAGCTTGTCGCTAGGTATACTGTGGGCCTTTGCCGTATTTTCTGGAGAAACGCGCATGTTGCAACGTCTGTTGTTCGGTTTGATCGCGGTGGCCAGCCTGAGCCTGGTCGGTTGTGCCCACAGCCCGCAACAACTCAGCCCGCAACCCAAGCTCACCGCCCAGCTCAATCCGGTCGGCCGTGGCCAGCCGGTCGTGGTCAAGGTGGTCGATGGCCGTGCCTCGCAATCGCTGGGGACCCGGGGTGGCATGTACCCTGAAACCAGCACTATCAGCGTCAGTGGCAACGATATCGTGCCCAAGCTGCAGGCCCAGGCCGAGGCCGCGGTACGCCTGTTGGGCTTCACCCCGACGCCCAACGCCTACAATGCCCCTCAGTTGACCGTGACCCTGGCCGAGCTCAAGTACCAGTCGCCCAAGGACAAGATGTATGTGACCGAAGCCACCATCGGCGCCACCTTCCGTGCCGATGTGTCCAACGCCAACCGTCGCTACAGCGGCCGTTACGGTGCTTCCCTGGATCAGCGCTTCGGCATGGCGCCGAATCAGGAGACCAACACCAAGCTGGTCGGTGACGTGCTCAGCGATGCCCTGACCCGCCTGTTCAAGGACCCAACCATCGGCCAGGTCCTAGGCGAATAAGCGCAGCGCCCTCGATAAAAAGCCCGCTGCCGGGTGCTTCCGGTAGCGGGCTTTTTGTTGCCTGTGAAGAGGCTAAGGAGCAGGCCAGCTTGTCATGCGGCCTCTATACGAAAGTCGAGCAGGCTACGGCCGGTATAAATATCGACTTCGGGCAGGTCTTGGTGGGCATGACCACCCAAGGCGCAATAGACCAGCCACTGGCGATCCTGGACGTTAATGGCCAAGCCGTCGATCAGCGCCTGTTGTTCATCGCTCTGGGCGACAAGGTAGAGGCGGTCCTGGTTTTCGGCGTGCAACATGACAAGCTCCATCGTAGGAAAAGGCCGACAGGGTGGCCTGTCCTGATGACGAGCGTGTGACAGTGAAATTCAATGACAGTTGGTCGCAAAATCCGAGCAGCAGGATTGGGCTTGGGTAGAATGCCGGGCTTTGCCGTCGTTCTTTTCCGAGGTTATGCGATGTCCTTGCAAGTGCTCTGGGGATTCCTGGCTGCCCATCCGGCCAAGTTGATCAATCTGCTGGCCCTGCTGATTACCTGTCCCGGCGGGCTGCTGCTGCAAAGCGCACGGCGGCGCGAAGTGGTGGCGCGGGCAAGTGGTGCGAGCGACGAGGCGGTGGTCGATGCCTTCGACCAGCGGGTGCCGCGCTACTACTACATCCTCGGATTCTCTTGCCTGGCCATGGCGCTGCTGCTGTCCTGGTTCAGCACCTGGATCTGAACACCGGATGCCCCTGTTGGGACGGGTAACCCGCCCCGACAGGGGATATTTCAGGCGACGGGGCTTTGAGCCTTGACCTGGTACTGGTTGCGCACCGGGGTGGCGTACTGCTGCACCAGGTAGGGCTGGTGTTCCACCGGGCAAGCGTCCAGGCGGCGCTGCCATTCTTCCTTGGCCTTGGCCAATTCCTGCGCGGGGAACAGTTTCTCCGCACTCGGCACCTGCAGGGCCGGGTCTGCTTCACTCCACATGCCATAGGCCAGGTAATGCACCGGGAACAGGCGGTAGCCGCCGAGAATCTGCCGGTCGATTTCCTGCGCCAGTTGCTTGGTGTCTTCGAAGTACTCGGTCACCGGGGCCGCGAAGCTGATATGCACCCGACCTTTGTAGCCGGTGATGCCCTGGGCGATGCTGTTGTCGTCCTCGCCCGGTGCCTTCTTGTAGGTGCCGGTGGTGGCGCGGATGTACAGCTCGCGGGCCTTGGCCAGGTCGCACGGATCGTACTCGTAGCTGATCGACACCGGTGTCAGGTTCAGGCTTTGGATCACGGCGCCGAAGGCTTCGTCCTTGCGGCTCATGTGGAACATCTTGAGGATCGCCGAATCGGTACGGTCATCGCCGTCCTTGGCCCGTCCTTCGGCCTGGGCGATCCAGATCGACACGCAGTCGTTGCGGATCGAGTGATTGATATAGGCCGACAACAGCTGGTAGGCGGCGAGTTTTTCCCGGCGACCGCTCAGCGAGCGATGGACGATGAAGCTCTTGTTCAGGCGCATCATGTCGCTGACGAAGGGCTTTTGCAGCAGGTTGTCGCCAATGGCGATGCGCGGCGTCGGCAGGCCGGCGTGATACACCGCGTAATTGACGAAGGCCGGGTCCATGACGATGTCGCGGTGGTTGGCCAGGAACAGGTAGGCCGTCCCTGACTTGAGCTGCTCGACCCCGGAGTAGGTGACCCCATCGGTGGCGCGCTCGATGGTCTGGTCGACGTAGTGCTCGACCTTGTCCTGCAGGGTCGAGACGCAGGTAACGCCGGCGAACTCGTTGCGCAGGCGGCGGGCGATCAGTGGCTTGAGCAGCCAGCCGAAGGCGCCGGCCGCCCGCGGGAAGCGGAAGTGGGTGAGGATATCCAGAAATGCCGGGTCGCTGAGCAGGCGTGCCAGGACGGCAGGGACCTCAGCGTCGTCGTACGGTCGGATGGCATCGAATTCGCCCATCATGCTCTCTTGTTGGAAACGGCTAGGGTAATAAGGTAGGGGTGGGGTCCGAAAAAACGGCTCGGACACACGCAGGCCCTGTAAACAGACCGGCAATTATACGCATAAGTCACCGCGGAGGCCGCGATGCTGGAAACCGACTTCTATCGTTGTCCCTATTGTGGTGAAACCGTGGAAACCACGGTGGATATCTCCGGCGGCGACCAGGTGTACACCGAGGACTGTCAGGTGTGTTGCCAGCCAGTGGTGTTCATCTTGCAGGTGCATGGTGACGAATGGATGCTCGATGTCAGACGCGAGGATGATGCCTGATGATGCGGATCTACGAGCCGGAGAGCCTGATGGAGGCGCAGTTGCTGGTGGGCATGCTGGCCAGCGAGGGTGTCCAGGTGCATCTGGCCGGGCGTGATCTGGTCGGCGGTGCCGGCGAGTTGCCGATGCAAGGGTTGCTCGGTCTGGTAGTACCGGACGAGCAGGCTGGGTACGCACGGCAGTTGATCGATGCGTACAATGCGGCCCTGCCACTTGCCGGCGACGAACCGGAGAGTTTCCCCGGAACCCTGATCTGCTGAGTTTTTATCGCCATGTGTGGACGCTACGCCCTGTTTCGCTGGTCCCCGGCCTTTGCCGCCTTGCCCGGGTACCCCGCCGACCAGCAGGCGCAATGGAACATTGCCCCAGGCGCTTCGGTGCTGATCCAACGTCAGCTCGACGGCCAGATGCAGTTGGCCAGGGCCCGCTGGGGACTGACCCCGGCCTGGCTGACCGACTTATCCCGCACACCTGCCCAGGCGCGTGCCGAAACCTTGACGGAGCAGCCGATGTTCCGCGAGGCCTTCCGCCAGAGGCGCTGTCTGATGCCGGCCAATGGTTTCTACGAGTGGCGTGGCACGGTGCGCAAGCGGCCGTACTGGCTGACACCGGGGGAGGGGGCCTCGCTGTTCTTCGCGGCGGTGTGGGAGGCGTATCCGGTGCAGGACGAGGTCTGGCTGAGTTGCGCGGTAGTGACCCAGGCGGCGATGAACCAACGTCGACCGCTGATTCTCGATGAAGCGGGGCAGGCGGCCTGGGTGGACCCGGAAACGCCGCTGGCGCGGCTGCACGAGCTGTTGGCCAGCCCACCAGCAGCGTTGCGCGAGCGGGCGCTGGCGCATTTCGTCAATGATCCGAAGCTCGATGCGCCGGAGTGCCTGACCCCGGCGTGAACCTCACGGGGCTGCAAGGCAGCCCCTTGTTCCTCAAACGCGGAACTGGTTGATCAAGCGCCGCTGCTGTTCGGCCAGCTTGGTCAGTTCGGCGCTGGCCTGGCTCGACTCGTCGGCACCGCCGGCCACTTCACCGGCCACCTGGCCAATGTTGATGACGTTGCGGTTGATGTCTTCGGCCACGGCGCTCTGCTGCTCGGCCGCGCTGGCGATCTGGGTGTTCATGTCGTTGATCACCGACACGGCCTGAGTGATGCTCTCCAGCGCTTCGGCGGCACGGGTGGCCTGTTGCACGCTGTCGTCGGTCTTGCCCTGGCTGTCTTCCATGACCTTGACCACTTCGCGGGTACCTTGCTGCAGCTGTTGGATCATCTGCTGGATTTCTTCGGTGGCCTGCTGGGTCTTCTGCGCCAGGTTGCGGACCTCGTCGGCGACCACGGCAAAGCCCCGGCCTTGCTCGCCCGCGCGGGCCGCTTCGATGGCGGCGTTGAGCGCCAGCAGGTTGGTCTGCTCGGCGATGGCGCGGATTGCCACGAGGATCGCGTTGATGTTCTCGCTGTCGCGGGCCAGGGTCTGGACCACCTCCACCGCACGGCCTATCTCAGTGGCCAGCACGCTGATCGAATGGGAGGTGTCGCGCACGATCTGCAAGCCCTGGTTGGCCGCCTGGTCGGCGTTGTTCGCGGCCTGGGCGGCGTGGGTCGCATTGCGCGCCACGTCCTGGGCAGTGGCAGTCATTTCCTGCACGGCAGTGGCCACCTGATCGATCTCGGCCATCTGCTTGTGCACGCCTTGGTTGGTGCGAATGGCGATATCGGCAGTGTGCTCCGAGGAGTCGCTGACTTTCTGCACCGAGCCCACCACCTGGGTGATCATCGCCTGCAACTTGGCCAGGAAGGTGTTGAAGCCCTTGGCGATCGCGCCCAGTTCGTCGGCACGGTCGCTGTGCAGGCGGCGGGTAAGGTCGCCTTCGCCCTGGGCGATGTCGTCGAGCATGGCCACCATCTGACGCAGGGGGCGGGCGATACCGTGGGCCAGCAGCCAGATCACCAACAAGCCGATGGCGGCGATACCCAGACCCATCAGGGTCATGCCGGTGATGTCGGTGCGCCGTTGTGCGGCGAGGTCTTTCTGCAGTTGGTTGACGTCGGCCATCACTGTGCTCAGCGGCAGTTCGAGCAGCAGCGTCCAGCGGGCGTCGGTGCTGGCGACGCGGAAGGGCAAGTAGAGTTCGATGCGGTCCTTGGTTTCGTCGAGCTCATAGTGGAGGTTTTCGCCAGTCAGGGACGTAAGCGTGCCCGACTCCTCGGCATCCAGCACATCACTGGCTTTTTCGCCGAACTTCGACGGGTCACGGGTATAGGCCACCAGGCGGCCGTTGCTCGAGACCAGGGCCAGTTCGCCGGCGCCGTCGTATAGCTGACGGTCGGCGTTGTTGAGCAAGTCCTGGATGAAGTCTACCGACAGGTCGGCACCGGCCATGCCCTGGAACTGGCCATCGATCATGATCGGTGCGACGAACGAGGCGAGCATGACGGTCTTGTCGCCCACCTTGTAGGGCGCCGGATCGATCACACAGGGCTTCTTCGACTCTTTCGGGCACAGGTAGTACTCACTGGCGCGTACGCCTGTGGCCAGCACGGTGTGGTCGTTCACATCGATCAGCTTGTCCTGGCCGAGGCTGCCGTCACCATTACGGAACCACCACGGCAGGAAACGTCCCGTGGCGCTATCGACGCCAACCATGTTGCTGCCGACATAGCGGGCATCGTCATGGTCCAAGGCATTGGGCTCCCAACCCAGGTAGGCGCCGAGCACGGTCGGGTTGACCTCGACGGTGCGCTTGAGTTGGTTGACCAGGGATTGGCGGTCGACGCGCATCAGCGGTTGGCCGTCGGTGCCTTGCATGCCGATCATGGCATTGCTGGTGGCCAGGCTGCGGGCAATCAGCAGCGGCGCTTCCAGCCCGCGCTGGATCTCGCTGACTTGCGTACGGGCCAGGGCCCCCAGGCGTTGCTCGATCACGTTTTCAAACTGTTGACGGGTGCGTTCCTGCACCAGCGACTGAGTGCGTTCGCCGGAGTACACGGCGTACAGCACCAGGGCCGCGACAATGCTCAAAACGATGGCGCCCGCCAGGGCAGCCACGGAAAACTGAATCGACTTGAACTTCATGGGGCACCGCGTTCGAGAATGATTGTTTCCCGGGTTATCGGCGGGGCCTGGCGAAAGCATGAGGGGGTGATGAGAAATCTTACCTGCGGCTCTGGCGAGGCCAGGCGACTCGGCCTAGGATACGCGGCATGTAAAAACGGAGTGCTTTCATGCGTAGTTCATTCGTTGCCAGCCTGATCGGCGCCAGTATCCTGCTGTCTGGTTGCCAGGCAGTGAATACCACCAGCGGTGGTGCCGTGGGCGTCGATCGCCAGCAGTACATGTTCAGCATGCTCTCGACCGACCAGGTCAACCAGATGTATGCCCAGTCGTATCAACAGACGCTCAGCGAGGCCTCGAGCAAGGGTGAGCTGGACAAGAGCAGCGCCAAGGCCAAGCGTATCCAGGCCATCGCCAGCCGCCTGATCGCCCAGGCGCCCAAGTTCCGGCCGGACGCCGCGCAGTGGAACTGGGAGGTCAACCTGATCGACAGCGACGAGCTCAACGCCAACTGTGGCCCGGGCGGAAAGATCATTTTTTATACCGGCCTGATGGACAAGCTGCAGCTCACTGACGCTGAGATTGCTGCTGTACTGGGTCATGAAATCGCCCATGCCCTGCGCGAGCATGGCCGCGAAGCCATGTCCAAGGCCTATGGGGTGGAAATGGCGCGCCAAGGCGCCGGTGCTCTGTTCGGCCTGGGTCAGGGCGGCATGGCCCTGGCGGACACCGTGGTGAACTACGCCATGACCCTGCCCAACAGCCGCGCCAACGAGAACGAGGCCGACCTGATCGGCCTGGAGCTGGCGGCGCGTGCCGGTTACGACCCGAATGCCGCGATCACCTTATGGAACAAGATGAGCAAGGCCTCCGAAGGCGCGCCGCCTGAGTTCATGAGCACCCACCCGGCCTCAAGCAGCCGTATTGCCTCGCTGCAGGCGGCGATTCCGAAGGTGATGCCGCTCTACCAGGCTGCCAAGAAGTAAGCTGCAAGCTTCAAGCTGTAAGGACGGCGTGACTCGCTTCTCTTGCAGCTTGCAGCTTTTAGCCCACCCAGCCGCTGGCTTTCATGGCCGAGTACACGGCGACGATGGCCAGTACGAAGAATGCAGCCGCTGCCAGGCGTCGAATCAGTGTCAGTGGCAGCTTCTCGGCGGCGAAGTTGCCCGCCAGCACAACCGGCACGTTGGCGATCAGCATGCCCAGGGTGGTCCCGAGGATGACCATGATCAGGTGAGGATACTGGGCCGCCAGCATGACCGTGGCGACCTGGGTCTTGTCGCCGATTTCAGCCAGGAAAAATGCGATCAGCGTGGTGACGAAGGGGCCGAAGCGGCGTGCGGCGCTGTTTTCGTCATCGTCCATCTTGTCTGGAACCAAGGTCCACAGGGCTGTTGCAGCGAAGCTCGCGGCGAGGATCCAGTGCAATACCGTCTCGCTGAAGAAACTGCTGACCCAGGCGCCCACGGCACCGGCGGCGGCATGGTTGGCGAGGGTGGCTGCGATGATGCCGGCGATGATCGGCCAAGGCTTGCGAAAACGCGCGGCGAGAATGAGGGCGAGCAATTGCGTCTTGTCGCCGATTTCAGCGAGGGCGACGATTGCGGTGGGGACGAGCAGGGATTCCAGCATCAGGTTTCCTACGGGGGCGGGTCGACACGGCTATGACACGTACGACCTCCCCGCCCCGGGTAAGGTGTGCGTGTCATAGGTCTTGTCAAACCCTGGATCTGTCTGCGCAGACCGTGGGTCGCACGCGCCATGGCCTGTGGGCCAAGTGTGTTGACGCGTGCCGGGCGAGCAGGGCGCTCGCGGGAGACTACTCCCCTAGGACGGTGCGGATTCTGCCTAGGTGAATGCGTTTCGGCAAGCCCTGTTTTCAGCCGCGTGTGGCCTGGTAGATACGAAAGCCGTCCGCCTCGGCGCAGACCCGGCAATTGCCCAGGGCGCCTTCGATCAGCGGTTGATAGCGCAGGAAACTATTGGCGACCAGACGCATTTCCCCACCTTTTTGCAGATGAAGACCTGACTTTTTCAGCAGGTTCTCCGATGCCTGGTAGTTGGTATGCACACCGGTATGAAAGGGCGGGTTGCTCAGGATCACGTTCAGCCCGGTAGGCGCGGCATCGATGCCGTCGCCACTGATCACGTCGCCTTCCAGACCATTGGCCGCCAAGGTCAGCCGACTGCTCGCCACGGCGAAGGCATCCACATCGAGCAGGGTGACGCGGCTCTGTGGATAACGGCGTTTGATGGTCGCGCCCAGTACGCCGGCACCGCAGCCGAAGTCCAGCACGTGACCGGCCGGCAGGTTGTCCAGGTGTTGGAGCAGCAGGGCAGTGCCGCGATCCAGACGGCCATGGCTGAACACGCCGGGCAGGCTCACGACCTGCAGCGGGCCGTCTTCCAGGGGCAGCTCGAAACGTTCGGCCAGGCTCTCCAGGGGTTTGGCCTGCGGAGCATGGTCCACCGTCACTTGCCACAGCTGGCAGTGACGCGCGCTGTCGAGCTTGCGCGGCTTGCCGAAAGCTTGCAGCTGCTTGGCAGCGCCCTCGATGCCCCCGCGCTTCTCGCCTACCAGATACAACTCACGGCCTGCTAGGCGGGACGCCAGGGCATTGAGCAGATAGGCAGCAAGCTCCCGCGACTTGGGCAGAAACAGTACGGCGGCCTCGAAGGCCACTTCGGGCACGTGCACGCCATAGTGGCTGCGGTCGCTGAAACGGCTGTCGAGCAGGGCCTGGTCCCCGGCGTGCCAGGACCAGCCGCTAGCCTGCGGCAGTTGGCCGAGCAGGTCGTCGGCGGGCAGCCCGGCGAGCAACAGCGGGCCTTGGAACAGTTCGGCCTGGCGAAGCAACACTTCACTGCGCGGGTCCATGGACGACGTCTCCTGAAAAAGCGCGCAGTGTACCAGAGCCCCTTGCCGATTCAGCTGACCACTCGCCGTGGCTGGCCGGCGAAGAAGGCCTGGGCGTTCTCGCTCAACTGGCCGACGATGCGCTGGCGCGACTCCACCGCGCCCCAGGCACTGTGCGGGGTGACGATCAGACGCGGGATGTCCGGGGCCAGCAAGGGGTTGCCATCGACCGGGGGTTCGACGCTCAGCACGTCAGTGGCTGCGCCGCCGAGGTGGCCGCTGCGCAGGGCGTCGGCCAGCGCCTGTTCATCGATGAGGCCGCCTCGAGCGGTATTGACCACCAGGGCGCCGGGTTTGAGCTGAGCCAGTTCGTGCGCGCCGATCATGTGGCGGGTGTGCTCGTTGAGCGGGCAGTGCAGGGTCAGCGCATCGACCTGAGGCAGCAGTTCGTCCAGTGGCAAACGTTCAGCGCGGGCTGGGCGACCGGGGATCTGCCCGCTGAGCACGCGCATGCCGAACGCCTCGGCCAGCCGCGCCACCGCGCCGCCGAGCTCGCCGTGACCTAGCAGGCCGAGGGTCTTGCCTTCCAGTTCGACGATCGGGAAGTCCAGCAGGCAAAACTGGCTGGCCGTGGCCCAGCGGCCCTCGCTGACCGCCTGGTGGTAGTCGCACAGGCGCGTGGCCAAGGCCAGCAACAAGGCCAGAGTGTGCTGGGCGACCGATGGGGTGCCATAACCCTGGCAGTTGCACACGGTGATGCCCTGGGCACGGGCGGCGGCCAAGTCGACATTGTTGGTGCCGGTGGCGGCAACCAGAATCAGCTTGAGCTGTGGATTGGCCGCCATGGCCGCGGCGTCGATCATTACTTTGTTGCTGATCACCGCTGTGGCACCTTGCAGGCGCTCGGCGACCTGTTCCGGCTGGGTAGAGGCGAACAGCTGCAGGCTGTCGAAGGGGCGTTGCAAGGGCGCGAGATCGAGGTCGCCCAGGTCAAGGGACTGGTGATCGAGGAAGACGGCGCGACGCGGGCTAGGCATGAGGGGCTCCGGGCTGGGGTTCGGGCGGTGACAGATCAGGTCAGCCGTTGCGCGACAGCGCAGCCGATCAAGCTGAAGGCGGGTTGGCAAAGTGTCAAGCGTGTGGGGCGAGGCCACTCATACCTTTATCCCTTCGAATCATTCCTTCGGCTGATTTGACCAAAGTGTCACCGTTCTAGAGTAGACATCAGACTTCTCCGGCCAGCATTGCAGATAAGGGATCCCTATGTTGCAGACGCGTATCATCAAGCCCGCCGAGGGCGCCTATACCTTCCCGCTGTTGATCAAGCGTCTGCTGATGTCGGGCAGCCGCTACGAAAAGACCCGAGAGATCGTCTACCGCGACCAGTTGCGCCTGACCTATCCGCAACTGGTCGAGCGCATCGCGCGTCTGGCCAACGTGTTGACCGAGGCTGGGGTCAAGGCCGGTGATACCGTGGCGGTGATGGATTGGGACAGCCATCGATACCTGGAGTGCATGTTCGCCATCCCGATGATTGGCGCGGTGGTGCACACGATCAACGTGCGCCTGTCGCCGGAGCAGATTCTCTACACCATGAACCACGCCGAGGATCGCGTGGTGCTGGTCAACAGCGACTTCGCCGGTCTTTACCAAGCCATCGCCGGCCAGTTGACCACGGTGGACAAAACCATCCTGCTGACCGATGGGCCAGACAAACAGGCCGATCTGCCCAGTCTGGTCGGCGAGTACGAGCAACTGCTCGCCGCGGCCAGTCCACACTATGACTTTCCCGATTTCGACGAAAACTCGGTGGCCACCACCTTCTACACCACTGGCACCACCGGCAACCCCAAGGGGGTGTATTTCACGCATCGCCAGTTGGTGCTGCACACCCTGGCCGAGGCGTCGGTCACCGGTAGTATCGACAGCGTGCGCCTGCTGGGCAGCAACGATGTGTACATGCCTATCACCCCGATGTTCCACGTGCATGCCTGGGGCATTCCCTATGCGGCCACCATGCTCGGCATGAAGCAGGTCTATCCGGGGCGCTACGAGCCGGAAATGCTGGTGAAGCTGTGGCGCGAGGAAAAGGTCACCTTCTCCCATTGCGTGCCGACCATCCTGCAAATGCTGCTCAATTGCCCGTCTGCCCAAGGCGAGGATTTTGGCGGCTGGAAGATCATCATCGGCGGCAGCGCGCTCAACAGGGCGCTCTATGAGGCGGCCCTGGCGCGGGGCATCCAGCTGACCGCAGCCTACGGAATGTCGGAAACCTGCCCGCTGATTTCCTGCGCCCACCTCAACGACGAATTGCAGGCCGGCAGCGAGGACGAGCGTATTTCCTACCGCATCAAGGCGGGTGTGCCGGTACCGTTGGTGGAGGCGGCGATCGTCGATGGTAACGGCAACTTCCTCCCAGCCGATGGCGAGACCCAGGGCGAACTGGTCTTGCGCGCACCCTGGCTGACCCAGGGGTACTTCAAGGAATCCGAAAAGAGCGAGGAACTGTGGGCGGGCGGCTGGCTGCATACCGGCGATGTCGCCACCCTCGACGGCATGGGCTACATCGACATCCGTGACCGCATCAAGGACGTGATCAAGACCGGTGGCGAGTGGATCTCCTCCCTCGACCTCGAGGACCTGATCAGTCGCCACCCGGCGGTGCGCGAAGTGGCGGTGGTCGGTGTGGCCGACCCGCAATGGGGCGAGCGGCCATTCGCCTTGCTGGTGGTCCGCGAAGGGCAGGCCATCGATGCCCGGGCGCTCAAGGATCACCTCAAGCCGTTCGTCGAGCAGGGGCACATCAACAAGTGGGCGATCCCTAGCCAGATCGCGATTGTTACTGAAGTTCCCAAGACCAGTGTCGGCAAGCTCGACAAGAAGCGTATCCGCCAGGACATCGTCCAGTGGCAGGCCAGTAACAGCGCGTTTCTGTCGACCTTGTAACCTCCCTGCGGGTCGCGCTCGTCTGCGCGCGACCCGCAGGCCAGAGCGGCTGGCGCTTGTAAAACGCTGAAATTGCGCCATGCTTGCGCGCGTCCTGAAAGCCATCGTCGGCCCAGGAAATACAAATCACACTTTAGAGGGATCAAGCACCCGGACCTGCTGGCTATAGTCGGGGCCAGGTGATTTTCAGGAATGGGGCAAGGCACTGCGCGCAAGTCGCAGCGCCGCGGGCGCAAGCCTGCACACCGGTCGCACGGGCCGTTTCTGAAAGGACTCACTGCCATAACAATAAAGTACATGGAGTAGCGTCGATGACATCTGCAAACCTGTTCTGGCGCCGGGCGAAGCTGCCCTTGGCCGTCAGCCTCGCTTCCACGCTCGCAAGTCCCGCATTCGGTGTCAGCTTCAACATCGGGGAAATCGAAGGCCAGTTCGATTCGTCGCTCTCCATCGGGGCCAGCTGGTCAACGGCCAATCCGAACCAGAACCTGATCGGGGTCAACAACGGTGGAAAGGGCTTGTCCCAGACCTCCGATGATGGCCACCTGAACTTCAAGAAGGGCGAGACCTTTTCGAAGATTTTCAAGGGCATCCATGACCTGGAATTGAAGTACGGCGACACCGGCGTGTTCGTCCGGGGCAAGTATTGGTATGACTTCGAACTCAAGGACGAGCACCGCCAGTTCAAGGACATCAGCGACTCCAATCGCAAGGAAGGCGCCAAGTCCTCGGGCGCCGAGCTGCTCGACGCCTTCGTCTACCACAACTACTCCATCGGCGATCTGCCAGGCTCCGTACGCCTGGGCAAGCAGGTGGTCAGCTGGGGTGAGAGCACCTTCATCGGTGGCGGCATCAACGCGATCAACCCGATCGACGTATCTGCCTTCCGCCGCCCTGGCGCCGAGATCAAGGAAGGCCTGATCCCGGTCAACATGTTCTATATCTCCCAAAGCCTGACCGACAATCTGTCGGCCGAGGCCTTCTACCAGATCGAATGGGACCAGACGGTCGTCGACAACTGCGGCACCTTCTTCTCCCAGGCCGACATCATCGCCGATGGCTGTAGCGACAACCTGCGCGTGCTCAACAGCAGCCGCTCCCTGCCGGCTCCGGTGCTGGGCCTTCTGGCCAGCCAAGGGGTGGATATCAACCAGGAGGGCGTGAAGGTCGCCCGTGGGCCGGACCGCGATGCACGCGACAGTGGCCAGTTCGGCGTGGCCATGCGCTACATGTTCGAGCCGCTGGATACCGAGTTCGGCGCGTATTTCATGAACTACCACAGCCGTGCGCCGATCTTCAGCGCAACTGGCGCACCTGCGTCGGTCTATGCCGCAGCGGGCAACTTCGGTCGACTGGCGCCGATCATCGTCGCGGGTAACTCGAAATACTTCGTCGAATACCCTGAGGATATCCGACTGTATGGCCTGAGCTTCTCCACCACGCTGCCCACCGGCACTGCTTGGAGTGGCGAGCTGAGCTACCGCCCCAACGCTCCGGTGCAGTTGAACACCACCGACATCCTCTTCTCGGCCGTGCGTCCGCTGGGCGGCCCTTACGCCGATGCCTCGGTGCTCACCGGCGTGCCGGGCGAGGACCTGCACGGGTACACCCGAAAGGAAATCACTCAGTTCCAGACCACCTTGACCCACTTCTTCGATCAGGTCATGGGTGCCAGCCGCCTCACCGTGGTGGGTGAAGTGGGCGTCACCCACGTAGGCGGGCTCGAGAGCTCGAGCAAAGCGCGGTACGGTCGCGACCCGGTCTTTGGCCCAGGCAATCTGCCCAACGGTACCTGCGAAGCGCTCAACGGCAGCACCATCGGGGGCTCTGGCCTGAACAGCTCCACCGCCAACATCAGCCGCAACTGCGAGAACGATGGCTTTACCACCACGACCTCCTGGGGTTACCGCGCCCGCGCCATCTGGGACTACAACGATGTCTTCGCCGGGGTGAACCTGCGGCCGAACGTGGCCTGGTCCCATGACGTCTCGGGTTATTCGCCAGGCCCTGGCGCCAACTTCGAGGAAGGCCGCAAGGCCATCAGCCTGGGCCTGGACGCCGAATACCAGAACACCTACACGGCGAGCCTTTCGTACACCAACTTCTTCGATGGCAAGTACAGCACCGTGGACGATCGCGACTTCGTGGCGCTGAGCTTTGGCGTGAACTTCTAAGCACACTGATCCAGGACGACAACAATGAACAAGACCAGAAGTCTGCTCAAAGCCGGTGTACTGGGGCTGTCCCTGCTGGCCACCAGCGTAATGGCCGCGGTGTCCGCCGACGAGGCTGCCAAGCTGGGCGCCAGCCTGACCCCAATGGGGGCAGAGAAGGCCGGCAATGCCGATGGCTCCATCGGCCCGTGGGAGCCGCTGTCCAAGACTGCAGGCAGCGCTGACGCCAAGGGCTTTTTGTCCGACCCCTATGCCAGCGACAAGCCGCTCTACACCATCACCGCGCAAAACGTCGACCAGTACAAGGACAAGCTGTCACCAGGCCAGGTGGCGATGTTCAAGCGCTACCCGGACACGTACAAGATCCCGGTGTACAAGACCCACCGCGGCGCGACCGTGCCCGATGAAGTGTTCGCCGCCATCAAGGAAAACGCCACCAAAACCACGCTGGTTGAAGGCGGCAACGGCCTGAACAACTTCCGCACCGCCATTCCGTTCCCGATCCCCAAAAGCGGTCTGGAGGTGATCTGGAACCACATCACTCGCTACCGTGGCGGTAGCGTGACCCGCCTGGTCACCCAGGCCACGCCCCAGCAGAACGGCTCCTACAGCCTGGTGTACTTCCAGGACCAGTTCGTCTTCCGTGACCGCATGAAGGACTACGACCCGAACAACCCAGGCAACATCCTGTTCTACTTCAAGCAGAAGGTCACCGCCCCGGCGCGTCTGGCGGGCACCGTGCTGCTGGTTCACGAGACCCTCGACCAGGTCAAGGAGCCGCGCAAGGCCTGGATCTACAACGCTGGCCAGCGTCGTGTGCGCCAGGCTCCACAGGTGTCCTACGATGGGCCGGGCACCGCCGCGGACGGGCTGCGCACCTCCGACAACCTGGACATGTACAACGGTGCACCGGACCGCTACGACTGGAAGCTCGAAGGCAAGAAGGAGCTGTACATCGCCTCCAACAGCTACAAGCTCGACTCGCCCACCCTCAAGTACGCCGACATCCTCAAGCCGGGGCACATCAACCAGGACCTGGCCCGCTACGAGCTGCGCCGTGTGTGGCATGTGGTCGCGACCTTGAAGCCTGGCCAGCGGCACATCTACGCCAAGCGTGACTTCTACATCGACGAGGACACCTGGCAGGCCGCGGTGATCGACCAGTACGACGGCCGTGGCCAGCTGTGGCGTGTGTCGGAGGCTCATGCCCAGGACTACTACAACGTGCAAGTGCCGTGGTACACCCTGGAGACCATCTACGACCTGCAATCGGGCCGTTACCTGGCGCTGGGCATGAAGAACGAGGAAAAACGCGCCTACGACTTCGGTTTCAGTGCCAGCAAGAGCGACTTCCAACCGGCGGCGCTGCGCCAGGACGGCGTGCGTTGAGGTCTGATTTCGCCTGAAGCCACTGGGGCTGCCAAAGCAGCCCCAGAGGTTTACACACCCTGCCTGCCATTCACGCATCCAATGCCTGCTCATTCCCGCCATCGGCCTTGTTTCTTTTTGTTGTAGTCTTTTTCTTGCCAACCGCAGCCATCATCTTCAAATGAGCGGCGTTACCGGCTAGTCTCGCAACAATCCATACCCGCCGTAGTCCTCCACCCAGAACGAGCCGGCCATGACAGACCTGTCCCGTATGCATGGATTTGCCAGTCAGGCCTTCGGCCTGTTGGACGGGCGTTTCTTCCGGCCGCCCCTGCCTGATGGCCATGTGCCCAGGTCGCGGCTGTGCCAGCGCCTGCAGTTGGGCCTCGACGGGCGTCTGTTGCTGGTCAACGCACCGGCGGGCTTCGGCAAAAGCTCCCTGGCTATCGAGTTCTGTCAGGCCTTACCTGTTCAGTGGCGCAGCCTGTGGCTTGGCCTCAGCCAGCGCGATGCTGACCCCGGCCGCTTCCTTGAACGCCTGCTCGAAGGCCTCCAGCAGTTCTGTCCGGCCCTGGGGGGCCAGGCCATGGGGCTGCTGAAAATGCGTCAGCGCCATCAACCGTTCGCCTTCGAACAGTGGCTCGATGGCCTGCTCGACGAGCTCGCGCTCTACCTGCAGGCGGACTCTCCTTTGTTGTTGGTGTTGGACGACTATCACCTGGCCCAGGGGCCCGTGCTGGACCGTTGCCTGCAGTTCTTCCTCAACCATTTGCCCACCGGCCTGGTCTTGCTGGTCACCAGCCGCCAGCGACCTGACTGGCACCTGGCGCGGTTGCGGCTGTCGCGCCAATTGGTCGAGCTCAATGAGCAGGACCTGCGCCTGACGCCCGACGAAGCCTTGGCAGTGATCGGCCGCCAACCCACAGGGCTGCGCGGGCAGGCGCTGGACAACTTGATCCAGCGCAGCGACGGTTGGGTTGCCGGGCTGCGTTTCTGGCAACTGGCGGCCAGCGAGTCCGGCGAGGACAACGCCTTGCCCCAGGCCTTGCACGGCGGCGAAGGGCTGATTCGCGACTACTTGCTCGAAGAGGTCATCGAGATCCTGCCGGCCCATGTGCAGGCGTTTCTCTATGACACCGCCTGCCAGGAGCGCTTCTGCGCTGAGCTGTGCGATGCATTGCGCGAACGCGAGGACAGCGCCGGCATCTTGAAATACCTGCAGGCCCACCAGGTGTTTCTGGTGCCGTTGGACGAACATGGCCGCTGGTTCCGTTATCACCATCTGTTCTCCGATCTGTTGCGCAGCCGTCAATCCAGCCAGCCGTTAGGCGCCTTGCACCTGCGGGCGTGCCGCTGGTTTCAGGCCCAAGGCTTGCTCGACGAGGCCGTGGAGCAGGCCTTGCGCGCGGGGCATCTGGACGTAGCCGCCGACCTGGTGCAGAGCCTGTCTGAAGAGCAACTGCTGGCCGAGCAGAACGTCGGCATGCTGCTGCGCTGGAAGATGGACCTGCCCGACAGCCTGCTGATCAGCACCCCGCGTCTGATCGTGCTGTATAGCTGGGCCTTGGGCCTGGCGTGCCAGCTTGATGCGGCCGAAGAGCTGGCGGCGCACTTGAGCCGTTTCCTGCCGGCCCCTTCGGCCACTGCGCAGAAATCCATGCTCGCCCAGTGGCTGGCATTGAGCGGGGTGATCGCCCGGGGGCGTGGGGACCGTCAGCGCACCCTGGCCTACTGTGGCGAGGCACTGCGCAGCCTGCCTTACAAACGCTATGGCCAGCGTCTGGTGTGCCTATCGACGCTATCCAACCTGGCGATCGCCGATGGCGATTTCTGGCGGGCCCGAGGCTGGAACCGAGAAGCCTTGGAGTTGGCGCAGCGCGTCGGCAATCCGTTGTTCGAGGCCCTGGCCCATTACGATCGGGCGCGCGTGCTGCACGCCCGCGGTGAGGTGCTGCGTGCCCTGGATGAAGTGCATCAAGGCCTGCAGCGTCTGCAAGGGTTGTCGGCGCAACGCCTGTATGCCGTACGCGCCCGGCTGACCTTGTATGAGGGGTATCTGCTGGTCTCGCGCCTGCAGCCCGCCCAAGGCCGCGCGCGGCTTCGTGCCGGGCTCAGCGAGGCGCGGGCTTGCCGCGATATCAGCGTGCTGATCGGCCATTGTGTGATCGCCTCGCTCGACGGTCGGGAGGGCCGGTTCGCCGAGGCCTTCGCCGAACTGGCCGAGGCCGAGCGGTTGATGCACATCTGGGATGTGCCGCCGATCTTCTACCTGGCCATGATCACTTTGGTGAAATGCGAGCTGTGGCTGGCCCAGGGGCGTACCGACCTGGCCGGCTCCTGGCTGTTGCGCCTGGGCCAGACCTACGGCGGCGAACGACCGGCGGCGGCGCCGGAATTCCACCCGTTGCTGGCGCTGCACATCGAGTTGCAGCAGTCGCTGCTCGAGCCCGTGCTGGCGCGGCCTCAGGAGGCGGCGGAGCGTCTGCGTGCACTGGTGGAGCGTGGTCAGGCCAGTGGCGGCATGATGCTGGTCGTCAACGCCCTGTGCCAATGGATGTCGCTGTTACTGGCCGAGGGGCAGGAGCAGGAGGCGGCGGCCTTGCTGCCTCAAGCCCTCGAGGCCGCCCGGGGCGGCGTGTTGCAACCGTTCCAGCGACTGCTCGAGCAGCAGCCCCACTGGCTGCGTGAGCAACTGGCCACACGCCCGGCCTGTCAAGTCCAGGCCGAATTGCTCGCCCGCCTGCCGCGCCCCGCAGTGGTCGCGGAAAACATCGAGGCGCTCAGCGGACGCGAGTTGGCGGTGCTCGAGTTGATCGCCCAAGGCTGCTCGAACCAACAGATCAGCGAGCGGCTGTTCATCTCCCTGCATACCGTCAAGACCCACGCCAGTCACATCAACGCCAAGCTTGGCGTTGAGCGTCGCACACAGGCCGTGGCCAAGGCCAAGAGCCTGGGGCTGCTTGCCTGATCGTGGATCGGGTCGGATAATGGCTCATGGCCATTATTTCTGGGCGGCCATCGCGGGCTCATCTTTCCTGACTCGCTGCCGATAGCCTGTTCGGCGGTACGCATCGCCACGGACCATTCTCCAACTCTTGCCAATACAGGGTCGTGTTGATGCTGCAGTACGGGCAAAAAAGCTTCCTGATCGTCGACGACTTCACCGACTTTCGCACCTCGACCCGCTCCATGCTCCGTGAGCTGGGGGTGCGCGATGTGGATACCGCCGACAGCGGCGAGCAAGCCTTGCGCATGTGCGCGCAGAAGCGCTACGACTTCGTCCTCCAGGATTTCCACCTGGGCGACGGCAAGAAAAACGGTCAGCAGGTGCTCGAAGACCTGCTGCTGGACAAGCTGATCAGCCATGAATGCGTGTTCATCATGGTCACCGCCGAGAGCAGCCAGTCCATCGTCCTGAGCGCACTCGAACATGAGCCCGATGCCTATCTGACCAAACCGTTCAACCGGGTGGGTCTGGCCCAGCGCTTGGAAAAACTCGTTCAGCGCAAGACCCTGCTCAAGCCGATTCTCCAGGCCCTGGACCGTGCACGCCCTGCCGAAGTGCTGGCGGCCTGCGCCGAGCTGTGCAAGAAGGACCCACGCTTCGCCCCGCTGTGCCTGCGCTATCGCGCTGATGCGCTGCGCGACCTGAACCGCTTCGAAGAGCTGGAAAAATTCCTCACCAGCATCCTTGCCAGTCGCCCCCAGCCGTGGGTCTATGCGTCCCTTGGCAGCCTGCTGCACAAGCGTGGCCAGCATGCCCAGGCCCAGGGTGTCTATGAGCAGGCGCTCAAGGCGTTCCCGATCATGCCGGGATTGTACGATGGCATGGCTGAAGTGCTGGTCGCCCAGGGCGAGACCAAGCGGGCCCAGCACATGCTCGAAGAAGCCGTGCGCCTGTCGCCCCTGGCGGTACGCCGGCAGGCGGCGCTGGGTAAGCTGGCGCTGGACAACGAAGACTTCGAGAGCGCCTCCAAGGCCTATCGTCACGCCGTCAACCAAGGCCAGAGTTCTCGTTATAAAAGCCCGGAGAGTAACTTGGGCCTGGTCCAGGCGCTGATGAGCAAGAACGCCGGCAATGGCCTGGATGCCCGCACTCGCGTCGAGATCAACACGGTGCTCAGCGAAGTGGCCAAGGAAAACGTCGAGGACCAGGGCCTGCAGGTGCGTGCCCGACTGATGAAAGCCGCCAGTCTGCAACAGGCCGGTGACGAGGAAACGGCGGGCAAACTCACCGAGCAGGCCATGCAGCGCCTGGAGAAGATGGACCAGTTCTTCTCGGTCGAAGCGGCCCTGACCGTGGCCAAGCAGTTGCAGCAACTCGGCCAGGCTTCGGCCGGCACCAGCATCCTCAAGGGCTGTGTGGAAACCTACGGCGACGACCCCAAGGTCATGCAGAGCGTGGCCAAGCTCACCGACGACCCCAGCGTGCTCGGTGCTGTCACCGAGGCGGTGGACCTCAACCGCCAAGGCGTGCGCAGCTACCAGGGCGGCCAGCTCAACGAGGCGCTGGAGATGTTCCGCCGGGCGCTGGCGTTGCAGCCCAAGAACATCAGCATTGCACTGAATACCGCCCAGGCGCTGCTGCGTATCGGTGGCGAAAACCCGGCGCCTGCACTGATGCAGGAGTGCCGCAACTGCCTGCAGAGCGTCGCCGGCATTCCGGCCAGTGACAACCGCTACGATCGCTACCGCAAACTGCATATCCGGGTATTCGGCGCATGAATCGAGACGAGCAGGGGCTGGATTTCTCCACGGTGATCGCGTCTACCGTGCATGACATGAAAAACTCGCTGTCGGCGCTGATCCAGGCCCACGACCAATGGCTGGCGCGGCTGCCCGAAGTGCTGCACGGCGGCAGCGAGCAAGGCGTGATGGAGCATGAGTTTCGCCACCTCAACGGCATGCTGGTGCAGTTGCTGGGCCTGTACAAGCTGGATATCAACCAGTTGCCGATCTGCCCGGACTACCACGAACTGGACGACTTCATCGAAGCCCAGCTCGCCGCCCAGCAGGAGGTGCTGGAGCATCGCGACATTCTCGCCACCTGGCGCCTGGAGACCGAAAGCCCGCTGGGTTTCTTTGACCGCGAGCTGGTCGCTTCGGTGGTGGGCAACGTCCTCACCAACGCCATTCGCCATGCCGGTCACGCCTTGCAGATCAGCATCGAAGACGTGGGAGAGCAACTGGTGATCAGCGTCAACGACGATGGCCCCGGTTATCCACAGCGCATGCTCGAACGCCAGCAGGACTACGTCCAAGGCATCGACTCGAGCACCGGCAGCACAGGCCTTGGTCTGTATTTCGCCGCCCGCATCGCCGCCCTGCACGAGCGCAATGGCGTGCGCGGGCGGATCGAGATCAGCAACGGCGGGGTGCTGGGGGGCGGTTTGTTCCGGTTGTATTTGCCTTGATGCTGTGTCGAACACGTTTTGTATAAGCCTCGTTCGCGGGTAAACCCACCCCCGCAAGGGGCAACGCGGGCCAGATAGCGGGTTTACCCGCGAAGAAGGCGCCACGAAGCGAGACAGTTGCTCTTCAGTTCTCTGTTGTTGGTATGGGGAGCCTGGGGTTTTTCTTGTATGGTTTCTGCCTGAACGCAAGCAGGACCAAACGCACATGAATCCCCAATCTCCCAGCCTCATTCGGGAAACCTTCCCCGTCGGCCCGTTGCAGTGCAACTGCACTCTGATCGGCGATCCGATCAGCAAGAAGGCAATCGTGGTCGACCCGGGGGGCGATCCGGAAAAGATTCTCGCCCGCCTGCAGGCCCATGGCCTGACTTTGGTGAGCATCATCCACACCCATGCCCACTTCGATCACTTCCTCGCCTCGGGCAAACTCAAGGAACTGACTGGCGCGACCTTGCATCTGCACAAGGACGACCAGCCTTTGTGGGACAACCTTCAGATGCAATGCCAGATGTTCGGCGTGCCCTACACGCCGGTGCCGCCACCGGACCGCTGGTTGGGAGACGACGAGGAACTGGCCTGTGGCTGCGGTGTGGCTTTGCATACGCCGGGACACACACCGGGCTCGATGAGCTTCTGGTTCGCCGATGCCAAGCTGCTGATCGCAGGTGATACGTTGTTCCGCCGGGGAATCGGTCGCACCGATTTGTGGGGTGGGGATCAGCGGGCGATCGTCCGTTCCATCAAGGAGCGGCTCTATCGCCTGGACGAGGAAGCGGTGGTGGTGACCGGCCATGGCCCGGATACTCGTCTTGGCGACGAAATGCGCGAAAATCCTTTCGTGCGGGCGTGAGGTTTCACGGAATTATTCCGCCTCGCTTCGGTCCAAGGCTGGCATAGGGCCATCCACGACCTTTTGCACTTTCGAATTTCTGTAGGAGCTTGTCCATGTTCACCATGCGTCGTCTGATTATCGTCGCTACCGCTGCTGCCCTGATGACCGGCTGTGCCGGCCAGAACCCCTATGACAGCCAGGGCCAGGCGCAGGGCTCCACCGGGATGAGCAAGACCGCCAAGTATGGTGGCCTGGGCGCGCTGGCCGGTGCCATCGCCGGCGCTGCCATCGATCACAACAACCGTGGCAAGGGCGCGCTGATCGGCGCCGCCGCAGTGGGCGCCGCCGCTGCTGGCTATGGTTACTATGCCGACAAACAGGAAGCCGAGCTGCGCGCCAAGATGGCCAATACCGGTGTCGAAGTGCAGCGCCAAGGCGACCAGATCAAGCTGATCATGCCGGGCAACATCACCTTCGCCACTGATTCGGCGAACATCTCCCCAAGCTTCTACTCGCCGCTGAACAACCTGGCCAACTCGTTCAAGCAGTTCAACCAGAACACCATCGAGGTGGTCGGCTTCACCGACAGCACCGGCAGCCGCCAGCACAACATGGACCTGTCCCAGCGTCGCGCCCAGGCCGTCAGCAGCTATCTGACTTCCCAGGGCGTCGACCCGTCCCGCGTCAGCGTGCGCGGCATGGGCCCGGACCAGCCGATCGCCAGCAACGCCGACGCCAATGGCCGTGCGCAGAACCGTCGTGTAGAGGTCAACCTCAAGCCGATTCCGGGTCAGCAGTACGATCAGCAGGGCACTGTCCAGCAGTACCCGTAAGCGTCAGACCCACATGACAGGGGCCGCATAGCGGCCCCTGTTCATTTCAGCGCACGGTACTGGCCTGAATCGCGGTCAAGGCGATGGTGTGGACGATATCGTCTACCTGAGCCCCGCGTGGCAGGTCGTTCACCGGCTTGCGCAACCCTTGCAGCATCGGGCCGAGGCTGACGCAGTCGGCGCTGCGTTGCACGGCCTTGTGCGTGGTGTTGCCGGTGTTCAGGTCCGGGAAGACGAACACTGTCGCCCGCCCGGCCACAGGGCTTGCCGGAGCCAGCTGACGAGCGATTTCGGGGTTGGCGGCGGCGTCGTACTGCAACGGGCCGTCTATCACCAGATCGTGCTCGGCCTGCTGCGCCAGGCGGGTGGCCTCACGTACCTTTTCCACTTCCTCGTCGCTGGCGGCCGAATCGCTGGAGTAGCTGAGCATCGCCACGCGTGGGGCAATGCCGAAGGCCTGGGCCGATTCGGCACTCTGCCTGGCAATCTCGGCCAGTTCCGCAGCGCTGGGGTGCGGGTTCATCACGCAGTCGCCGTAGACCAGCACCTGCTCGGGGAAGAGCATGAAGAACACCGACGACACCAGGCTGCTGCCGGGTGCGGTCTTGATCAATTGCAGGGCAGGGCGGATGGTATTGGCAGTCGAATGGACCAGCCCTGACACCAGCCCGTCGACCTCGTCGAGCGCCAGCATCATGGTGCCGATCACCACTGGATCTTCCAGTTGCTGTTCGGCCATGGGAGCGTTGAGATTCCGGCTCTTGCGCAGCTCGACCATGGGCTGGACGTAGCGGCCGCGGATCAACTCCGGATCGAGCACCTCGAGATCCGGTGGCAGGGTGATGCCCTGGGCGCGGGCGACCGCCTGGACGTCCTCGGGCTTGGCCAGCAGCACGCAACGGGCGATGCCCCGCGCCTGGCAGATGGCGGCGGCCTGCACCAGCAGCGGCTCGGCGCCTTCGGGCAGGACGATGCGCTTGTTGGCCTGCTGGGCGCGCTGGATCAACTGGTAGCGGAACACCGCCGGTGACAGGCGCAACTCGCGTGGTGTGCCACAACGCTGATGCAGCCAGGCGGCATCCAGGTGGCTGGCGACGAAGTCGGTGATGAACTCGGCGCGTTCGCGGTCATCGACTGGGATTTCGCGGTTGAGTGAGTTGAGGCGATTGGCGGTGTCGTAGGAGCCGGTGCTCACCGACAGGATCGGCAGGCCGGCCTGCAGGGCGCCGCGGCACAGTTCCAGGATGCGAGGGTCCGGCTTGCTGTCGCTGGTCAGCAGCAGGCCCGCCAGCGGGACCCCATTGATCGCCGCCAGGCTCACCGCGAGGATGATGTCGTCGCGGTCACCCGGCGTCACCACCAACGTGCCCGGCTTGAGCAGCGGCACGGTGTTGGCCACGGTGCGGGCGCAGATGATGATGGTGTTCATGCGCCGCTGCTCGTAGTCGCCGGCATTGAGCACTTGGGCGCCTAGCAGCTCGGCCACATCGCGGGTCCGTGGGGCATTGAGCTCGGCCTGGTAGGGGATGCAGCCGAGCAGGCGGAAGTCATCGCCGCGCAGCAGGGGCGAGTGTTCGCGCAGGCGGGTGGCGAAGTCGGCCATGCTCTCTTCGGTGCGAACCTTGTTCAGGACCACGCCGAGCACCTTCGGATCGCGCGGACCACCGAACAGCTGGGCCTGCAGTTCGACACGGCCGGACAGCTCGCTGAGTACTTCGTTTTCCGGTGCCGACACCAGGATCACCTCGGCGTCCAGGCTCTTGGCCAGGTGCAGGTTGACCCGGGCCGCGTAGCTGGCATGGCGGGTGGGCACCATGCCCTCGACCACCACCACGTCGTTGCCGATGCACGCCTGCTGGTACAGGCGGATGATTTCCTCGAGCAACTCGTCCAACTGGCCATCGCCGAGCATGCGCTCGACCTGGGCCAGGCTCAGGGGTGTGGGCGGGCGGATGCCGTGGGTGCGGGCGACCAGTTCGCTGGAGCGCTCCGGGCCTGTGTCGCCAGGGTGGTGCTGGGCGATCGGCTTGAAGAAGCCGACCTTCAGGCCGCCGCGCTCGAGGGTGCGGACCAGGCCGAGGCTGATGGATGTCAGGCCGACACCAAAATCTGTCGGCGCGATGAAAAATGTCTGCATGCGTGCTTCTCGAAATAAGCGGTGCAAGGGATCAACGGCCAAGGGTATCGCTATCGGTACCCTGGGCGCACCAGCCGCAGGCAAATACCTGGCCGATGCGCCGTTCGCGCTCTTGGGCATCGAGCACCCAGGGCCTGGCCTGCCAGGGCGGTTGGTGGCGCAGGTGCTGGGTATGGCCGCAGGAAAGCTCAACCACCCAGTGGCCGTCTTCGTCCTGGTGAAACCCAGTCACCCGACTGACGGGGCGCTCAATGTCCGAGGGGCGTTCGCAATCGGGCGATGCCTTGGTTACACTTATTCGCTCTACATTCTTTTGCAAAAGGTCTTGCCCCATGCTGATTGCCGCCAACAAGGCTGTCTCCATCGACTATACCCTGACCAACGACGCCGGGGAGGTCATCGACAGTTCCGCCGGCGGTGCTCCGCTGGTGTACCTGCACGGTGCCTCCAACATCATTCCAGGCTTGGAAAAAGCCCTGGAAGGCAAGCAGGCCGGCGACGAACTGAACGTCAGCGTCGAGCCTGAAGAGGCCTACGGCGAGTACCTGGCCGAACTGGTCAGCACCCTCAACCGCAGCCTGTTCGAAGGCGTTGATCAACTGGAAGTGGGCATGCAGTTCCACGCTTCGGCACCGGACGGCCAGATGCAGATCGTCACCATCCGCGACATCGACGGCGACGACATCACTGTCGACGGCAACCACCCGCTGGCCGGCCAGCGCCTGAGCTTCAAGGTCAAGGTGGTCAATGTGCGTGACGCCAGCGACGAAGAAATCGCTCACCGCCACATCCACGGTGAAGGTGGCCATCACCACTGATTTTCTGCGCTAAGCTCAGAGAGTCGCCAGGCGCTCGGGCAAGCCGACTTGCCTTCCTTGGGGAAGGTGTGGACGGTTTGGCCGCGCGCCTTTTTAGTGGGCGCCTTTCGCCCCTGCGACAACCGGGAACCTGAGAGGGGAGTCATCATGAGTGCATTTCACGACCTGACGTTGAAGGCGCTGAACGGCGAGGATCTGCCCCTTGCACCGTTCAAGGGCCAGGTGGTGTTGGTGGTCAATGTCGCCTCCAAGTGTGGTTTGACACCGCAATACAAAGCCCTGGAGAACCTGTACCAGGATTACAAGGACAAAGGCTTCAACGTCCTCGGTTTGCCTTGCAACCAGTTCGCCGGGCAAGAGCCGGGCAGCGAGGAGGAAATCCAGGCGTTCTGCAGCCTCAACTACGGCGTGAGCTTCCCGTTGGGGGCCAAGCTCGAAGTCAACGGGCCGCAGCGTCATTCGCTGTACCGCCTGCTGGCGGGTGAGGGGGCTGAATTCCCCGGGGATATCACCTGGAACTTCGAAAAATTCCTGGTCGGCAAGGATGGCCGGGTCCTGGCTCGTTTCGCACCGCGTACCACACCGGATGACCCGACGGTGGTCCAGGCGATCGAGAAGGCGCTGGCCTGAGTCCTATTTGATTCGGGGCTTCAGTCCTGCGAGTCGCCAAACAACGGCGGCCCTACTGCGCAGTCCATTCGCGGGTAAACCCGCTCCCCCAGGGGCTCTGCCAGCCTGAAGGCCGGCGCAGGCCTGTGAGAGCGGGTTTACTCGCGAATGGACCACCGTTTTGAGTCCGACGAGCGCTCAGCTGCGCGGTGTGGTCGAGCCTCGCTTGATCGCCAGATCTGTCTTTACAGGCTGAGTGTTCATCATTCCTGCCTGGCGACAAGCACTAGCCAGGTACCCTTCGAACTGCTCGACGATCGCCGGCCAGCCCTGGCGACTGGCGTGCTGGCGGGCATTCAGACGTACCGTGCGCAAGGTTTCCTGCTCTTCCATCAGCCAGCAGGCCGCGTCGATGAACGCCGCCTGGTCGCCCGGCATTGCCAACGCGCCGCTGTGCCCGTGGCGGATGTGCTGGGCGGCCGCTGCTTCGTCATAGGCAACCACCGCCAAGCCCGAGGCGAGGGCCTCGAGAACAACGTTGCCGAAGGTTTCGGTCAGACTCGGAAACAGGAACAAGTCACCGCTGGCATAGTGCTCGGCCAATACCTCGCCCCGTTGGGCGCCACAGAACACGGCATCGGGCAACTGCTGTTCGAGCGTTTCGCGCTGGGGGCCGTCGCCGACGATGACCAGGCGCATGCGGCGCTGTGGATAAGCCTTGCGCAAGGCCTCCATGCACGGTGCAAGCAGCCCTAGGTTCTTCTCTGCGGCCAGCCGCCCCACGTGCAGCACGGCAATGTCGTCCGCGCCCAGGCCCCAGCGCTCGCGCAACGCCTGGCTGCGCCGGGCCGGATTGAACAGGCAGGCGTCGACGCCGCGGGCCATGAGCGCCAGGCGCTCGAAACCACGGCGCTCCAGCTCCAGGCGCTGGCTCGCGCTCGGCACCAGGGTGATGGCGGTGCGCCGGTGAAACCAGCGCAGGTAATGAGTGAGCAGGCGCGTCAGCAGGCCCAGGCCGTACTGCCGCGAATATTGTTGGAAATTGGTATGAAAGCCGCTGACCACGGCAACCCCCAACTGCCGCGCCGCACGCAGTGCGCTGAGGCCCAGCGGCCCTTCGGTGGCGATGTAGAGCACGTCCGGGCGGTGCTTGCGCCAGCGGCGCAGCAGTGTGCGCTTGGTGATCTCGCCCCATTGCAGGCCTGGGTAACCCGGCAGTGGCCAGCCCCGGCAGAGCAGCAGATCATCCCCTTCACGCTGCGAGGTGTCGCTGGCCTGTCTTGGGCGCACCAGCTCGACCTGATGACCACGTTGGCGCAGCCCTTCGATGAGGCGTCCGAGGGTATTGGCCACGCCGTTGATCTCGGGTGGAAACGTCTCGCTGACAAGGGTGATACGTAGGGGCGGTCTATTCATGACAAAAAGTTTCCACCCGCCGCGTTGCGGTTCTGTGACGTCATTGTGACGGCCGGGTGACGCCATTTTTTTGAAGGGAAAAATGCTTGGAAATTTCCCCTTTGGGGTGCTCAAGAATCCCCCAGGACCAGCCGATGCAGATGTATTCGACACTCGAGGTACGCTCCGGGAGAGCGGTCATGTTCAACAGCAAACTCAAGAAAGAAATCCAACAGCTGCGCGAGGACCTGATGTCCGTCGAGCAAGTCAAAAGCAGCCTGGACAGCGAGATGTTGGTGCTTCAGCTCGACCCCCACGGGCGCATCGAGTCGGTCAACAGCAACTTCGAAAAGGAGATGCTGTACAGCGCCGGGCAGTTGATCGGGCGCAACATCGAAGAAATCGTGCCGCCTCATGTGAAGGAGCTGGACTTCTATCACCGCATGAAAGGCGCCATCACCCGTGGCGAACACCTCAACGGCGCGTTCCGCCTGCTACGCGGCAACGGCGAGGAAGCCTGGCTGCGCTCGATCCTGCAGCCGGTCAAGAGCAGCGATGGGCGGATCAAGCATTTCAGCATGCATTCGAGCGACTTGACCCGCACCATCGAGGCCTCCCGCGAGCACGAGAGCCTGATCAAGGCCCTGATGCGCTCCACCGCCCTGATCGAGTTCAACCTGCAAGGCGAAGTGCTCACCGCCAACGACCGCTTCCTCAACGCGATGGGTTACACCCTGGAGCAGGTGCGTGGCAAACCACACCGCATGTTTTGCGAACCGGAAGAGGCCAATTCGCCGGCTTACCAGGCGTTCTGGGACAAGCTGCGCCGGGGCGAATTCGTTGCCGACCGTTTCAAGCGTGTCGATGCCCATGGCCGGACCGTGTGGCTGGAAGCTTCCTATAACCCGATCATCGATGCCCATGACGTGCTCTACAAAGTGGTCAAATTCGCCACCGTGATCACCGACCAAGTCAACCAGGAAATCGCCGTCGCCCAGGCTGCGGACATCGCCTACAACACCTCGCTGGGTACCGACGCCAGTGCCCGCAAGGCCACTGAGGTGGTCACCCAGACCGTCGATGTCATGCGCGGTCTGGAAAGCTCCATGCAGGATGCCGCCCAGGGCATCCAGGCGCTGGACACCCAGTCCCGGGTGATCGGCTCGATCATCAAGACCATCAGTGACATTGCCGGGCAGACCAACCTGCTCGCGCTCAACGCCGCCATCGAAGCGGCGCGCGCGGGGGAGCAGGGACGCGGGTTCGCCGTGGTCGCCGACGAAGTGCGCCAGCTCGCCTCGCGCACCAGCACCGCCACCGACGAGATCGCCAAGGTAGTGCAGCAGAACGAACAATTGGCTCAGGCGGCGGTGGACATCATCGACACCAGCAAGCGCCAGGCCGAGCAAGGCCTGACCCTGGCTGCCGAAACCGGCAGCGTGATCGTCGAAATCCAGGACGGGGCGAAGAAGGTGGTGGATGCGGTAGGGCAGTTTTCCAACCAGCTGAATCATTGATGCCCCGCACCGTGGGGTGGGGTTAGCCGCGAAGGGGGCGCAGTACGCCCCCTCGCAAGGTCAGCTGCGCTCGCGTACCCAGAACAAGGTCGCGCCCGCCACGGCGGCTGGCATCATCACCACGTTCACCAGCGGGATCATCAGCGCCAGGTAGGTGATGCCGCCAAAGCCCAGTGACTGCCAGCGCTTTTCGCGCAGCCAAGCGAGCATGTCCTGCCAGCTCATCTTGTTGTTGTCCGCCGGGTAGTCGATGTACTGGATGGCCATCATCCAGACCCCGAAGATCAGCCACAACGGGGCGGCCACCACGTTGACCACCGGGATCAAAGACAGGATGAACAGGCCGATGGCCCGTGGCAGAAAGTAGCCTAGTTTGCGCATTTCACGGCCGAAGGTGCGTGGCACCATGGCGATCAGCTCGCCCCAGCTGAACGCGGGGAAGTTATCCTGCCCGCGGACCACCACCTCGACCTTTTCGGCCAGAAACCCATTGAAGGGCGCGGCGATGACGTTGGCCACCAGGGTGAAGGTGAAGAACACCATGAGGATCACCAAGGCGACGAACAGTGGCCACAGAATGTAGGTCAGAAAGCTCAGCCAGCTCGGCAGGGTGGGCATCAGGGTATCGACCCACAGGCTGAACTGATGCCCTGCGAAGTAGATCAGCCCGCCGAACAGCAACAGGTTGACTGTCAGCGGCAGCAGCACGAACAGGCGCAGGCTGGGGCTCATGACCAGTTTCAGCCCTTCGCGCAGGTACTGTGGGCCAGAGAGGACAGGGGCTTGCATCGAGACGCTCCGGATCAGGGGAAAACGCGCTGACCTTACCGAGTTTGAGGCCTCGACGAAAGCCGCCTGGTGCGGGAGCAACGGGCTGTAACAAAAGCGAGGGAAGATTTTCTATCGGTTCGGTCGGGAGATAGAGGCAGCCTATAAGGTGGATTGTCGAAGGATATTTCCTTAATCTCTGCGACCTCGCTACAGTGCGCTCAACTTTTTGGTTTCGGATCTGCGCGTCATAGGCTTCCCCAAGCGCTGCGTAGGTCCCTTTTCATTCCAGCCGGCACTGCCGGTGCCCCGACGCCGGCCCAGCGGCCGTCTCGACAGGAGTTCGACATGTCTGAAGTACGTCATTCGCGCGTCATCATCCTCGGTTCCGGCCCGGCCGGTTACAGCGCAGCGGTCTATGCCGCCCGTGCCAACTTGAAGCCGCTGCTGATCACCGGCATGCAGGCCGGCGGTCAGCTGACCACCACCACCGAAGTCGACAACTGGCCGGGCGACCCCCACGGCCTGACCGGCCCGGCCCTGATGCAGCGCATGCAGGAGCATGCCGAGCGCTTCGAGACCGAGATCGTCTTCGACCACATCAATGCCGTGGACCTGGCCAATAAGCCGTTCACCCTGCGCGGCGACAGCGGCACCTACACCTGCGACGCCCTGATCATCGCCACCGGTGCCAGCGCTCGCTACCTGGGGCTGCCGTCGGAAGAGACTTTCATGGGCAAAGGCGTTTCGGCCTGCGCAACCTGCGACGGTTTCTTCTACCGCAACAAGCCGGTTGCCGTGGTGGGTGGTGGCAACACCGCCGTGGAAGAAGCCCTGTACCTGGCCAACATCGCCAGCAAGGTGACGCTGGTCCACCGCCGCGACACCTTCCGCGCCGAGAAGATTCTGGTCGACAAGCTGCACGCCCGTGTGGCCGAAGGCAAGATCGAGCTCAAGCTCAACGCCACCCTGGATGAAGTGCTCGGTGACGACATGGGAGTGACCGGTGCGCGCCTGAAGAACAACGACGGTAGCAGCGACGAAATCAAGGTCGACGGCGTGTTCATCGCCATTGGCCACACCCCGAACACCTCGCTGTTCGAAGGCCAGCTGACCCTCAAGGACGGCTACCTGGTGGTCAACGGCGGCCGTGAAGGCAACGCTACCGCCACCAACGTCGAAGGCGTGTTCGCGGCTGGCGACGTGGCCGACCACGTCTACCGCCAGGCGATCACCTCCGCCGGTGCCGGCTGCATGGCTGCACTGGACGTGGAGCGTTACCTGGACGGCCTGGCGAACGCTTCGTTCTAAGGATTCGCCAGCGCCCACCGGGGCTTTGGCCCCTACAAAAAAACCGGCCTGATGGCCGGTTTTTTTGTGTCTTGAAAGAGCCTTACAGGCTAAGGCGCATCGACAGGTCCACCGCCTTCACGTCCTTGGTCATGGCGCCGATGGAAATGTAGTCCACGCCGGTCTCGGCGATCACCCGCAGCGTGCTTTCGTTCACGCCGCCGCTGGCCTCGAGCTTGGCCTTGCCAGCGGTGATGCGCACGGCTTCGCGCATTTCATCGAGGGTGAGTTCATCGAGCATGATGATGTCGGCGCCGGCCGCCAAGGCCTGGCGCAGCTCGTCCAGGCTTTCGACCTCGATTTCCACAGGCTTGCCCGGCGCGATGCGGTGCGCTGCGTTGACGGCCTCGGCCACCCCGCCGCTGGCGGCGATATGGTTTTCCTTGATCAGGAACGCGTCGTACAGGCCGATGCGGTGGTTGTGACAGCCGCCGCAGGTGACTGCGTACTTCTGCGCCAGACGCAGGCCGGGGAGAGTCTTGCGGGTGTCGAGCAGGCGCACCTGGGTGCCCTGTACCAAGTCCGCGAGAAAGCGCGCCCGGGTCGCCACACCCGACAGCATCTGCAGGAAGTTCAGCGCCGTGCGTTCGCCGCTGAGCAGCGAGCGTGCCGGGCCTTCGAGGTGGAACAGCGCCTGGTTGGGCGTGGCCCGATCGCCATCGGACACCTGCCAATGCACCGCGACCCGCGGGTCGAGCTGGCGGAACACCGCATCGACCCAGGCGGTACCGGCGATGGTGCAGTCCTCACGGGTGATGATGGTTGCCTTGGCCAGGCGCTCGGCCGGAATCAGCTGGGCGGTGATGTCGCCACTGCCGATGTCTTCGAGCAGCGCGCGGCGCACGTTGGCTTCGATTTCGGCGGTCAGGTCGGCGAGGCGTAGGTTCGGCATGGTCGGCTCCACAAGCTAGGTGCGGCGATTATAGGGCAGGGGGGCGGCGTGTACAGCGGCAACGGGACTGACCTTTGGTCGGGACGGCTGAGCATTGTGGCGAATGGAGTGTCAGTTGCTGGCGTGTGAAGAACGCTCTAGTAGCTATCGGAATTTTTACCGATAATGCGCCCAGTATTTGGCGTCATGGTTTTGACTGGCATCGCGCCAACGAAAACACCCACAAGGAGTCCGGGATGCAGAAAGAAGGCAAGGTGGTGCCTTTGGCGGTCGCCATCGATCGCGGGGCTCATGCGCCCTCGTGCCTCCCGGTGCCGCTTCTGCAAGTGCGCGACCAGGCTGCATTGCAGCTGCGCCAAGGGCTGCAGGCATTGTTCGACAATGCTGACGACACGCTCTTCGAAATGGCCGACAAGGCTCCTGATCGTTTCGAGCAGAACCTGTACTTCGAAGCCATGCGCGACCTGCGTCTGAAGCGAAAGAGCATCGAGCGCGGCTTTCTCGACACTTTCTATGACCGCTTTGCCCAGGTAGGGCAGGTCGAAGCCTCGGCATTCACCCTCAGCGAGGACCCGCTCGGCTCGGCGCAGTTGGCACGCACCGCCGTCCTCGAAACCATGGTCGCCCGGGTGCTTTCGCGCGATGGTCTTGCTTTGGAACACCTGGCGTTGCGCCTGCAAGCCCTGCTCGGCAACGCCGCGGCGGCGCCGGACAACCCCCTGGGGCCGGACCGTTTGTGCGGTTATTTCCTGGAGGCCGCGCGCAGCCAAGGCGTTACCCGCAGGGTCAAGCTGATCCTGCTCAAGCTGTTCGAACGCTACGTATTGCGCGACCTCGATCAGTTGTACGATCAAGCCAACCAGTTGCTGGCCGACGCCGGTGTGCTGCCTGAACTCAAGCCGACACCGCGCCGTCGTGCCGACGATCGTCGCCAATCCGTCCAACGCCTGTCAGCCGAGCTGGCGCGCGACGAAGCGCCGGATCTCGATGGCGCAGGCCAGGCGTTCTTCGATTCCGTACAGGCACTGCTGGCCCCGATCCGAGGCCGAATCGCGCCGCGTGTGCAGCAGGTCGCCAGCGCCCAGCCGATCAGCACCGCCGACCTGCTGCGCCTGCTGTCGCATCTTCAGCACTATGTACCGGCCACCTGCGAGGCGGATGACTTCTCGCTTGGCCAGCAGTTGGAGCAGTTGCTGCTGCGGGTGAGCGTGCGCAGCGGCACGCGCCGCCGGATCGACACGGCTGACGAAGACACCCTCAATCTGGTCGGCCTGCTGTTCGACTTCATCCAGGCCGACAACAACTTGCCTGTATCCCTGCGCGGGTTGATCGCTCGCTTGCACATTCCACTGCTCAAGGTCGCCTTGCTCGATAAAGGCCTGTTCAGCCGTGCCAGTCATCCTGCCCGGCGTCTGCTCAACGAGATTGCCGCCGCCGCGATCGGCTGGGAAAGCGGCAGCGAGGGCGTGCGCGACAGCTTGCATCTGCGCGTGGAGCGGGTGATCCAACGCCTGCTCAACGACTTCACTGACGATTCCCGCGTGTTCGCCGATCTGCTCGAGGATTTTCTCGCGTTCAACCAGGAAGAGCGGCGGCGCAACGAACTGCTCGAACAGCGCACCCGTGACGCCGAAGAGGGGCGCGCCCGGGCGCTGCAAGCCCGGCAACGGGTACAGCAGGCACTGAACTTGCGCCTACAAGGTCGGGTGCTGCCGCACGCGGTGGTACACATGCTGGTGCATGGTTGGAGCCAGGTCTTGCTGCTGGCCTGGCTCAAGGAGGGCGAAGACTCCAGCGCCTGGCGCGATGGCCTGGACACAGTCGATGCCCTGCTGGCCAGCATCGCCCCGCACCGAGATCCACAGGCGCGGGAGCGCTTGTTGCAACAGGTGCCGGTGCTGCTCAAGAACCTGCGCGACGGATTGGCCGGGGTGGTCACCGAAGCCGCCGCGACCCGGGAGTTCTTCCTGCGACTGGAGCAGTTGCACCTGCGCGCCTTTGCTGGCGGTGACGTTTCATCCACCGACGGCGCGCCTGACCTGGATGAGGTCTTGGTGGCCGAGCAGATCATTCTGGCGGTGGCCGATGAATCGGCCTGTGGCCCGTTGCTGCGTCTGGATGGACAAAGCCCTGAACTGGGACAGGTGCGGCGGCTGCGCATCGGTGCCTGGGTAGAAGTGATGGATGACGATGAGCCCCTGCGCTGCAAGTTGGTGGCGGTGATCGACAGCAGCGACCGCTATGTCTTCGCCAATCGTACCGGCATGAAGGTGCGGGAGTGGAGCTGCGCCGGACTGGTCCAGGCCCTGCGGCGTGGTGAGGTTCGTCTGCTCGACGACGGTCTTTTGTTCGAGCGCGCGCTGGACGCTGTGCTGGAACGATTGCGCAGCCAGCAGACGCGCTGAACAATCATTTACATGCAAGCCTGCCGGACGCGGGGCATACTGGCGGCTCCTCCCTGGCGATTTCAGGAACTGCTCCATGCAATTGGACCGTGCGACTGGCTGGTTCTCCGGCGTCACCCACTGCCCCTCGCCGAATTTCAACGCGCGCCCTGAAGGCGAAGCCATCTCCCTGTTGGTTATCCACAACATCAGCCTGCCTCCGGCCTGTTTCGGCACCGGCAAGGTCCAGCAGTTCTTCCAGAACCGGCTCGATCCCGCCGAGCACCCCTACTTCGAAAGCATCTGCCATTTGACCGTCTCAGCGCACTTGTTCATCGAGCGGGACGGGGCGGTGACCCAGTTCGTCTCTTTGCTGGACCGTGCCTGGCATGCCGGTGTTTCGCGCTTCGGCGAGCGCGAGGGTTGCAACGATTTTTCCATTGGTATCGAGCTGGAGGGCACCGATGATTTGCCCTACACCGACGCCCAGTACCAGACCTTGAAACAACTGACCGA
Source organism: Pseudomonas sp. CK-NBRI-02 (assembly GCF_008124495.1). NCBI lineage: Bacteria > Pseudomonadati > Pseudomonadota > Gammaproteobacteria > Pseudomonadales > Pseudomonadaceae > Pseudomonas > Pseudomonas sp. CK-NBRI-02. The sequence goes on along the minus strand of NZ_VSJH01000001.1, from coordinate 140,403 downwards.
GCAGATTCGCGGCGCGTGGCCTGTGATCGACCTCGGACGTATCTGCGGTCACAGCGACATCGCCCCGGAGCGCAAGACCGACCCGGGCCCGGCTTTCGATTGGTGCCGCTACCGGGCGGCCCTGCAGTGCAGTGAGGACGACGCATGAGCTTTCTAGTGTTGGTGTTGGTGCTCTGGTTCGAGAAGTTCTCGGCCCTGCGCCAGCGGTTGCAGCGTGACGGGTTCTTCATCGGCGAGCTGGTACGTCTGGAGCGCAGCGGCAAGGTGCATCCCTGGTGGACGCTGGCCATCCTGGTGCTGGCGCCTGTAGCGTTGCTGGTGCTGTTGCTGCACGTGCTGGAGCCTGTGGCTTACGGCCTGCTGGCCTTGCCAGTGCACCTGCTGGTGCTGATCTACAGCCTCGGGCGTGGCGACATCAAGGCATCCCTGGGGCCGTTTCGAGATGCCTGGCGCCGGGCCGATGACCAAGCCGCGCTGCATGTGGCCGAGCGGGATCTGGGCCTGGCCGCCGACGATGCCCCTAGCTTGTTGGTGCGGGTGCAGGGGCATTTGCTGTGGCAGGCCTACCAGAGCTTTTTCGCGGTGATCTTCTGGTACTTCCTGCTCGGCCCGGGCGCGGCCTTGGCCTATCGGCTGCTGGCGCTGAGTGTAGAGAACAGCCGCCAACCGGCACTCAAGGAGCGCGCCGAGCAGCTGCGCCATGCCCTGGACTGGTTGCCGGTGCGGGTGCTGGCCCTGAGCTTTGCCCTGGTAGGCAACTTTGTCGCCGTAGTGCGGGTGATGCTGCATGAACTGCTCAACTGGCACATCAGTGCGGGGCATCTGGTGGCGCGGGTCGGACGCGTGGCGGACAGCGCGCCTGAGGAAGAAGACACCCAGCGGGGGCTCGGTCGTCTGGACAGCCTCTGGGAGCTGCTGCTGCGTTGCGCGGTGCTGTGGTATGCCTGCTTTGCGCTGTGGACGGTATTGGTCTGAGTGCGTGCTTCGGCTTGTCGGCCTGGTATCGAGCGAGCCAGGCCTACGCAAGCAGCGCTTAACCTTAAATTACAAACCTTGGGTTCGATCTGCGTTATACAAGTCCCCTGGCCGTTAATGGCCTTGTGCTACCTCGCAGAATAAAAAGAATCCAAGGAGATGCGCATGAAGCGTTTGCTCTATCCGGCCATCGCCCTGATGGACCGGCTGAGCTTCGGCTTGAAGTTCAGCTTGATCAGCACTTTGTTCTTCGTCCCCATGCTGGTCACCAGCTTCTACCTGGTGCGCGACGTCTACGACGAATTCCACGCCACCGGCGTCGAGCTGCAGGGCTTGGGGCCCCTGGCTGGCGCCCTGACCCTGCGTAGCGATCTGGAAACCCTGGGCAACCTGTTGCAGATCAACGCCCTGTTGGGCCAGTCGGGACAGGCCGGCGACGTGGAGCAGCGTATCGGCGCCCTTGAGGACAAGGTCGCCGCGGGGCTCGAGGCGATACCCACGAGCGACCCGCAGCTACAGGCCCGACGAGAAGAGCTGAGCGAAATCTTCACCCGCGCGCGCAACGAGTCCTCCCTGCAAAGCAAGGCGGCTCTGTTCGACAAGCTGTTGGTTCAGGCCCAGGTCCTGACCAAACAGGTGGCCAGTCAATCCGGGCTGGACCAGGACCACCAGGCCTCGGTGCGGCATCTGAGCGAGCTGCTGGGCAGTGCCACCGGTCAGGTAACCCAGACCCTGGGCGAAGGGCGGGCATTGGGGGCCATGGCGTTGGGCCGTGGCTTCATCGATTCGGCCGGCAGTGCCCGCTTCGAAGACTTGTTGCAACGCTTGGAGCGGCTGTCTGCCGACTACGGCATTCGCCTGGACGACGCACTGGCCGCTGACCCGCGCGCAAGGACCGCCTTGGCCGCGCTGGCCGAAGCCAGCCAGGCAACGGTGAAACAGGCCGCGACCTTGTTCGAAGACCGTGTGGTGATGGCCGAAACCCTGGACGCGCCGTGGCTTGGGTTCTATCAGCAGGTCAGCGACCTGATGGTGCAGACCTACCGCCTCAACGACGCCATTCTCTCCCATCTTCAGGTGCAACTGCAGGATCGCCTGGACGAGCACCGCCTGCGCATGATCGCGCTGGTCGCCGCGCTGCTGGCGGTATTTGCCCTGATCATCTATCTGGACAGCGGCTTCTATGTGTCCATCCGCCAAACCTTGGGCAATCTGGGCGCGGCCATGGACAAGGTCGCAGCCGGCGACATGACCGTGAGTTTCAAGGCCCACAGCCGCGACGAGCTCGGCGAGCTGGGCCAAGGCTTCAACCAAACGGTGTTGCGCATTCGCGAGCTGATCGATCAGGTGGGGCGGACTGTCTCGACGGTCGAGGAGCAAGCCGGGCAGGTGCTGGAGGTGTCGGTGCGCAGCAACCAGGCGGTCAGTGGCCAGCGTGAGCAGATCGAACAAGTGGCCACCGCCATGAACCAGATGAGCGCCACCTCCCAGGAGGTCGCCCGCAGTGCAGCCCTGGCCGCCGAAGGCGCGCAACAGGTCAATCGCGAGAGCGCCACCGGCCGTGGCCTGGTGGAAAACCAGCAGGACAGCATCACCCGCCTGGCCGGGGAGATTGACCAGAGCGTGGTTGCGGTCAACCAGCTGGCCGGTGACAGCCAGGCCATCGGCCGGGTGCTGGAGGTGATCCGCAGCATCGCCGAGCAGACCAACCTGCTGGCGCTCAACGCCGCCATCGAGGCGGCTCGGGCCGGCGAGCAGGGCAGGGGCTTTGCCGTGGTGGCCGATGAGGTACGCACCCTGGCGCGCCGCACCCAGGACTCCACCGAGGAGATCGCCCAGATGATCCAGCGTCTGCAGGCGGGCGTCGACGCGGCGGTCACGGCCATGGGCAGCAGCCACCAGATGGCGGCGGGGACGGTGGACGAAGCACGTCAGGTGCAACAGGCGCTGGGCAACATCCTTGGTGCGGTGGGCGGCATCGTCGCGCAGAACCAGCAGATCGCCGCGGCCGTCGAGCAGCAGACCGCGGTGGCCCATGACATCGACCTGAATATCGTGGCAATCAACCGCGCTGCCCAGGACACCACCCAAGGCGCCTGCCAGACCGAACAGGCCAGCCGGGCGTTGTCGAACCAGGTGGACGAGCTCAAGCGACTGATCGGCGCGTTCCGCGTCTAGGCTGATTCGTGGCGACTTCTTCGCGGGTTTACCCGCGGATGGGCCTGCGATGGCTTACCAGCCGAACAGCTCACAGGCATTGCGGCTGCTGATCTGAGCCAGGCGCTCGGCGTCTATGCCCATCACCTCGGCCAGTGCGTGGGCGATTTCCGGGAGATGTTCCGGGCTGTTGCGTTCTCCGGGGAACATCACCGGTGCCATGTCCGGGGCGTCGGTCTCAAGCACCACGCTTTCCAGCGGTAACCGGGGCAAGGTCTTGCGCAGGCGCAGGGCTTGGGGCCAGGTGGCCGCGCCGCCCAGGCCCAGCCTGAAGCCGAGCTTGATGTATTCGCGCGCTTCTTCATAGCTGCCGGCGAAGGCGTGGATGATACCGGCGCGCGCAGGCTTATAGCGCTTGAGGGTGGCGATCACCTGGGCATGGCTGCGGCGTACGTGCAGCAGGGCGGGCAGGTCGAAGTCGCAGGCCAGTTGCAACTGCGCCTCGAACAACGCTTGCTGGCGTTCCTTGTCCAGTTCCGGCAGGTAATAGTCCAGGCCGAACTCACCCACCGCACACAGACGCGGGTCGCCGCGCAGACGTTCGAGCCAGGCGCGCAGTTGTGCCAGGTGCTCGGGGCGGTGCTGGTCGAGGTACACCGGATGCAGGCCCAAGGCCGCGAACAGCCGCTGTTCGCCACAGACCAGATCCCACACCCGTTGCCAATTGGCCTGATACACCCCCAGCACCACCATGCGCTCCACGCCTCGAGCCGCCGCGTTGGTCAGCAGGCGGTCGCGGTCGGCGTCGAAGTCGGGGAAGTCCAGATGGGTATGGGTGTCGATCAGGCGCATGGTCAGCCTGCGTTGATGCGTTGCTTGAAGGTCCGGGCTACCGCATGCACGCCGGGCTCGTAGCGCTTGTCCTCGATCGCGGCCAGGGCCAGTTCCAAGGCGGTGGCCGCGATCAGGCCGTGCTGCTGGGCCATGGCATTGACCGGCAAGGGCAGGAAGTCCAGCAACTGGTTGTCGCCGAAAGTACCCAGTTGCAGCTGGCGCGAGTCGGCCGGGCGCGTCTGCAGGGTATCGAACACGCCCTGGAGCAACACGTAGGAGGTGGTCACCAAGGCGTCGGGCAGGCCGCCGAAGTCCTCGATCAGTTGCTGCATCAGGCGCTGGCCACACTCGCGGCTGAAGGCTTCGCCCTGGTAGCGGCGCACCTGGCCGGTGAACGGTTGCAGGGCTTCGTCGAAACCGCCAGCACGGGCCTGGCTGACCGACAGCTCCGGGCGTGCGCCGATCAGGGCGATGGTGTCTGGGCGGGTATCCAGAAGGCTTTGGGCCAGCTGCCGGCTGGCGTCGCGGTCGTCGCTGATCACTGAGCAGAAGTATTCCGGTGCCATCCGCCGGTCGATGGCGATGACCGGTAGGCCTTTGTCCTGCAGCTCACGATAGCTTTCGTCATCAGGCGGCAGGCAACTGGCGACGAACAGCGCATCGCAACGACGGGCGCGGAACAGCTGCTGCAACTGGCGTTCGCTGTCGGGCTGGTCATCGCTGCTGGCGATCAGCAACTGGTAGCCGCGGGCGCGGGCACCCTGTTCGAGTTGCTTGGCAATGCGGGCGTAGCTGGGGTTCTCCAGATCCGGGAGAATGAAGCCCAGAGTGCGGGTGTGCCGGCTGCGCAGGCCGGCGGCCTGGGGGTTGGGCGTGAAGCCGTGGGCCTCGACCACCGCACGCACGCGCTCGACGGTGCTGTTGCTGATGCGCTGTTGTTCGGCCTTGCCATTGATGACGTAGCTGGCGGTGGTCACGGACACACCGGCCAGACGGGCGATATCGCTGAGTTTCACCGAATTTTCCTTGTTATTACCGGGGCTGCCTGCGAGGCCGGACCGGGTAGTTTCACCTGGCGCCGGGGCCTTGGGCAGGCGACCATTGTCGCAATTGTCCGACAGGATGGGGCTTTTTCGTCGGAAGATTATCGAGTAACGTGGCCACCTGGTCAGGTTAAACGATTCAGCAGGCAAGTTTTCTGCCCCGTGTACCGTCTGCGCAAGACCGTTGAACAGACCCGATTCGTGGAATTCACAACAATACCTCAGGTCCCCGCCCCGGGGGCTGCAAAAGGAGAAGGTCATGCTGGAGCTCGCTCAGGAGCAGATCGCTATGGACCAGGTGGCTGCCGACAAGGCCGAGGCGCTGCGCCTTCTGGCCGATCGGCTGGTCGCCGATGGCCTGGTCGCCGAAGGTTACCTGCAAGGGCTCCTGGACCGCGAGGCGCAAGGCTCGACATTCCTTGGCCAGGGTATCGCCATCCCCCACGGCACGCCGCAGACCCGCGACCAAGTCTTCGCCACCGGCGTGCGCCTGTTGCAGTTTCCCGAGGGGGTGGACTGGGGGGACGGTCAGATCGTCTACCTGGCCATCGGCATTGCCGCCCGGTCCGACGAGCACCTGCGCCTGCTGCAATTGCTGACCCGTGCCCTGGGCGAGACCGACCTGGCCGAGGCCCTGCGCCGTGCCTCCAGCGCTGAGGCGTTGCTCAAGCTGTTGCAAGGCGCACCCCAGGCCCTGGCGCTGGACGCGCAACTGGTGGGGCTGGGCCTGGCCGCCGAAGACTTCGACGAGCTGGCCTGGCGTGGCGCGCGGCTGCTGCAACGTGCCGGCTGCGTCGATGCCGGGTTTGCCAACGTGCTGCAACAGGCCGAGCCGCTGCCCCTGGGTGAGGGATTGTGGTGGCTGCACAGCGAGCGCCTTGTGCGTCAGCCAGGCCTGGCCTTCGTCACGCCGCAGCAACCGCTGCGCTACCGTGACCAGCCGCTCAACGGCCTGTTCTGTCTGGCGAGCCTGGGTGTCGCTCATCAAGCTTTGCTCGAGCGCCTGTGTGAAGTGCTGATCGAAGGCCGTGGGCAAATGCTCTACCAAGCGCCCAACAGCCGCGCCGTGCTGCAGGTGCTCGGTGGAGAGGCCCCGGCCGATTGGCCGAGCGTTTGCGTGGTGCTGGCCAATCCCCACGGTTTGCATGCGCGCCCAGCCAAGGTGCTGGCCCAGCTGGCCAAAGGTTTCGAGGGCGAGTTGCGTGTCCGCCTGCAGGACAGCGTCGAGCCGGCAGTGTCGCTCAAGAGCCTGAGCAAGCTGCTCAGCCTTGGGGCCCGGCGCGGCCAGACGCTGGAGCTGATCGCCGAACCCAGTATTGCCAACGATGCCCTGCCGGTCTTGCTGGCGGCCATCGAGCAAGGCCTGGGCGAGGTGGTGGAAGCGCTGCCTGAAACGGCCTCGCCAAGTGTCCAAGAGCCTGTGCAGACGCTCCAGGCGCCGGCGGCCGGTAGCGTCGTGCAGGGTGTCGGCGCTGCGCCGGGCATCGCCAGTGGCCCGGCTTTTGTGCAGGTAGAGCGCCAGATCGACTACCCGCTACGCGGCGAGTCGCCTGCCCAAGAGCGGCATAAGCTGCGCGATGCGCTGGCGGTGGTGAATGCCGAGCTGCAGGCCCTGGTGGAGCGTAGTGACCCCACGATCGGCGAGATATTCGTCACCCACCAGGAAATGCTCGCCGACCCGGGCCTGAGCGATGAAGTCGAGCAGCGCCTGGCCCAAGGCGAGAGCGCGGCGGCTGCCTGGATGGCGGTGATCGACGGCGCGGCGCGTCAGCAGGAGGCGTTGCACGACACCCTGCTGGCCGAGCGTGCTGCGGATCTGCGTGATATCGGCCGGCGAGTGCTGGCGCAACTGTGCGGTGTCCAGGACATCGTCGAACCTGAGCAGCCCTACGTGCTGGTGATGGCCGAGGTGGGCCCGTCGGATGTGGCCCGCCTGGACCCGGCCCGGGTCGCCGGTATCGTCACTGCCCAAGGCGGTGCCACGGCCCACAGCGCAATCGTTGCCCGCGCGCTGGGCATCCCGGCGGTGGTGGGGGCCGGTGCCGCCATTCTGTTGCTGGAGGCCGGCACGCCGTTGTTGCTCGATGGCCAGCGTGGTCGGGTCAGCGTGGCGCCGGCGGCCGATGACCTGCAGCGGGCCCTGGCCGAGCGCGATCTGCGCGAGCAACGCCTGCAGGCCGCCTGGGCCAAGCGTCACGAGCCGGCGGTGACCCGCGATGGCCATGCGGTCGAAGTGTTCGCCAACATCGGCGAGAGCACGGGGATCGACAAGGTGGTGGAGCAGGGCGCCGAAGGCGTCGGCCTGCTGCGCACCGAACTGATCTTCATGGCCCACCCCCAGGCACCTGATATCGCCACCCAGGAGGCTGAATACCGCCGCGTGCTCGATGGCCTGGGCGGGCGGCCCCTGGTGGTGCGCACGCTGGATGTGGGGGGCGACAAACCGCTGCCGTACTGGCCGATCGACGCCGAGGAGAATCCCTTCTTGGGGGTTCGCGGCGTGCGCCTGACCCTGCAGCGTCCCCGGATAATGGAAGCCCAGCTGCGCGCCTTGCTGCAGGCAGCCGATGACCGCCCCCTGCGCATCATGTTCCCGATGGTCGGACAGGTGCATGAATGGCGCGAGGCCAAGGCCATGGTCGATCGCCTGCGTGCGCAAATCCCGGTGGCTGACCTGCAAGTGGGCATCATGGTCGAGGTGCCGTCAGCGGCGCTGCTGGCACCGCAACTGGCGCGCGAAGTGGATTTCTTCAGTATCGGCACCAACGACCTGACCCAGTACACCCTGGCCATCGACCGTGGCCATCCGAGCCTTTCGGCCCAGGCCGACGGCCTGCACCCGGCGGTGCTGCAACTGATCGACGTGACCGTGCGTGCCGCCCACGCCCAAGGCAAATGGGTGGGTGTGTGCGGCGAGCTGGCGGCGGACCCGCAGGCGGTCGCGGTGCTGCTGGGCCTGGATGTGGACGAGCTGAGCGTCGCGGCCCGCAGCATTGCCGAAGTCAAGGCGCTGGTCCGCCAGGCCGATCACCAGACGGCACGCGCCCTGGCGCGCGAGGCCTTGCAACAAGACAGCGCCGCGGCGGTCCGGGCGCTGGTGGAGCGTTATTGAAATGGCCAAGATCCTCACCCTTACCCTGAACCCGGCGCTCGACATCACCGTCAGCCTGGACACCCTGCGCCCCGGCCATGTCAATCGCAGCCACAGCCAGCACAGCCATGCCGCGGGCAAGGGGCTGAACGTTGCCCAGGTCCTGGCCGACCTGGGCCACAGCGTGACTGTGGGCGGCTTTCTGGGGCGCGACAATATCGAGCCGTTCGAGGCGCTGATCGCCTGGCGCGGCTTTGCCGACTGCTTTGTCCGGGTGCCGGGCGAGACCCGTAGCAACATCAAGCTGGTCGAGGCCGATGGCCGGGTCACCGATATCAACGGTCAAGGGCCGGAAGTTGACGAGGCGGCCCGTGTTGCCCTGCTTCGTCGCTTGGAACAGGTGGCGGCGGGGCACGATGCTGTGGTGGTGGCCGGCAGTCTGCCCCGAGGTGTCGATGCGCAGTGGTTCCATCAGCTACTGCTGCAACTGAAGCAGCAGGGTTTGAAGATTGCCCTGGACACCAGCGGCGAAGCCTTGCGTGTCGGCCTGCAGGTCGGGCCCTGGCTGGTCAAGCCCAACACCGAGGAACTGGGCGAGGCGCTCGGCGCCAAGGTGGACACTGCGCAAGCCCAGCGCCTGGCTGCCGAGCGGCTGCTGGCCAGCGGCGTCGAGCACGTGGTGGTGTCCCAAGGCGAGCAGGGCCTGAGCTGGTTTGCCCAAGATCGGCCACCCCTGCATGGGCGACCGCCGAAGGTGCAGGTGGCAAGCACTGTCGGCGCCGGTGATTCGTTGGTCGCGGGCATGGTCCATGGCCTGCTGCTGGATGAGCCGCGCGAGCACACGCTACGCCGGGCCACGGCCATCGCCGCTCAGGCGGTCACTCAGGTCGGCTTTGGGATTCGCGATCGCGAACAGCTGGCGCGCCTGGAAAACGCTGTGCAACTGACAGAACAACAAGAGGGTTGCCGATGAACATCGCCATCATCACCGCCTGCCCCAACGGCCAGGTGTCCAGCGTTCTGAGCGCGCGCTTGCTGGCGGCTGCCGCCCGGCAACGCGGCTGGAACCCCGTGGTCGAGGTGCAGGATGTCGAACGTGCCGAGGGGTGCTTGAGTCCGGCGCAGATCGCCGAGGCCGACTGGGTACTGGTGGTCAGCACTGGCCCTGTGGATCTGGAGCGCTTCGTCGGCAAGCGGGTCTATCGCAGCACACCGGCCCAGGCCCTGGCCGATCGGGAGCGTTTCCTGGATGAGGCGGCGGCCCAGGCCCAAGTGCTGGAGGCGCAGACGCCTGCGGTGCCCACGGCGAACGGTACGCTGCCGAGGGTCGTTGCTGTCACTGCCTGCCCCACCGGTGTGGCCCACACCTTCATGGCCGCCGAAGCGTTGCAACAGGCAGCCAAGGACATGGGCTATCAATTGACGGTGGAAACCCAAGGCTCGGTAGGGGCGCGCAATCCGCTCTCAGCCGAGGCCATCGCCGACGCCGATGTGGTATTGCTGGCCGCCGACATCGAAGTGCCCACGGCGCGCTTTGCCGGCAAACGCATCTACCGCTGCGGTACTGGCATCGCGTTGAAGCAGGCGCGCACCATCCTCGACAAGGCCCTGGCCGAAGGCAAGGTCGAGGTAGGGGGGGAGGCTGCCGCAGAGACCGTGAAGAAAAGCGAGAAGAGCGGCGTCTACAAACACCTGCTTACCGGCGTGTCGTTCATGCTGCCTATGGTGGTGGCCGGTGGCCTGTTGATCGCCTTGTCGTTCGTCTTCGGCATCGAGGCCTACAAGGAGCCTGGCACCTTGCCAGCGGCCTTGATGCAGATCGGCGGCGAGGCGGCATTCAAGCTGATGGTGCCGCTGCTGGCCGGCTATATCGCCTGGTCCATCGCCGACCGCCCCGGGCTGGCGCCGGGCATGATCGGTGGTCTGCTTGCCAGCACCTTGGGGGCGGGCTTCATCGGCGGCATCATCGCAGGCTTCCTGGCCGGCTACAGCGCCAAGGCCATCAGCCGCTGGGCGCGTCTGCCGAGCAGCCTCGAGGCGCTCAAGCCGATCCTGATCATTCCGCTATTGGCCAGTCTGTTCACCGGTTTGGTGATGATCTACGTGGTCGGCCAGCCAGTAGCGGCGATGCTCGAAGGCCTGACGCGCTTTCTCGACAGCATGGGCACCACCAACGCCATTCTGCTTGGGCTGTTGCTGGGCGGCATGATGTGCGTGGATCTGGGCGGTCCGATCAACAAGGCGGCCTACGCCTTCTCGGTGGGGCTGCTGGCCTCGTCCAGCTATGCACCGATGGCGGCGACCATGGCCGCCGGGATGGTGCCGCCGATCGGCCTGGGCATCGCCAGCTTCCTGGCCCGGCGCAAGTTCGCCCAGAGCGAGCGCGAGGCGGGCAAGGCGGCATTGGCCCTGGGGCTGTGCTTCATCTCCGAGGGCGCGATTCCGTTTGCCGCCAAGGACCCGCTGCGGGTGATCCCGGCCAGTGTCGCGGGCGGCGCGCTGACCGGGGCGCTGTCGATGTACTTTGGCTGCAAGCTGATGGCGCCCCATGGCGGGCTGTTCGTGCTGCTGATCCCCAACGCGATCAACCATGCGTTGCTTTACCTGCTGGCGATCCTGGCGGGCAGCCTGCTGACGGCGGTGGTGTATGCACTGATCAAGAAGGGCGAGCGTGTGGAATTGGCGGTGGCGCCGGCAAAGGGCTGAAGAAAGCGAGCCTGAGGTCGTAGCGCAGCCCCAGGCGATTCAGCGGCGGTGTTTCTGGCGCAACGGCGTCAGCAGTTCACCCAGCCCGTTGTGGTCGATCTCATGCATCAACGCCAGCAGTCCACCCAACTCGCCAGGCGGGAAGCCCTTGCGGGCGAACCATGCCAGATAGTCGCCGGGCAGGTCGGCGATCAGGCGACCTTGGTACTTGCCAAAGGGCATGGCGCGGGTGACCAGCAGTTGCAGGGTTTCAGGTTTCATCGCCAGCCCTTACCGAACAAAGCGCCGACCATACTGCAAACTGCACGAACACCCAAGCGGCGATCATGCAGAACGCCGCCCAAGGTGTTGCTCCACGGTTTCGTAACTCATTGAATTAGCGAAGAATTATCCTTTTGGTCGATTTGGCACGATGCCTGCTCCATTCCAAGTGACTATCACCTGCCAAGGAGTTCGCGCCATGAGTCATCCAAACAACGACGTGATCGATGTGCTCAACGACCTGATCGAGTACAGCAAGGACGGCGAAAAGGGGTTCAAAGAGTCGGCCGAAGACGTCAAGAATACCGAGTTGAAGGCATTCTTCGTGCAACGCGCCGGTGAATGCGCCAGCGCTGCCGCCGAGCTGCAGAGCGAGGTGCGTCGTCTGGGCGGCGACCCGGAAACCTCTACAAGCCTCAGTGGCGATCTGCATCGGGGCTGGGTCAACTTGAAGTCCATGCTGACCGGCAAGAGCGAGGAAGCGGTGCTCAACGAGGTCGAGCGCGGCGAGGACTTCGCGCTCAAGGCCTACAAGGACGCCCGCGAGAAACTGGTCAAGCTCGGCCGCAGCGCCAGCGACCAGACCTACGCGTTGGTAGAGAAGCAGCTGCAAGGTGTGCAGCGTAACCATGACCAGGTCAAAGCGCTGCGCGACGCCGCGCGCGCTCGGTCCTAAAGCTCCGGGCCCTCGACACGGTTGCGGCCGTTGGCCTTGGCCCTGTAGAGCGCCTCGTCCGCGCTGCCCAGCAGGCCCGTCAGGTCCTGCTGGGTGCCAGGGACGTGCACGCCGATACCAATGCTGACGGTCACCGGTCGTTCGTCGCCTGCGAAAGTCGGTAGCGCCTCGACCTGGGCGCGGATGCGCTCGGCGAGCAGGCGCGCACCGGCCAGATCCGTCTCCGGTAGCACCACCTGAAATTCCTCCCCACCATACCGCGCCGCCAGATCCGCCGGGCGGCGAATACAGTGTTCGAGCGTATGGGCGACTTCACGCAAGGCATGATCGCCCCCGGCATGGCCGTGGCGCTGGTTGAACGCTTTGAAGTGATCCACATCCACCATGAGAATGGCCAGCGGCTGACGATTGCGCTGGGCCCGCGCCCATTCCTGTCGCAGCACCTGATCGAGATGCCGGCGATTGGCCAAGCCTGTGAGGCTGTCGGTGGCCGCCAGAGTCGCCAGGCATTGTTCGGCTTCGTGACGCCGGCGCAATTCGCGGCCTAGCAGTAAGGTCAGCCAAAGAATGCCGATGCACAGCATGCCGGTCGCTACGCTGACCAGGATCGCAGTGCGTCGCCAGGACTGAAACACCTCTTCGGCCGAGTCCACCACCAGAACGATCAACGGCAGGTCGGCGACCCGGGCGAACGTATAGATATGCGGCGTGCCGGCCGACCCGGAGCGCGCGGTGAAACTGCCGCTGCGTTCGCTGAGGATGCGCTGGAAATTGGGCCGTTCGCGGTAATTGCTGCCGATCATCGGGTCTTGCGCCCGGGAGGGCTGGCGGGCCAGTAACTGCCCTTCGGTGTTAAGCAGGTTGATGCTGCTGTCGTTGCCGATGTCCAGGCGTTCGAACAGCTCGCTGAAATAGGACAGGCGCAGGGCACCGGAGGCGATGCCGGCGAATTCGCCATCAGGGCCGGAAATGCGCCGGCTGAAACTGATGCACCAATCCAGATCCCCCAGACGCGCTTTGAACGGCGGGCTGATGAACAACCCAAGGCCCGGGCGGTCGCGATGGGCCTTGAAGGCAACGCTGTCGCTCAGATCTCCTTGCCTTGGCGGCATGCTGAGCGAGTCACCGAGCACCTTGCCCTGGGCATCGACCCAGAGGATATCGCCCCGTACGGGGGCGGCGAAGGTCTGGTTGAAGAGGATTTGTTGGCGCAGCTCAGGCGAGGTATCCAGCAGTTCAGGGTGCTTCACCGCCCAGATCAGGCCGTGAAGGGTCTGGTCGTAGAGTTCGACGTTGCGCAGGATATCGCTTTCGATGAGCTGGACGATATTACTGGAGGAACGTTTGGCCGATTGTTCGACACTGTCGCGTTCGCGGCTCAGCAGGTAGCTGACGATCGCCACGATGGCGAGCACGGCAAGGCAACTGCCCAGGTTGAGGATCAGTTCGGGGTGCGACCTGTACAGGGTAAAGCGCGATGATCGGGTGGGCATGTTCGCTACTGCACAGGCGGGGCCATTATGCGGCGGCGGTATTCTAGGGAAGCCAGGATTGTCGGACAAGATTCGTTCGACGGAAAAACGAGGCCGGCCGCTGTACGGCCTATCGCAGGCCTGGCCCGCTCCCACAGAGGCTACGGTGTCCTCTGCAGGTGCGGGCTTGCGCGGCGAACGAGGGCCAAGCCCTCGCCAGGTCGTTAGGTCAGAAGATGTTCAACGGATAGTCGACGATCACCCGGACTTCATCGTTGTCGCTGTTGCCATCGATGGCGGCATAGCCCTGGCTGCCGCGATGGCTGGCGTAGCGCAACAGCACCGACAGGTCCTTGAGGCTGCCTTCCTGGAAGACGTACTTCACGTCCAGGTCGCGTTCCCAGTGCATGGCGTTCTTGCCTTCGGGATTGTAGTAGGCGTAGTGGGTGGTGTCCTGGTCGGCCTTGGTCAGGTCCGCTTCACCGCGCGAGTACGACAGCGAGGTGCTCAGGCCGGGCAAGCCGAGGCCGGTGAAGTCGTAGTCGTACTGCAGTTTCCAGGACCGCTCGTTGGGCGCGTTGAAGTCCGAATACATGCGCGAGTTGTCCAGGTACACGCTGTCGCCCAGGTTGATGTAGTCGAACGGCGTGTTGCCGTTCACGCGCTGGTAGGCGGCCGTGATGCTGTGGTAGCCGGCATTGACTGTGAAATGCAGGCTGTAGGTGTTGTTGTCGATGTTGCCCAGCAGTGCCTGGCCGGTGTCCTGGGTGTGATAGAAGTGCAGGCCCGGGTTGAGGCTGACCAGGTCGTTGACTACATAGGTGTAGTCGAAGTCGACGTAGTACTGGTTCCAGATGTCCTTCAGTTCGGCGGCATAGAGATTGGTGGTGACGTTCTCGGTACCGCTCCAGGACAGCCCGGCCCAGGTCAGGTGGTCACTTTTGCTGCCATCATCCAGGCTGCCGTAGTAGGTATCGATGCGGCGATGCCCGCTCTGGTTGTACGGCTTGGTGAAGCTGGCCTGGCCACCTTCGAGCAGCAGGCCGTCGATGCTGGTGTTGGTCAGGCTCACCCCGCGGAAGGTCTGCGGCAGCATGCGCGACTCGCCACCGGCGATCACCGGGTTGGTGAGGAACAGGTCACCGGCCTTGAGCTCGGTGTCGAAGGCCTTGAACTTGACCGCCGCGCCTGCAGTGGAGAACGAATGCGGGGCTGCCCCCGGTTCGCCATCGTCTTGTACGTGTTTGGGCAGGATACTGGTGCCGGAGTGGCCGCCACCGCCGTCGAGCTTCAGGCCCAGCATGGCATGGGCATCGACACCGACGCCGATCACGCCGGGGGTATAGCCGGACTCGAAACGCGCAACGAAGCCTTGGCCCCATTCACGCAGGTCGCGCTCTGCGGGGTTGAGGTTGTTGCGATTGAAGTAGGCATTGCGAAAATGCAGGTTCAGGGAAGAACCTTCGATGAATCCATCAGCCTTGTCTTCATCGGCCTGGACAGCGAACGGCATCGTTGCAGTCAATGCAACGAACAGCGGGGTAAAACGAAACGCGGAAGGCACCGGTACGAGCTCCTTTGATCTGGCGGTGGGGTCGTTGTTGTTTTGGGGAATGCAAGTTTCTTGTTATGTACGCAACAGCCTGGCTGATAGTTTTGGCACATAAAAAAAGCCGCTGATCGGCAGCGGCTTTGAAAGGCTAACATATTGGCGCACGGGGCGCCCGTGTGAGAGCCAAGGGAAAAAACAGGAGCGGAAAACAGTCGATCAGCTATCGGCACTGTCGTCGGCGACGGCCTTGGAAGCGGTCTGCTGTACGTCTTTGGCAGCATCTGCCTTCTGCGCGGCATAGGCTTCACGAGCCTGTTGATGGACAACTGCAAGTTCTGCGTTACGGGCAGCGAAGGCCGGCGATTCTTCAGCCATGGCCAGAGGCGACAACAACAGGGAAGACAGAATGAAAACGCTGGCAACACCCATACTGTTGGACATTTAAAACAACCTTCTTGCGATGCAAGTGTTAACGAGGACAGGCATAAGTTAGTCCCTTCAACCATGTAGAAACAGGCTGAAGTTGGATAAGCACTGTTACGCAAAAAGTAATGATTGGCGGCGAAAACGCTAGGATCCAACGCGCAAACCAGCGTCCTTGAGCGTCCGGCAGGCAAAATGCCGAAGGTGTTGCCGCCCTGCGCGCTGCAAACGAAAAAGCGCCCCCTGCTGTCCATCAAGGCTGACAGCCCCATCGGTTTCAGGTGGTTGGTGGCCAATTGCCAATATGCTGCTCTGGATCAATGTTTTGTCAGTCATTGGCCCTAGAGTCGAACGCCCTGCCGATTTTCCCCACAACAACAACGAGTGCCTCCGATGAAGTGCAATTTGCCTGTTACCGGTCGCCAAGTGGATTACCCCGGCGATGCCAACATCCTGTCCACCACCGATCTGGACAGCCGGATCACCTATGCCAACGACGATTTCGTGCGAATCAGTGGGTTCACTCGCGATGAATTGTTGGGCCATGCGCACCATATCGTGCGCCACCCGGACATGCCGCCCGAGGCGTTCGAACAGATGTGGGGGGCGCTCAAGGCTGGGCGCTCCTGGATGGGGTTGGTGAAGAATCGCTGCAAGAACGGCGACCATTACTGGGTCAGTGCGTTCGTTTCGCCGATCAGCAGCGGTGGCAGAACCATCGAGTACCAGTCGGTGCGCACCCGGCCCAGCGCCGAGCAGGTGGCGGCGGCCGAGCGCTGCTATCGACAACTGCGCGAAGGGCGGCGTAACTGGCGCGCGCGCCTGCCGGTGCTCGGCCTGGGACTGCGGCTGTCGTTGGGCGTCGCAGCGGCGCTAGCGCTGGTGGTCGGCGTCGGACATGGCTGGCAGGGTGTGCCGGTGTGGCGTTCGCTGGCGGAAATCATGCTTGCAGCCGGGGCCAGCAGTGCGCTGTTGATCTGGCAGCTGCGTCCCTTCGAGCGCTTGCGCCAGCAGGCCTTGGCGATTGCCGACAACCCGCTGAGCCAGCAGTTGTACACCGGGCGGCGCGATGCCATTGGCCAGATCGAATTCGCCATGCGCATGCTCAAGGCCCAGCTGGGTGCGGTGGTGGGGCGCATTGGCGATACCTCGGCACGCCTGGCCGGGCATTCCGGGTCGTTGGTGCAGGCGCTTGAGGTCAGCCATGCCAACAGCCTGGAGCAGCAGGAAGAGGCGGACCAGGTGGCCACCGCCATTCACCAGATGAGCGCCAGTGTCGCCCAGGTGGCCAGCAGTGCGCAGTTGGCGGCCGTGGCCGCCAACCAAGCCGAAGATGAAACCCAGGCCGGCCATCAAGTGGTGGACCGCAATCGCTGCGCGATCCAGGACCTGGCCGGGTCGCTGGTCGAAGCCAGTGATGCAGTCCATCAATTGGAGCAGCACAGCAGTGATATTTCCGGAGTGCTCGACGTGATCCGGGGGATCGCCGAGCAGACCAACCTGCTGGCGCTCAACGCAGCCATCGAGGCTGCCCGGGCGGGCGATCAGGGCCGAGGTTTCGCCGTGGTGGCCGACGAGGTGCGCGGCCTGGCCCAGCGCACCACGCAATCGACCCACGAGATCCAGCGCATGATCGGCACGCTGCAGGACGGGGCTCGTGCCGCGGTGCAGGTGATGCGCCAGAGCAGCAGCCACGCCGGGCACAGCGTCGAGCAAGCGCAACTGGCCAGCGGTGCGCTCGATGGCATCAGCGCACGGGTCAACCAGATCAATGAGATGAGCCTGCAGATTGCCGCTGCGGTGGAGCAGCAGAGCCAGGTGAGCGAAAACATCAACCGCAACATCATCAGCATCCGCCAGGCCAGCGAAGCGACGGTCGATGTCGGCCAGCGCAGCCATGCCAATGCGACCGACGTGGCGGACCTCGCCATGGACCTGCGGCGTCTGGCTGATGAGTTCTGGCGCCGTTGCCAGTGAATCAGAAACCGATGAAGGCGTAGTAGAGCGGCGGTTCGGCGGTGGTCGACAGACCGAGTGCGGCTAACTCGTGCATCAGGGGCGGGGCTTCGATGTGCAAGGTCCAGGGCGCCTGGTTGTCGGCCGGCAGCTGTTCCAAGGCCGCGGCGAAAGCGTCCATGGCGGGCAGGTAGGCCGTGAAGCCGTTGCCCTTGAGAGCGCTGGTGGTCATGCCCAAGGCTTGGCAGAGGGCCACCTTGGCGGCGATGTCGTCACGGTCGGCCTGGCGCGAGGCTTCGATCAAGGCGCGCAGGTGCGGGTCCACCAGTGACTGGCCGTGGATCAGTTCAGGGCCTTGGCTCCAGGCGTCGGGCGGACAGTCCTTGTTTTCCGGACGCAGGGGCAGGTGCGGGTTGATCTCGGCCGGGTAGATGCGGCAAACCAACGGGCGGGTCTCATAGATAGTGCACAGGTCGTTGTCGTCCAGGTTGCGGCAACGGCCCGGGTTGAAGGCGGCGAACGTCACCGACACGTGCAGCCGGGCCGTGCCGCAGACAACCGGGTAGGCCCGGCGCAGGACATGGTCGCGTTGTTCTGCCGGCATGCCGGGGCCGTCGCAGACGAACCCTTCGATCAGCACCACCACCTGGCCGCCGTTGGCCGCCCATTGGCGGGTTTCGTCCAGGGTCAGCGGCACATGATGGCCGGTGCAGCACTTGCCGCAACCGGTGCAGGCGAAACGAATGCTGTCGCTCACGGCGCGCCTGGGCTCCATTCGCTGACGAAGGCCTGGTGACGCTGGCGGTCATACAGGCACAGCTCGGTGCCGGTGCGCTGCTGCATGTGCTTTTGCGGGTAGATGCCCTCGATCAGCAGGACGCTGTAGCCCACCTGGTCGTCGAACTCCGCGGGTTTGCCGCGGGCATGGGCATCCTTGAGCTGGCTGGCGGCCAGGCAGCCCTTGAGCATCTGTTGGCGTTGTTCATTCCAGGCTTGACTGCTGGAAGCCTGGGCCATGCCGCTGGCGAGGACACAGGCGATCAGAAGGGTGCTGAGAAACTTCATACAAGGTACCGGCAACAAAACAACCGAAGGGCGCGAATTATGCCCGAGTCGTCCCGGGCAGCAAGCCAGGGAAATTGTCGCTGACTATATCAGTGCTCGGCAAAGACCACGGCCCGCGCGGCCACCACCAGACAATCGGTCAGCTCGGGCGAAGAGAACTTGGTGAGAATCGCGTTGGCGCCGGCCAGCTTGGCTTTTTCGCCGCTCATGGTGCTGTCCAGCGAGGTGTGCAGCAGTACGTAGAGATGCTGGAAGTCCGGGCTTTCCCGCAGGGTGCGGGTGAAGGCGTAGCCGTCCATCTCTGACATCTCGATGTCCGAGACGATGATGTTGATTTCCCGCTCGGTGCCTTGCAGTTCCAGCAGCACGTTGATCGCATCCTTGGCGCTGCGTGCGGTGTGGCATTCGATGCCCAGGTTGCGCAGGGTATGGATCGACTGCTGCAAAGCCACTTGGCTGTCATCCACCACCAGAATGTTGGCGGCCGCCAGCAGGCTGGCATCTTCCTCGCTGAGTTCGCCTGGGTGCGGTTCTGGCTCAGGCGGTGCGATGGCGTGGATGACCTTTTCGATGTCCAGCACCTGCACCAAGGTGTTGTCGACCCGAGTCACGCCGGTGATGAACGAGCGGTTGCCCGAGCCGTAGGGTGGCGGCTTGATGTCTGTGCTCAGGCAGTGAACGATGCGGCTCACCGCCTGCACATGCAGGCCCTGGCGCGAACGGCTGATCTCGGTGACGATCAGGCAGCCACCGGACGGGTCGGCCAACGGCTGCTCGCCGATGGCGCGGGAGAGATCGATCACCGACAGCGGGTTGCCGCGCAGCGTCGCCACGCCTTTGACGTGCGGATGCGATTCCGGCAGGCGGGTCAGCGGCGGGCAAGGGATGATCTCGCTGACTTTGAGCAGGTTGATCGCCATCAGCTTGCCGCTGCGCAAGGTGAACAGCAGCAGGGACAACGAGTCCGCACGGGCGTTTTGCGTGGCCATGGGCAACCTTCGAGTCTGTCGGTAATAAAAGGAGGATGCCGGGTTATCGGCCTGTTGGGGCCAGGCTTTAGGTCACGGTGCGGTCAATCGCAGGCGTTGCCTGGGCAGGTATCGCCTGCGTTGACCCTTTCGCGGGTAAATCTGGGCGCCGAAGGTCGTTTCGCGGTGGCGGGACTGGGCGCAAGGGTCAGCGCAACCCCAGGCGCTTGGCCAGGCGGCTGAGATTGGCGCGATCGAGCCCCAGCTCGCGCGCTGCTGCCGCCCAGTTGTCCTGGTGGCGCTCAAGGCAAGCGCCGATCACCTGCCGTTGATATGCGTCCACCGCTTCGCGCAAGCCACCGTCGGGCAGGTTGAGCAGTGGCTGAACCGGGGCAGGAGTGGGGGCGTGTTGGGGCGCAAGGGCGGTGTGCAGGTCCAGGTCGCTGGCTTCCAGGGTCAGAATGCGAGGACGCTCGGGATGCTGGCCGAGGGCTTTGAGTGCCGAACGGCCAATCAGATGCTCAAGTTCGCGCACGTTGCCAGGCCAGTCGTAGGCCAGCAAGGCGGCCTGGGCGTCGGCACTCAGTCGCAGGCTGTTCAGGCCCAGGCGGGAGCGGTTCTGCTCGAGGAAGTATCCGGCAATCAGCAACACATCCCGGCCGCGCTCCCGCAGCGGCGGGACCTGCAACGGATAGACGCTCAGGCGGTGGTAGAAGTCGGCGCGGTAGTGGCCGTTGCGCACTTCCATGGCCAGGTCGCGGTTGGTGGCAGCGATCAGGCGCACATCGACCTGGTGCTCGCGATCTGAGCCCAGGCGCTGCAACTGCCCGCTTTGCAGGACCCGCAGCAGCTTGGCCTGTACTGTCAGGGGCAGTTCGCCCACCTCGTCGAGAAACAGCGTGCCGCCATTGGCCAGCTCGAATTTGCCGCGCCGCTCGCCATGGGCGCCGGTGAAAGCCCCGCGCACGTGGCCGAACAGTTCGCTCTCCACCAACGTGTCGGGCAGGGCGGCGCAGTTGAGGCTGATCAGCGGTTTGTGGGCGCGGTTGCTGGCCTGGTGCAGGGCCTGGGCCACGAGCTCCTTGCCGACACCGGTCTCGCCGGTGATCAGCACAGTCAGGTCGCTGCCGCCGACCAGGCGGATTTCTTCCAGCAAGCGTTTGTGCGCCTTGCTCTGACCGATCAGCTCTTTGGCTTGCCCGCTGGCCTGGCGATAGACCTCGGCGCGTTGGTGTTCATCCTCGGCGCGTAGGGCCAGGTCCTCGATGCGCTCGGCCACGGTGACAGTGGCTGCGGCGAGGCTGGCGAAGGCTTGCAGGGACTCGAGTTCCAGGCTTTGGAAACGCCCGGGCGTGAGGGCATCGAGGGTGACCAGGCCCCAGGGTTGTTCATCGACCATCAAGGGGCAGCCCATGCAGTCGTGCACGTGCAGGTCGGCATGCGGCGCGTTGACCAGGCCGTCGTACGGGTCGGGCAGTTCGCTGTCGCTGGCGAAGCGGGTCGGGCCGGGACGGCTGAGCAGGATCTGGAAGCGCGGGTGTTCACTGACCCTGAAGCGTCGACCCAGCGTATCGGGCGACAGGCCATCGACCGCCAGCGGCACTAGCCATTCGCCATCCAGGCGCAACAGGGCGGCTGCATCGCATGGCAGCAGGTTGCGCATGGCTTGCAGCAGGCGGCGGTAGCGCTCCTGGTCCGGAAGATCACGGGATAGATCGCTGACCAGAGGGAGCAGGGTGGTGAGCAGAGGGCGTGTAGTCATATGGACTCCTGTTGGTCGTTATGACTATACGCGCATTGGTGTCGTTTTGACTCGCATTGCTTGAAAACCCCGTAAACACTGGGCTCAGAAGTTGGCACGGTTGATGAAATACCGAGGGCAGACCAGTTCAAGCCCTAGGCTCAGGAGTCGTACCAAATGCTCAATGCCGAACAACGCGCAATCATCAAAGCCACTGTCCCGCTGCTCGAAAGCGGTGGCGAGGCCCTGACGACGCATTTCTACAAGATGATGCTCAGCGAGTACCCCGAAGTGCGCCCGCTGTTCAACCAGGCCCACCAGGCCAGCGGCGATCAGCCGCGCGCACTGGCCAACGGTGTGCTGATGTATGCCCGCCACATCGACCAGTTGGAGCAACTCGGTGGTCTGGTCGGGCAGATCATCAACAAGCATGTCGCCTTGCAGATCCTGCCCGAGCATTATCCGATCGTCGGCAGCTGCCTGCTGCGCGCTATCGAGGAAGTCCTTGGCAAGGACATCGCCACCGCTGAGGTGATCGCTGCCTGGGGCGCGGCCTACGGGCAATTGGCCGATATCCTGATCGGCGCCGAGGAAAGCCTCTATAAACAGAAAGAAGAAGCGGCCGGTGGCTGGCGCGGTACCCGTGAGTTTCGTCTGGTGCGTCGGGAGCAGGAGAGCAGCGAGATCGTCTCTTTCTATTTCGCACCGGTGGATGGCAAGCCGGTCCTGAAAGCCGAGCCTGGCCAGTACATCGGCCTGCAGCTGTTCATCGACGGTGTCGAGCAGCGCCGCAACTATTCACTGTCGGCCCTGTGCGATGGCGAGCAGTACCGCATCAGCGTCAAGCGTGAAGTCGGTGGCAAGGTGTCCAATTACCTGCATCAGCAACTGCAGGTCGGCCAGACCCTGCAATTGTTCCCGCCGTCCGGAGATTTCACCTTGACGCACAGCGACAAGCCGCTGGTGCTCATCAGCGGAGGCGTAGGCATTACGCCGACCCTGGCGATGCTCCAGGCCGCCTTGCAGACGCAACGCCCGGTGCATTTCATCCATTGCGCGCGCAACGGGGCGGTGCACGCCTTCCGTGACTGGATCGATGGCCTGGCGGCGCGTCATCCACAGCTCAAACGCTTCTATTGCTATGCCGAGCAGGACGGCAAGGGCGAGGCCGACGCGGTCGGGGTGCTGAGTCAGGAGCAACTGGGCCAGTGGCTGCCGGCCGAGCGTGATGTGGATGCCTACTTCCTGGGCCCGAAAGGCTTCATGGCGGCGGTCAAGCGCCACCTCAAGGACCTGGGTGTGCCCGAGCAGCAAAGCCGTTACGAATTCTTCGGGCCGGCGGCGGCGCTGGAGTGATGCCTCGATAATCTGGTCAGTCCGCTTCGGGGGGCAATCCACGAAGCGGACGACGCAGGATTTCCATTCCAATCGCTGGCAAGCCAGCTCTCGTATGCGGTGCTCCCGGACGTGGGTAATCGAGACGAAGCGAACGCGACATCGTTCGTGCGGGGGCTGGCTTGCCAGCGATTGGACTGTAGGTCGCTTCTTATATAAGGAGATGAAATAAGCGAGGCCAATTTCATCTTTAATCTTCCTTTAATCACTGTATCCTTCACTCCCGGGTGTCGAGGGGCGTTCGCCTGTCCGGCATCCGGGTTGCCGCTTTTTGGCGGCTGACGTTGAACCGACGTCGCCCCGGCTGGTCTGAAGACGTCATCGGATAGCCCCGCGCAGTGCTATCACGCCGCTTCCTCGACGCACGTGTAGACTGTCGCCCAGGCAGGCCATTGCCCCGACAGGCCTGGCGCTGCCTCTATCCATCGAAGGAATCGGTAATGAACGAACAAACATCGCGCCTGAATCGCGAACGGCGCTTCCTGGTTCTGCTGGGTGTGATCTGCCTGTCGTTGATCGGCGGGGCGCTCTACATGCAGGTAGTGCTCGGCGAGGCCCCATGCCCGCTGTGTATCCTGCAACGTTATGCGCTGCTGTTGATCGCGGTGTTCGCTTTCCTTGCCGCCGCCATGCCGGGAAAACGCAGCCTGACGTTCTTCGAGGCGTTGGTGGTGCTCAGCGCGATCGGCGGAATCGTTGCGGCCGGCAACCATGTGTATATACTCGCGCACCCGATGGTCAGCTGCGGTATCGACACGCTGCAGCCGATCGTCGATGACCTGCCGCTGGCGCAGGTCTGGCCACTGGCGTTCCAGGTCGATGGATTCTGCAGCACGCCATACCCGCCGATCCTTGGATTGTCCCTGGCTCAGTGGGCGCTTCTGGCGTTCGTCCTCACTGCCGTCCTGGTGCCGCTGGGTATCTATCGGAACCGACGCAAGGCTTAGACAAAAGTCCCGCTTCCGACCTCTTCTGTTGCACGGCGAGAAACCAAAAGAAACTTGCCTCCCGCTTGACCCAGATCAACCACGAAGCCTTGTGCAATGCGGGCTTCAGGGCTATCAAGCGGGGTGCGACAAACTGTCGCGAAGTTGATTTTCCCTTCTGTATTGTTACCGAATTGGTAAAAGACTGTTGCGCAATAAGTCATAGTCAAGGGTGGGCGACCTATCTACAATCGCCCCCAATTTCCGTTCGGCACTGCTTGCAAGTCGCAGGATTGAAGGAAGCCGAGGCTCCTTTTTGCTGACTTCGTCAAGTTTCGCCCAACGGCGATACCGGGCGGACCCCCCTCCGCGTTTTCCCGCACCAAATGGACTTGGTCTGAAGTACAGGCCTGTTGCCTACGAAACCATAAGCACCGCTAACCCGCTTGACGCCAAGGTCCTGCAGTCGGACCTCCGGCAGGAGCGAGTACGGGCGCGAAATGCCTCACTTGGCAGGACGAAGTGTTGGCTACCAAAACACAAATTGCATTGAAGCAAGCTGATCTAGAGGTCGTGAGATGAGTAAAAAGCGTTACCCCAGACTGTTTGGCATATTGCCCTTTTTAGGCATGCTTTTACTCAGTGGGTGCAACTGGACCCTGCTCGACCCGAAGGGCCAGGTCGGCATTGAGCAAAAGAACCTGATCCTGATCGCCACTGGCCTGATGCTGCTGGTCGTCGTACCGGTCATCATCATGACCATCGCGTTCGCCTGGAAGTACCGTGCTTCCAACAAGGCTGCCACCTACACGCCCGACTGGTCGCACTCGACCAAGATCGAAGCGGCTGTCTGGATCATCCCGATCCTGATCATCATTGCCCTGGGCTACGTCACCTACCACTCCACCCACAAGCTGGACCCGTACCGTCCACTGGATTCCGAAGTGAAGCCGGTGCAGATCGACGTGGTCGCGCTGGACTGGAAGTGGCTGTTCATCTACCCGGAGCAGGGCATCGCCACCGTCAACAAGATCGTCTTCCCGGCTAACACCCCGGTCAACTTCCGCGTCACCTCCGACGCCGTGATGAACTCCTTCTTCATCCCGGGCCTGGGCGGCCAGATCTACGCCATGGCCGGCATGACCACCAAACTGCACCTGATCGCCAACGAGAACGGCGAATTCGACGGTATCAGCGCCAACTACAGCGGTGCTGGCTTCACCGGCATGAAATTCAAGGCTACTGCCACCTCCCAGGAAGACTTCGACAAGTGGGTCGCCGAGGTCAAGCAGTCGCCGAAGAAGCTGGACAAGGCTGAATACGACGCCTTGGCCAAACCAAGCGAAAACAACCCAGTCGCGCTGTATAGCGAGGCTTCGCCTGACCAGTTCCAGCTGATCGTCGACAAGTACGAAGGCATGAACCGCGGTCGTCCGAGCCACGAAGAAGCAGGCAGCAAAGATCTGGCCACTACCAAGGGTGTGGAATCGAGTATGCAACCAGCTGCCGGTGCAGAGGAGTAAGAGATGTTCGGTAAATTAAGCCTGGAGGCGATACCCTATCACGAGCCGATAGTCATGGTGACGCTTGCCATGATTGCGCTCGGTGGTATCGCTTTGGTCGGTGCTATCACCTATTTCCGCAAGTGGACCTACTTGTGGACTGAGTGGCTGACCACGGTCGACCACAAGAAAATCGGGGTGATGTACATCATCGTCGCGATGGTCATGCTGCTGCGCGGCTTCGCCGACGCCATCATGATGCGTACCCAGCTGGCTGCCGCTACCGGCGGCGCCGAAGGCTACCTGCCGCCTGAACACTATGACCAGATCTTCACCGCCCACGGTGTGATCATGATCATCTTCATGGCGATGCCGTTCTTCACCGGCCTGATGAACCTGGCGGTTCCTCTGCAGATCGGTGCACGTGACGTTGCCTTCCCGTTCCTGAACTCCCTGAGCTTCTACCTGCTGCTGGCAGGCGTGCTGCTGGTCAACATCTCCCTGGGCGTTGGTGAATTCGCCAAGACCGGTTGGGTTGCCTATCCGCCGCTCGCGGGTATCCAGTACAGCCCTGGCGTGGGTGTGGACTACTACATCTGGGCGCTACAGCTATCCGGATTGGGTACGACGCTTACCGGTGTGAACTTCCTCGTCACCGTGATGAAGATGCGCGCGCCTGGCATGAAGCTGATGGACATGCCGATCTTCACCTGGACCTGCACCTGGGCCAACGTGCTGATCGTCGCTTCCTTCCCGATCCTGACCGCTGCACTGGCTCTGCTGACTGTTGACCGTTATCTGGACTTCCACATCTTCACCAACGAGCTTGGTGGGAACCCGATGATGTACGTCAACCTGTTCTGGGCCTGGGGTCACCCTGAGGTTTACATCCTGATCCTGCCGGCCTTCGGTGTGTTCTCGGAAGTCACCTCGACCTTCGCTGGCAAGCGTCTGTTCGGCCACCACTCGATGATCTACGCATCGGGCGCGATCGCTGTTCTGGGCTTTGCCGTCTGGCTGCACCACTTCTTCACCATGGGTGCAGGCGCGAGCGTCAACACCTTCTTCGGTCTGGCGACGATGCTGATCTCCATTCCGACCGGTGTGAAGCTGTTCAACTGGCTGTTCACCATCTACCAGGGCCGTCTGCGTTTCACCGCGCCGATCATGTGGACCCTGGGCTTCATGGTCACCTTCTCGATCGGTGGTATGACTGGCGTTCTGCTGGCTGTTCCAGGTGCTGACTTCGTTCTGCACAACAGCCTGTTCGTTATCGCCCACTTCCACAACGTGATCATCGGTGGTGCGGTATTCGGCTACATCGCCGGCTTCGCCTATTGGTTCCCGAAAGCCTTCGGTTTCACCCTGAACGAGAAGTGGGGCAAGGCTGCCTTCTGGTTCTGGATCTCCGGCTTCTACGTAGCGTTCATGCCGCTGTACGCCCTGGGCTTCATGGGTATGACCCGTCGTCTGAACCACTCGGACAACCCGGCTTGGGAACCCTACCTGTACGTTGCCGTCGTCGGCGCCGTGCTGATCCTGTTCGGTATCGCTTGCCAGCTGATCCAGCTGTACGTATCGGTCCGCGACCGCAACCAGAACCTGGACGTCACTGGCGATCCATGGGGTGGCCGTACCCTGGAATGGTCGACTTCGTCGCCACCTCCGTTCTACAACTTCGCCCACATGCCTGAGAAGGTTGGCCTGGACGCCTGGCACGAAGCCAAGGAAGCCGGTGTCGCCTACAAGCCTGCGGCCAAGTACGAAGCGATCCACATGCCGAGCAATACCTCCACCGGTTTGTTCATGGGCCTGTTCCTGACCGTCTTCGGCTTCGCATTCATCTGGCACATCTGGTGGCTGGTTGGCGCGAGCCTGGTTGCAACCATCGCTGTCTTCGTTCGCCACGCCGCGCGTGACGACCAGGGCTACATGGTTCCGGCCGAAGAAGTGGCGCGCATCGAAGGCGAGCGCATGAAAGCGCTGGCCAAAGCAGGTGCTCTGCCTGCCGGCGCACGTGTCGAATCGTTTGAGCGGGTGTAATCAATGTCCAGTCAAGTAATCCACGCCGGCGCTCATGGTCACGACCATGGGCACGACGATCACCACCACGACTCGGGCCAGATGACCGTACTCGGTTTCTGGCTGTACCTGATGACCGACTGCATCCTGTTTGCGTCGCTCTTCGCCACCTACGCGGTGCTGTCCGGCAGTTTTGCCGGCGGCCCGTCGGGTCATGACATCTTCCAGCTCGATTTCGTAGCTGTTGAAACCGCACTGCTGCTGCTGTCCTCGATCACCTTCGGCTTTGCCATGCTGCAGATGTTCAAGGGCAACAAAGGTGGCGTGCTGGGCTGGCTGGCCATCACCTTCCTGTTCGGTGCTGGCTTCATCGCGATGGAAGTCTATGAGTTCCATCACCTGATCGGCGAAGGCTTCGGCCCGAACCGCAGCGGCTTCCTGTCGGGCTTCTTCGCCCTGGTCGGCACCCACGGTCTGCACGTGACTGCCGGTCTGATCTGGATGGCTGTCCTGATGTATCAGATCAGCACCAAGGGCATCACCCCGACCGCCAAGACCCGCATGAGCTGCCTGAGCCTGTTCTGGCACTTCCTGGACGTGGTCTGGATCTGCGTATTCACCGTCGTCTACCTGCTGGGAGTTCTGTAATGGCTAGCGCACACGACACTCATCACGAAGGCAACCACGGCAGCGTCAAGTCGTACGCGATCGGCTTCATCCTGTCGATCATCCTGACCGCGATCCCGTTCGGTCTGGTGATGTACCCGAGCCTGCCGAAGAACCTGACCGTCCTGATCGTGGTGGCCATGGCCGTCATTCAGGTGGTGGTGCACCTGGTGTACTTCCTGCACATGGACCGCTCGAAAGAGCAGCGTTCGAATGTGTCGACGTTCCTGTTCACCACTCTCGTAATCGCTCTGTTGGTCGGCCTGTCGCTGTGGATCATGTTCAGCATCCACATCGAAATGATGGCCAAGTGAGGTAAGACTGCATGTCCGTGAAGCACTTTATCCAAATCACCAAACCGGGGATCATTTTCGGTAACGTGCTTTCCGTGGCAGGCGGTTTCTTCCTTGCCTCGAAGGGCCATGTGGACTTCGCCCTGTTCCTGGCGGTAGTGGTGGGGACCTCTCTGGTCGTCGCGTCCGGTTGCGTGTTCAACAACTGCATCGACCGCGACATCGACCAGAAGATGGAGCGCACCAAGAACCGCGTCATGGTTCAGGGCGGCATGTCGCTGACCCTCGCGCTGATCTACGCCACCCTGCTCGGGGTGGCGGGCTTCAGCCTGTTGTATGTCCAGGCCAATCCGCTGTCGGCGTTCTGCGCAGCTGTGGGCTTCGTCGTCTACGTCGGCTTCTACAGCCTGTGGCTCAAGCGCAAGTCGGTACACGGTACCTTGGTCGGCAGCCTGTCCGGTGCCATGCCTCCGGTGATCGGTTACTGCGCCGTCAGCAACAGCTTCGACCTGGCTGCCGTGACGCTGCTGGTGATGTTCAGCCTGTGGCAGATGCCACACAGCTTTGCCATCGCCATCTTCCGCTTCAAGGATTACAGCGCTGCCAACATTCCGGTTTTGCCGGTGGCACGCGGTATTCTCGCGGCGAAGAAGCAGATCGTGCTGTACGTACTGGCCTTCGTGCTCGCCACCCTGATGCTGACCTTGGGCGGTTACGCCGGCCTGGGTTACCTCGCCGTGGCGGCTGCCATGGGCCTTTACTGGCTGTACATGGCCTGGGGCGGCTACAAGGCCGAGGACGACAGCAAGTGGGCCCGCAAGGTCTTCGGTTTCTCCATCCTCACCGTCACCGCCCTGAGCGTGATGATGTCGGTGGACAGCCAGACTGCCGCGGACGTGCTGATGACATACGCACGCTGATACAGACGCCTGTTACACGAAAACCCCGGCCTTGTGCCGGGGTTTTTTTATGCCTGTGGTGTGTGTTGCGGCTTCTTCGCGGTTTACCGGTGATAGGGCCAGCCCAGGCAACGTAAATCTAATGAATTCGATAAATAAGCCTAAAAAGATCTAATAAAACAGGAAATCGTCCTTTACAGGTTGTATGTTTCGGCACTATCTTCTGATTCGGCCGCCGCAGCGGCCCACGTCGCTCGGACGGTTCCGGGCGCTTACGTCATTCGAGGAAGCCATGGCCAACCCAGGTTCGCCGCGCCGCTTTGCGCGCATCGATCGTCTCCCCCCTTACGTCTTCAACATCACAGCCGAGCTCAAGATGGCCGCCCGCCGCCGTGGCGAGGACATCATTGACCTGAGCATGGGTAACCCCGACGGTGCCACGCCACCGCATATTGTCGAGAAGCTCGTCCAAGTCGCCCAACGGGAAGACACTCACGGTTATTCCACCTCCCGCGGTATCCCGCGTCTGCGCCGCGCCATCTCACGCTGGTACCAGGAGCGCTACGAGGTCGACATCGACCCGGAAACCGAAGCCATCGTCACCATCGGCTCCAAGGAAGGCCTGGCGCACTTGATGCTTGGCACCCTCGACCATGGCGACACGGTACTGGTGCCCAATCCCAGTTACCCGATCCACATCTACGGCGCGGTGATCGCCGGTGCCCAGGTGCGTTCGGTGCCGCTGGTGCCAGGCGTGGACTTCTTCAACGAGCTGGAGCGGGCGATTCGCGAATCGATCCCCAAGCCCAAGATGATGATCCTGGGCTTCCCGTCCAACCCGACCGCCCAGTGCGTCGAGCTGGACTTCTTCGAGCGTGTGGTCGCGCTGGCCAAGCAGTATGACGTGTTGGTGGTTCACGACCTGGCCTACGCCGACATCGTCTATGACGGCTGGAAAGCCCCCTCGATCATGCAGGTGCCAGGCGCCAAGGACATCGCGGTGGAATTCTTCACCCTGTCCAAGAGCTACAACATGGCCGGCTGGCGCATCGGCTTCATGGTCGGCAACCCGGAGCTGGTCAGCGCCCTGGCCCGGATCAAGAGCTACCACGACTATGGCACCTTCACCCCGTTGCAGGTGGCGGCCATCGCCGCGCTCGAAGGCGACCAGCAGTGTGTACGCGATATCGCCGAGCAATACCGCCAGCGCCGCAACCTGCTGGTCAAAGGGCTGCATGAGATCGGCTGGATGGTCGAAAACCCCAAAGCCTCGATGTACGTGTGGGCGAAGATTCCCGAAGCTTATGCTCACCTGGGCTCGCTGGAGTTCTCCAAGAAACTGCTCGCCGAGGCCAAGGTCTGTGTGTCGCCCGGGATCGGCTTTGGCGACTATGGCGATGATCATGTGCGCTTCGCCCTGATCGAGAACCAGGACCGTATTCGCCAGGCCATTCGCGGCATTCGGCAGATGTTCAGGGCCGATGGCTTGACGCGAAAATAAGCTGCAAGCCGCAAGAGGGGCCGCGTGAGCAGCGGCCTTTTGCGGCTTTTCAATCTTGATGCAGCAAGTCGCCTTGCCGCTTGCTACTTGCCGCTGACAAGCGGTGGTTTTTTTTGCTTTCCCCCTCTTCTCAGCCACCCCTGCTTGGACTGAGAATGGCGCGCGGGCCTAGCCCTCATAACAACAACCCTCCCTCCGTGCCATCATGTCCGAATACAACCCTTGCCTTGACTGCGGCGCCTGCTGCGGGTACTTCCGTGTGTCTTTTTTCTGGGGCGAATGCCAATCAGCCGGGGGCGTGGTGCCCGACGATCTGGTGGTTCAGATCAACCCAACCCGGGTCGCGATGATCGGCACCGATGCCAAACCTTGCCGCTGCACGGCGTTGGGTGGCGAGATCGGCAAGCAGGTCGCTTGCACCATCTACGAAAACCGCTCGAGTCCATGCCGAGAATTCGAAGCCTCGTGGGTCAACGGTGTGCATAACCCCAGCTGTGACGCAGCCCGTGCGCATTATGGGCTGCCGCCGCTGGAGGCCAACGAGCCGCACTGGCCGGAGGATGATGGGGCCGAAGTGGCCTGACAGGGGCTTGTGGCGGGAAACCACCTGTTGCGTGAAACACAGGTGCTGTATGGTTTCAGATTCGTCCAAATACCCTGGAGCCTGAGGTTGTCTGCCTATTACCTGCCGTTGAGCCTGCTTGTGTACCTGATCGGCCTGTTTTTTGACGGCGCGTTGATGGGAGCAGGTCGGCACATGCCTGCCTTGCAGATGCTGCTTTACGGGCCCTGGGGCGTACCGTTCGGCTTGTATCAATGGTTTGCCAACCCGTTGCTGGTGCTAGCGGTGCTGGCCCATCGGCGCTTTCGCCGGTTGGCGTTGCTGTTGGGGGTGTGCGCCCTGTACCTGGCGCTCAGTAGCCTGGGTATCGAGCGGCTGCCGGACAACCACAGCTATGCCTTCCAGGACGTCACCGGCTTCGGTGTTGGCTTCTACTTGTGGAGCCTGGCGATCCTGGTGTTTTGCCTGGGGCAGGCCTGGTGGTGCTGGAAGGCACGGCGCGCCGACGACATGCCCGGCTGGCACTGGCTCGATGTGGCGCTGATTGCTGCGATCGCCGTCACGATGTATGCCGGCACCCAGATGCCTGCACTGCATTTCGATGTGGACAAGGTCCTGATGCCGCCGGAGTCGTCACAGTCGCTGTGACTGCAGCTGTATTGCCAGCGAGCAAGACAGTGCGGACACCACATCAGCGAGACGTACCCCACTGCACCACCAGCATACCCGCCACGATCATCCCGACGCCCGCCAGGCGCAGAGCGTTGACGGGCCGTTCCGGCAACCCCATCAGCCCCCATTGGTCGATCAGCAGTGACGACAGCACCTGCCCGGCGATCACGCAGACGATGAATCCCGCAGCCCCAAGCCGGGGTGTCAGCACCAGCGCCGCAGTGATGTAGAGCACGCCCGCGACACCGCCAAACCAGGCCCACCAAGGCGCCTGGGCCAGGTTCTGCAACTGCGGCACAGGTGCTCGCATCAGCAGCAAGGCAGGGACCAGCATCAGCAGGCTGACGGTCAGCGATACCCCCGCCGCCCACAAAGGGTGGCCCAGCAAGCGACCGAGCGCGGCATTGCTGCCGGCCTGGAAAGGCACGGCGGCGCCTGCCAGCAGTGCAACGAGCAAAGGGAGGACGGCTGAGAAGGAGAGGGCGTGCGGCATTGAATGGCTCCTGTCGAAAACACTAGGCGCAGTGTTGTTTATCCATTTCAATGATGGAAATTCGAAATTCACACAGGCTGTATTCGTCATATGGATGATTTGCGTCGTATCGACCTCAACCTGCTGTTGACCCTGCATGCCTTGCTCAGCGAGCAGCATGTTTCACGGGCTGCCGTACGCCTGCACCGCAGTCAGCCTGCCGTGAGCCATGCGCTGGCCCAGCTGCGAGACATCTTCGCTGACCCACTGTTGGTGCGCCGGGGCGGCCGTCTGCACTTGAGCAGCCGTGCCCAGGCCCTGCGTGAGCCGCTGGAGCAGGCCCTCGCACAGCTCGACGGCCTCTTGGGGAGTCCGCGTTTCGAACCGAACCGGGCGCGACGCACCTTTCGCCTGGCAATGTCGGACTATGGCGCGCGGGTGGTGTTGCCGGGGCTGATGCGCAAGCTCAGAGAGCAGGCGCCAGGCATCGACCTGGTGGTATCCCAAGGCAGCCGTGAAGCGATGGTCGGACAATTGATCGATGGTGAAGTGGACTTGGCCCTCGGGGTGTTCCCCGATTTGCCCTCAGAGGTGCAGGTACAGGTGTTGTTCGAGGAGTCGTTCATTTGCCTGGCGGACCGCCACAGTCTACCGGCGCGCACCGGGCTTTCGCTGGCTCAGTGGCTGGCGCGACCTCACGTGCTGGTGGCCGTGCGGCCGGGCATCGACAACGAGATCGACTTGGCGCTCCAGGCGTCGGGTCAGGGGCGGCGGATCGCGCTCACCCTGCCGCACTGGGGCGTGGCCCAAGGCGTGATCAGCGGTACGGACCTCATTCTGACCGTGGCCCGCCGCAGCCTGGCGGGTACCCGGCTCGACCCTGGGTTGCGCTGCTTTGCGCCACCACTGCCGATCGCGCCGTTTGCCTTTACCCAGGCCTGGCACACCCGGCGCGAGGGCGATGCCGGTCACCGCTGGCTGCGTGAACTCATCCGTACGCTTTGCGATGAACACGATGTGCCGAGCTTAGCCAGTTGAGCGCAGGGTTCTGAGGGTGGCGCCGTCGCCATGGGAGCGCCGCTCCGGCGCCCCTGGCTTGTGCTGGGCAGGGCCCTAGGGCGCGACACGTGGCTCGCGTTTGGCCCGGGCCTTGAGGTATTCGCGCACCTCGACCCCGTCGCCGGCAAACTCGATACGCTCTGCCTTGGCTTGGCGTTGGTAGGCATACATCGGGTCGTAGTATTCGTTGAGCAACCCTTCGATCCAGCCCCGGTGCAGATCCACCGCGCCACTGCGCAGCTGCTCGTCCAGGGCCTGGCCCAGTAGCGCCGACAACCGCTGGAAGCGTTCACCGCCCAAGCGCTTGTGGATATTGCCCATGCTTTGCAGCATGCGTTCGGCGAACAGCCGACGGCCGTCTTCTTCGCCATGCAAGGCGACGAACTCGGCGCACAGGTTGATCACGTAGTCCCGCAGGATGCGCTCCACGCGGTTTTCGAAGCTGTCTTCCAGCCACACCAGCGGGTACTGCTGCATGCCCTGGTACAGCTCCAGGGGCACCGAGCAACTCCCGACGATGCGCCCTTCATCCTCCAGAACGAACTGCTGCATTCCTCGGGCGCGCTTTTTCAGGATGTCGATGGCCAGCTGGTTTTCGAAATCGATCTGCGCCGGCTGCGCCGTGGCCCGCTTGCCGAAGCTCGAGCCGCGGTGGTTGGCGTGGCCTTCGAGGTCGAGCACGTTGTCCAACTGAAGCAGCACGTCGGTCTTGCCCGTGCCGGTAAGACCGCCTACCAGCACGAAGTCGCACTGCTCGACAGCTTGCAAGGTGGTCTCCAGCAGGAAGGTCCGCATGGCCTTGTAGCCACCCTTGACCTTCGGGTACTGGATGCCGGCCTCGTCCTTCAGCCAGCCCTGGACGATCTGTGAGCGAAGGCCTCCGCGGAAGCAGTACAGATAGCCGTCGGGGTGGGCCTTGGCGAACGCCGCCCAGGCTTCCAGGCGTGCCTGCTTGATGGCGCCGCCGACCAGCTGGTGACCCAAGGCGATGGCGGCGGCCTGGCCTTGCTGCTTGTAGCAGGTGCCGACCTTTTGCCGCTCCTGATCGTTCATCAGCGGCAGGTTGACGGCGCCGGGGAAGGCCCCCTTGGCGAATTCGATCGGCGCGCGCATGTCCATCATCGGCACGTCGTCGAGGAACAGTTGGCGGTAGTCGGTGCAGTCGTTGCGCATCAAAGCACCTCGACCGCGTGGGTCTGTCGCTCGACCAGCTCGCCGATCGGCGAGAGGGCCAGGTTCAGTTCTGCGGCTACGGCGAGGAATTCGGCCTCGCCTTCGGGGCTGACCGCCACCAGCAATCCACCGCTGGTCTGCGGGTCGCACAGCAGGTGTTTCTGGTCTTCGGTCAAGGCTCCGATCTTGTGGCCGTAGCTGTCGAAGTTGCGCAGGGTGCCGCCAGGGATGCAGCCCTCGGCCAGGTAGTGATCGACGCTGGGCAGGCGTGGCACGGCATCGTAGCGCAGGTGCGCCGTCAGCCCGCTGCCTTCGGCCAGCTCCACCAGGTGGCCGAGCAGGCCGAATCCGGTGACGTCGGTCATGGCCTTGACGCCGTCGAGCTTGCCGAAGCGGCTGCCGGGGGTATTAAGGGTGCACATCCAATCGCGGGCCAGGCCCTGGTCCTGGGTGCGCAGCTTGGCCTTCTTCTCGGCGGTGGTGAGGATGCCGATGCCCAGGGGCTTGGTCAGGTACAGGCGGCAGCCGACGTGGGCGGTGTCGTTGCGCTTGAGGTGGCGCTTGCTGACCACGCCGGTGACCGCCAGGCCGAAGATCGGCTCGGGCGCATCGATGGAGTGACCACCGGCCAGCGGGATACCCGCTTCGGCGCACACGGCGCGCCCGCCGCGGATGACTTCTCGGGCGACTTCCGGCGGCAAGACGTTGACCGGCCAGCCGAGGATGGCGATGGCCATCAGCGGGTCGCCGCCCATGGCGTAGATATCACTGATGGCGTTGGTGGCAGCGATGCGGCCGAAATCGTACGGGTCGTCGACGATCGGCATGAAGAAGTCGGTGGTCGAGACCACGCCGCGTTCATCGTCCAGGGCGTACACGGCGGCATCGTCGCGCGAGGCGTTACCGACCCAGAGTTTCGGGTCCAGGGCCTGGGCGCCGCTTTCGGCGAGAATCACATCCAGCACCTTGGGGGAGATCTTGCAACCACAGCCGGCGCCATGGCTGTACTGGGTCAGACGAATCGGTTCGCTCATACGCACCTCGGATTTTCGTGATGCGCGATTGTAGCAAAGCTGGCCTTTGCGCCACCGGCTCTTATAATCCCCGGGCCGACTGCAAGCTCCAAGTTCCCAGCGCCAAGAGGCAAGTACTTGGGATAGTCAGCGAAGTACGCGGTTCGCTTTCTCTTGTAGCTTGCAGTTGCAGTTACCCTTTCCCCGCTATTGAACCGGAGAATCCCATGCTCAAACGTCCCCTGGCGGTCGCCGCCGGTCTCGTGCTGTCTTGCTGTGCCGTCATTGCCCAGGCTGCTGACACCCTGAGGGTAAGCGCCATCCCGGACGAAGCGCCGACCGAACTGCAGCGCAAGTTCAAGCCGCTGGGCGAATACCTTTCCAAGCAGTTGGGCATGGATGTGAAGTTCGTACCGGTGGCCGATTACCCGGCGGTGGTCGAGTCGCTGGCTTCCAATCGTCTGGACATGGCCTGGCTGGGCGGCTTCACCTTCGTCCAAGTGCACTTGAAGGACCCGACCGCCACGCCGCTGGTGCAGCGCGAGCAGGATGCCCAGTTCACCTCCAAGTTCATCACCGCCAACCCGGATGTGAAGAGCCTGGCCGACCTCAAGGGCAAATCGTTCGCCTTCGGTTCGATTTCCTCGACTTCCGGCAGCCTGATGCCGCGTTACTTCATGCTCAAGGAAGACAACATCAAGCCTGAGAGCTACTTCAGCCGCGTTGCCTACTCCGGCGCCCACGATGCCACTGTGGCCTGGGTCCAGGCTGGCAAGGTCGATGGCGGCGTGCTCAACGCCAGTGTCTGGCAGAAGCTGGTCGATGCCGGCAAGGTCGACACCAACAAGGTCAAGGTCTTTGCCACCACTCCGACCTACTACGACTACAACTGGACCGTGCGCGGCAACCTGGACCCGGCCCTGAAGCAGAAGATCAAGGCCGCTTTCCTGGCGCTGGACCCAGCCAACCCGGAGCACAAGGCGATCCTCGACCTGCAGGCCGCCAGCCGCTTCATCGAAACCAAGCCTGAAAACTACGTAGGCACCGAGCAAGCTGCCCGTGAGGCCGGTCTGCTCAAGTGACTATTCATCTGCACGGCGCCAGCCTGCGCCATGGCCAGGTTCGCGCCCTCGATGCGGTGAGCCTGCGCATCGACAAAGGTGAGCGGGTGGCGATCATCGGCCCTTCCGGGGCCGGCAAGTCGAGCCTGCTGCACCTGATGGCGACGGCGGTCCAGCCCAGTGCCGGGCGCCTGGAGCTGCTCGGCCAGCAACCTTGGGCGCTGTCTGCCAGAGCCCGCCAGCGCCTGCGCGCGCGGGTGGGCCTGGTGCACCAGGCGCCGCCGTTGCCACCGCGCCAGCGCGTGGTCACGGCGGTGCTGGCCGGGCGCCTGGGGCAGTGGGGCATCCTGCGTGGCCTGCTCAACCTGATCTACCCGAGCGATGTGCCTGGGGCTCGTCAGGCGTTGGCCGAGCTGGGACTGGCGGACAAACTGTTCGTTCAGTGTGGGCAGTTGTCCGGCGGTCAGTTGCAGCGAGTCGGCATTGCCCGAGCGTTGTATCAGCGGCCTGAAGTGTTGCTGGCCGATGAGCCGGTTTCGGCCATGGACCCGGTGCTCGCCGACCACAGCCTGGCTCTGCTCAATCGTCATGCCCAGGACAACGGCGTGACCTTGGTGGCCAGCCTGCACGCAGTCGATCTGGCACTGGCGCACTTTCCCCGAGTGATCGGGATCCGCGAAGGTCAGGTCGCATTCGACTGCCCTGCCCAGGCGGTGACCGAGAGCCTGCTCGATGCGCTTTATGCCAACGAACAGCTGGCCTCGCCGCCCACCCCTGGGCCGACCCTGACGGTACAGATCCCGCGATGCTGAAGGCCGACACACGCGACCCTGCGGCATTGCCCCGGCTGTTGCTGACCTTGCTCGCTCTGGCGTTGCTGTGGCCTGGGCTGCGCTTGAGCGAGCTGAACCCTGGTGTGCTGCTGCAGGCGGAAAACCGTCAGCAGATGGGCAGCTTCGTCAGCGCTTTCTGGCCACCGGCGCACGATGGCGACTTTCTCTCGCTGCTCTTCGAAGCCACCTTGCAGACACTGGCCGTGGCCACTGCTGGCATGGCCTTGGCATTGCTGCTCGCGGTGCCGACCAGCCTTTTGGCCAGTCGCGCCCTGTCGCTGAGGGCCGCCTCACGCGGTGGTCGCCCGGGGCTGTGGTCGCGGCTGCTGCGCATGCCGGTGCGCGGTTTGCTGGTATTTTTGCGCAGCGTGCCGGAGATCGTCTGGGCTTTATTGTTCGTGCGCGCCGTTGGCCTTGGGCCTACGGCTGGCGTGCTGGCGATTGCCATCACCTACGCCGGCATGCTCGGCAAGGTCTACGCGGAAATCTTCGAATCGGTCGACCAGCGCCCGGCCCATGCGCTGTTGCAGGCCGGAAGCGGGCGGTTGATGGCGTTCTTCTACGGCATCTTGCCCGGCGCTGCCGCGGAGGTGGTGTCCTACACCGTGTATCGCTGGGAGTGTGCGGTGCGGGCCTCGGTGGTGATGGGCTTTGTCGGTGCGGGCGGCCTGGGGCAGCAGATCGACTTGTCCATGCGCATGTTCGCCGGGGCCGAGGTCGCGAGCATGCTGCTGGCGTTCCTGGTGCTGGTGGTGCTGGCCGATCTGCTCAGCCGGGTGCTGCGGGGGAGGCTGGCATGAACCGGGTGATCAACCTGCTGATCGTCGTCGCGATTCTCGCCGCTGTGGTGGCGTCGTTCAGCTACCTTGAGCTGGACATGGCGTCGGTGGTCGGCAACGGCGGGCTGGCGCAGATGGGCGAATATGCACGCCGATTCCTGAGCCCGGACCTGTCCACCGAGCACCTGCGAGCCGTAGGCAAGGGCGCACTGGAGACCCTGGCCATGTCTGGGCTTGGAACCCTGCTGGCAATGGTACTCGGCCTGTTGCTGGCGCTGCCGGCCGCCGGCCGCTTCGGCTGGCCGCTGCAGGGCGCTGCGCGGTTGCTGCTCAATGCCTTGCGTGCAATCCCTGAGCTCGTCTGGGCCGCTTTGACCGTGCTCGCTGCGGGCCTAGGCCCCAACGCCGGTACCCTGGCTTTGGCCCTGCATACTGCAGGCGTATTGGGCCGCCTGTTCGCCGAGGCCCTGGAAAACGCCCCCGCCGAGCCTGCTGCGGCCATCCGCCTGCAAGGTGGCAGCCAGGCTGCGGCGTTCTGCTTCGGCACCTTGCCCAACCTCTGGCCGCAACTGCTTGCCTACAGCCTTTACCGCTGGGAGAACAACATCCGCATGGCCAGCGTGCTGGGCTTCGTCGGTGCCGGCGGATTGGGGCAGATGCTCTACACCACCCTGAGCCTGTTCCAGGAAGCCCAGGCCAGCACCGTGATCATCGGCATGCTGGTGCTGGTGCTGCTGGTGGATGCCTTCAGCGACGTGCTGCGCCAGCGGTACGTGCGCGCCTGAGCCCTTGGTGGGCTGCGCTCACTAGGAAAGGGCCGGGGAAGAGGGGGTCAAGCGAGCACCTGCCTCATCTGCACCAATGCCACTCGGCTGCCATCCGGCGCCTGGCGCTCTTCGATGCCAAACGGCACGAAGCCCAGCTGTGGATAAAGCAGCAAACCCGCCGTGTTGTGGTTGAAGCACGATACCCACACCTCCCGTGCCGCGAATCGCTCCCGCGCCTGGTCGATCATGCATTGCACCAGATAGCGGGCCACGCCGTGGCCTCGCGCGGCAGGGGCCACCACCACGTTGCCCAAGGCGCACACGCCACCATGCTCGGCCTTGTAGAAATTGGCAAAGCCCAGCACCACGCCATCGCCTTCGATCACCGTCGATCCGCTGCGCTGGGCGATGGCATCGCTCAGTTGGTCGGGCGTGAGCGGGTAGGTGGCCTTCGGGAACATGTAGAAGAGCTCGTCCGGGCCTTGAGGGAAGCAGCAGATAGCGGCGATGTCGTCGTGGCGTACGGGGCGGTGTGACAGCTTCATGGGGTATGCCTTCGAGGGGGGCTTCGATTTACATACTGATGGCGTTGCCGATCGACGAGCAAGTCGGGCTGCCGTTCGACTCTCATTCTCTAGTCAGTGCTTGTCCCCCAAAGAGTCGCAACGCGGCCCCGATGACATGGCTACGGACGCTGCCGCCCTTGACAGCAGGTGCGCAGCCCGCTCCAGGTCGCTTCCCCGCCGGTCGCTGGAAACAAGGTCATCCGCCCTACACACGCCAGCATCGCCGAGGTCTGATCCAGCGGCAGGATCGAGGCATGCCTGCGTGTAGCATGGTCAGCCAGAATGGCGCGTACGCTGTGGGAACGGGTTTACCGCGAAAAAGTCAACGCCATGCAGGCCAAATCCCAGGCACAAAAAAACCGACCATAAGGTCGGTTTTTTCCGGATCTTGGTGCCCCGAGGGAGACTCGAACTCCCACTCCTTTCGAAAACGGATTTTGAATCCGCCGCGTCTACCAATTCCGCCATCAGGGCTTGTGGGGGCGCAGTATAGAGAGCCGCCGTGGGTCGGTCAATCGGGTTTCATGGTCAATTTTCGTTCGTTGGGCTAAACTTTCCGACCCTGTCGAACCGAACACCATCATGCGCGTCGCCGATTTTTCCTTCGAACTCCCCGATTCCCTGATCGCCCGTCATCCCCTGGCCGAGCGCCATGGCAGCCGTCTGCTGGTCCTAGATGGGCCGAGCGGGGAGCTGGCGCACCGGCAATTCACCGACTTGCTGGAATACCTGCGCCCCGGCGACGTGATGATCTTCAACAATACCCGGGTCATCCCGGCGCGGTTGTTCGGCCAGAAGGCCTCCGGTGGCAAGCTGGAAGTGCTGGTCGAGCGCGTGCTGGACAGCTACCGGGTGCTGGCCCATGTGCGTGCCAGCAAGGCGCCCAAGCCGGGCACGCAAATCCTCATCGATGGCGGTGGCCAGGCCGAGATGGTGGCGCGCCACGAGACGCTGTTCGAGCTGCGCTTCACCGAGGAGGTGCTGCCGCTGCTGGACCGTGTCGGGCACATGCCGCTGCCGCCATACATCGATCGTCCGGACGAAGGTGCCGACCGCGAGCGCTACCAGACGGTCTATGCCGAGCGTGCGGGCGCCGTGGCGGCGCCGACCGCAGGCCTGCATTTCGATGAGGCCCTGCTGGAAAGGATCGCCGCCAAGGGCGTGGAACGTGCCTTCGTCACCTTGCATGTGGGCGCCGGTACCTTCCAGCCGGTGCGCGTGGACAAGATCGAAGACCACCACATGCACAAGGAGTGGCTGGAGGTCAGCCAGGAGGTGGTGGACGCTGTCCAGGCCTGTCGCGCCCGAGGTGGCCGGGTAATTGCCGTGGGTACCACCAGCGTGCGCTCGCTGGAGAGCGCCGCCCGTGATGGCCAGTTGAAGGCTTTCAGCGGCGACACCGATATCTTCATCTACCCGGGTCGGCCGTTCCATGTGGTCGATGCCTTGGTCACCAACTTCCACCTGCCGGAGTCCACGCTGCTGATGCTGGTCTCGGCCTTCGCCGGCTACCCCGAGACCATGGCTGCCTACGCGGCGGCGGTCGAACAGGGGTACCGCTTCTTCAGTTACGGTGATGCCATGTTCATCACCCGCAATCCGGCGCCACGCGGCCCCGAGGATCAAGCATGAGTCGCACCTGTCGAATGTCGTTCGAACTGCTGGCCACCGACGGCAAGGCCCGTCGCGGCCGTCTGACTTTCCCCCGTGGCACGGTAGAGACTCCGGCGTTCATGCCGGTGGGTACCTATGGCACGGTCAAGGGCATGCTGCCACGCGACATCGAAGCGATCGGCGCCGAGATCATCCTGGGCAACACCTTCCACCTGTGGCTGCGTCCAGGCACCGAGGTGATCAAGAAGCATGGCAGCCTGCACGATTTCATGCAGTGGAAAGGCCCGATTCTCACCGACTCCGGTGGTTTCCAGGTGTTCAGCCTCGGCGCCATGCGCAAAATCAAAGAAGAGGGCGTGACTTTCGCCTCGCCGGTCGATGGCTCCAAGGTGTTCATGGGCCCCGAGGAGTCCATGCAGGTCCAGCGTGACCTGGGCTCGGACATCGTGATGATCTTCGACGAATGCACGCCATACCCGGCCGAGCACGACGTGGCGCGCACCTCCATGGAGCTGTCGCTGCGCTGGGCCCAGCGCTCGAAGAATGCTCACGCCGACAACACAGCGGCGCTGTTCGGTATCGTTCAGGGCGGTATGTATCAAGACCTGCGCATGCGCTCGCTCGAAGCGCTCGAAAACATCGGTTTTGACGGCCTGGCCATTGGCGGTCTGTCGGTGGGCGAGCCCAAGCACGAGATGATCAAGGTGCTGGACTACCTGCCAGGCCAGATGCCGGCTGACAAACCTCGTTACCTTATGGGGGTAGGCAAGCCGGAGGATCTTGTAGAGGGTGTGCGCCGCGGCGTCGACATGTTCGACTGCGTGATGCCGACGCGCAATGCGCGCAACGGCCATCTGTTCGTCGATACCGGGGTGATCAAGATCCGTAACGCGTTCCATCGTCATGATGATTCGCCGCTCGATCCGACCTGTGATTGCTACACCTGCACCAACTTCTCGCGCGCGTATCTTCATCATCTGGATAAATGCGGCGAAATGTTGAGCAGCATGCTGAATACCATCCACAACTTGCGCCATTACCAGCGCTTGATGGCCGGTTTACGCGAGGCTATTCAACAAGGTAAATTGGCCGCCTTTGTCGACGCCTTCTATGCCAAGCGCGGGCTGCCTGTGCCGCCTTTGGACTGACTGTTCGCATCCATTATTAGAAAATATCCATTAGGAGTGCCCAATGAGCTTCTTGATTCCCGCCGCCTACGCGGACGCAGCAGCCCCTGCCGCCGGCCCTGCCGGTACCGGTTTTGAATGGATCTTCCTGGTCGGTTTCCTGGTCATCTTCTATCTGATGATCTGGCGCCCACAGGCCAAGCGTGCCAAGGAGCAGAAGAACCTGCTGAGCAACTTGCAAAAAGGTGACGAAGTTGTCACCAACGGCGGTATCGCCGGCAAGATCGTCAAAGTCTCCGATGACTTCGTGGTACTGGAAGTGTCCGACAACGTCGAGCTGAAGTTCCAGAAGGGCGCCGTTGCCGCGACCCTGCCAAAAGGTACGCTCAAGGCTATCTGAGTTACCGGTTATCTTTTCCAGTCGGGGCGCGCAACGCGCCCCGCGTCTTGAACGGGCGGCGTGATGCTGAACAAATACCCTCTGTGGAAATACCTGCTGATCCTGGTGGTACTGGCGATCGGCTTTATTTATTCCGCTCCCAACCTCTACCCGGATGACCCGGCGGTGCAGATCAGCGGTGCGAGCTCCGCGCTGCATGTGAGCCAGGCCGATTTGGATCGCGCCACCAAGG
Organism: Pseudomonas sp. CK-NBRI-02; assembly: GCF_008124495.1. NCBI lineage: Bacteria > Pseudomonadati > Pseudomonadota > Gammaproteobacteria > Pseudomonadales > Pseudomonadaceae > Pseudomonas > Pseudomonas sp. CK-NBRI-02. The sequence goes on along the minus strand of NZ_VSJH01000001.1, from coordinate 97,949 downwards.
CGCTGACCGATGCCGGTATCGCCGTCAAGGGCGGCAGCCTGGGTGAGAAGGGCAGTGCGCTGGTGCGCCTGACCAACCAGGAAGACCAGCTCCCAGCCAAGGATGTGGTACGCAAGGCACTGGGCGATGATTACGTCGTGGCCCTGAACCTGGCCCAGACCACCCCGCAATGGCTGCGCAACCTCGGCGCCAGCCCGATGAAACTGGGCCTGGACCTGTCCGGTGGTGTGCACTTCCTGCTGGAAGTGGACATGGACAAGGCCATGAGCGCCCGTATGAAAGTCTACGAAGGCGAGGTCAAGACCTTGCTGCGCAAAGAGCGCATCCGCTATCGCAGCCTGCCCCAGCAGGACGGCGCGATCATGCTGGGCTTTGCCGACGATGCCACCCGCGAACAGGCTCGCAGCCTGGTCCGCAAGAATTTCAATGACTTCGACCTGACCACCACCGAGCGCAACGAGCTCGCCGTGCTGCGTCTGGCGCTGACCCCGGCCAAAGTCGCCGAGATCCGCGAATACTCGATCAAGCAGAACCTGACCACCGTCCGTAACCGGGTCAACGAGCTGGGCGTCGCCGAGCCGCTGGTTCAGCGTCAGGGTGCCAACCGTATCGTGGTCGAGCTGCCAGGCGTGCAGGACACCGCCGAGGCCAAGCGTATCCTGGGCAAGACCGCCAACCTGGAGTTTCGCTTCGGCGCCGAGCCGGGCGCGTCCAAGGCTACCACCGAGGTCTTCGAGTTCCGCGAAGGTGGCCGTTCCGCTGCAGTCGAGCGTGGCCTGATCATCACAGGCGACCAGGTGACCGACGCCCAGGCCAGCTTCGATGAGCATGGCCGTCCGCAGGTGAACATCCGTCTCGATGGTCACGGCGGCGAGCTGATGAGCCGCGCTACCCGTACCAACGTCGGGCGCAGCATGGCGGTGATCTTCATCGAGCAGAAGCCGATGACCCGCTACGAGAAGCAGATGGTCAACGGTGTCGAGAAAGACGTCGCGGTCCAGACCTTCAAGGAAGAGAAGAAGATCATCAGCCTGGCGACCATCCAGTCGCCGCTGGGCAGCCAGTTCCGTATCACCGGCCTGAACGGCCAGGGCGAATCGTCCGAGCTGGCCCTGCTGCTGCGCGCTGGTGGCCTGGCGGCGCCGATGTACTTTGCCGAAGAGCGCACCATCGGCCCGAGCCTGGGTGCCGACAACATCACCAAGGGTATCGATGCGTCCCTGTGGGGCATGCTGTTCGTCTCGCTGTTCATCATCGCCATCTACCGTGCCTTCGGCGTGCTGGCGACGATCGCCCTGGCGGGCAACATGGTATTGCTGTTGGCGCTGATGTCGCTGCTGGGCGCTACCCTGACCCTGCCGGGTATCGCCGGTATCGTACTGACCATGGGTATGGCGGTGGACGCCAACGTGCTGATCTTCTCGCGTATCCGTGAAGAGATCGCGGCGGGCATGTCGGTTCAGCGCGCCATTCACGAAGGCTTCAACCGTGCCTACTCGGCGATCGTCGATGCCAACCTGACCACGCTGCTGGTCGGCGGCATCCTGTTCGCCATGGGTACCGGTCCGGTCAAAGGCTTCGCCGTCACCATGTCCCTCGGGATTTTCACCTCGATGTTCACCGCCGTCATGATGACCCGTGCACTGGTCAACCTGACTTGTGGCGGGCGTGACATCAAGAAGCTGTGGGTTTGAGGGAGCTGACATGAAAACCATCAACTTCATGGGCGTACGCAACGTCGCGTTCGCCATCACTGCGCTCCTGACTGTCCTGGCGTTGTTCAGCTGGTGGCAAAAGGGCCTGAACTTCGGCCTGGACTTCACCGGCGGTACGCTGATCGAGCTGACCTATGAGCGTCCTGCGGACCTCAAGGCGGTCCGTGCCGAGCTGGTCGACTCCGGCTTCCACGAGGCTGTCGTGCAGAGCTTCGGCGCCACCACCGACCTGCTGGTGCGTATGCCTGGTGACGACCCGCAATTGGGTAATAAGGTGGCCGAAGCCCTGCAGAAGGCAGGTGGCGACAACCCGGCAACCGTCAAGCGTGTCGAGTTCGTCGGCCCTCAGGTGGGCGAGGAGCTGCGTGACCAGGGTGGCCTGGGCATGCTCCTGGCGCTGGGGGGCATCCTGGTCTACCTGGCATTCCGCTTCCAGTGGAAGTTCGCCGTTGGTGCAATCGTCTCGCTGATCCACGACGTGGTGGTGACGCTGGGTATCCTGTCGTTCTTCCAGATCACCTTCGACCTGACGGTGCTGGCGGCGGTCCTGGCGATCATTGGTTACTCGCTCAACGACACCATCGTCGTCTTCGACCGGGTACGTGAAAACTTCCGCGTCATGCGCAAGGCCTCGCTGATCGAGAACATCAACGTTTCGACCACCCAGACCCTGCTGCGTACCATCGCCACCTCGGTGTCGACCTTGCTGGCTATCGCTGCGCTGCTGTTCTTCGGTGGTGACAACCTGTTCGGCTTCTCCCTGGCGCTGTTCATCGGTGTCATGGCGGGTACCTACTCGTCGATCTACATCGCCAACGTGGTGCTGATCTGGCTGAATCTGAGCAGTGAAGACCTGATTCCGCCCGCCAAGACTGACGGTGTGGACGACCGTCCGTAAGGTTGTTTCCTACGCCATTTGGCGTAAAGAGAGGCGCGAGTATTGAACTCGCGCCTTTTTTTTTGCTCCAAGGCTGGGAGAAGGCGGGCGCGAGCCCGCAGGTGCGATCAGGAGGTTCACGTGAATAAATCAATGCTGGTGGGTGCGGTTCTGGGTGCTGTCGGTGTAACCGCCGGAGGTGCTGTGGCGACCTACAGCTTGGTGAACAAGGGGCCGGAGTACGCCCAGGTCACGGACGTGCAGCCCATCAAGGAAACCATCAAGACGCCGCGTCAGGTCTGCCGGGACGTCGCGGTCACGCGTCAGGCGCCGGTCAAGGACCAGCACCAGATCGCCGGTACCGTGGTCGGAGCAATCGCAGGTGGCCTGCTGGGTAACCAGATCGGTGGCGGCACCGGCAAGAAGATCGCGACCGTGGCCGGTGCGGTCGGTGGCGGCTATGCGGGAAACAAGGTGCAGGAGGGCATGCAGGAGCGTGACACCTATACCACCACGCAAACCCGCTGCAACACCGTCAATGACCTGAGCGAGAAAGTGGTCGGCTACAACGTGACCTATTCCATTGGAGACAAGGTCGGGCGGGTGAAAATGAACCACGAGCCGGGTTCGACCATCCCGCTGGACAAGAACGGCAACCTGGTCCTTAGCGAAAACCAGGCAGGACAATGACGCTCACGCCGGCACTCTGGTGCTGGCCGCTTCGCGGGTGAGTCCGCGCTCCCACAGGTTCTAGGCTTGCACAGCGCTTGTGGTCTTTCTCTGAACCATAAAAAAAGCACCCCGAGGGGTGCTTTTTTTATGCGGCAATCGGCGCTTAGCGTTTCATGTGCTCGGGCAGGTGTGGCTGGATGGCAGTCAGCACGGCCTTGAAGCACTTGATGTTGCCGGCGACGATGTGGCCTTTGTCGAGGAAGTCGTGGCCGCCATTGAAGTCGCTCACCAGTCCACCAGCTTCCTGGATCAGCAGTACACCAGCGGCCATGTCCCACTCGGACAGGCCCGACTCCCAGAAGGCGTCGAAACGGCCGGCAGCAACATAGGCCAGGTCCAGGCTCGCGGAGCCGGCCCGACGGATGCCGGCGGTCTGGCCAGTCAGGGCGCGGAACATACCCAGGTAGTTGTCCAGATCGGCCATCTGGTTGTCGCGGAACGGGAAGCCGGTACCCAGCAGGGCGCCTTCCAGGCTGGTGCGCGAGCTGACGCGCAGACGACGGCCGTTGAGTTGCGCGCCGCGACCCCGGCTGGCGGTGAATTCTTCCTGGCGAACCGGATCGACGATGACGGCGTGCTCAAGGCGGCCACGGTACTTGCAGGCGATGCTGACGGCGAAGTGAGGAACGCCACGCAGGAAGTTGGTGGTACCGTCCAGTGGGTCGATGATCCACAGGTAGTCCTTGCCTTCCTCGCCGGAGCCGGCGTGCAGGCCGGTCTCTTCACCCTGGATGGAGTGGTTCGGGTAGGCCTTGCGCAGGGCGTTGACGATGGTCTGCTCGGCGGCGCGATCGACTTCGGAGACGTAATCCTTGGCGTCTTTCTCGTCGACCTTGAGGCTATCCAGGCGTTCGATGGAGCGGAAAATCAGTTCACTGGCGCTGCGAGCGGCGCGCAGCGCGATATTCAGCATAGGCTGCATGGGCGTTTCACCTGGGATGTTAAAGAAGAAAGCCGCATATTCTATCAGAAAACTGTTCCGGCAGAAGGGTGACATTTGCTTTCATGGCGTTACGTCTGTCGGTTCTGTAAGATCGACTCCCCCTTTTCCTGTCTCTGTGAGCTCTACACCTTGCTGCAAAATATTCGTGTTGTTCTGGTCAATACCAGCCACCCCGGCAATATCGGCGGCGCTGCGCGAGCCATGAAAAACATGGGCTTGTCGCGCCTGGTGCTGGTCCAGCCACTGGATTTCCCTTCGGTGGACGCCACCGCCCGCGCATCCGGCGCCGATGACGTGCTGGAAAACGCCCAAGTGGTCGACAGCCTGGAAGCGGCGCTGGTCGGCTGCAGTCTGGCGATCGGCACCAGTGCCCGCGATCGCAGCATTCCCTGGCCCTTGCTCGACCCCCGCGAATGCGGTGCAAAGACCGTCGAGCAGGCGGGGGCTGGTGAGGAAATCGCCCTGGTGTTCGGTCGTGAGCACGCCGGTCTGACCAACGAAGAACTGCAGCGATGTCACTTCCACGTGCACATTCCCTCGAACCCCGACTTCAGTTCGCTGAACCTTGCCGCCGCGGTCCAGGTGCTCGCCTACGAGGTGCGCATGGCTTGGCTGGCGGCCCAAGGTTCGCCAACCAAAGTCGAGAAGTTCGAAGCCAACTCGCTGCGTAGCGGTGAGCTGGCGACCATGGACGAAATGGAGCTGTTCTACGAACACCTGGAGAAGGCTCTGGTGGAGATCGGCTTCCTCGACCCTGAAAAGCCCAAGCACCTGATGCCGCGACTGCGCAGGCTCTATGGGCGCAGCTCGGTCAATCGTTCGGAAATGAGCATTTTGCGCGGCATTCTCACCGAGACCCAGAAAGTCGCCCGGGGCGAGCCGCATAAACGGAAGGACTAGAAAGAGATGTTCGAGCGTCTGCGTGAAGATATCCAGAGCGTATTCCATCGGGACCCGGCGGCGCGCAACGCCTTCGAGGTGCTGACCTGCTACCCGGGCATGCATGCAATCTGGCTGCACCGCCTGGGCCACGCCTTGTGGATTCGTGACTTCAAGTGGCTGGCGCGCCTGGTGTCGAACTTCGGTCGCTGGCTCACCGGCATCGAGATCCATCCGGGAGCGACCATCGGACGGCGCTTCTTCATCGACCATGGCATGGGCATCGTCATCGGCGAAACCGCCGAAATTGGCGACGACGTCACCCTCTACCAGGGCGTGACCCTCGGCGGCACCAGCTGGAACAAGGGCAAGCGCCATCCGACCCTCGAGAATGGCGTGGTGGTGGGGGCGGGCGCCAAGGTGCTTGGTCCGTTCACCGTCGGGGCCGGGGCCAAGATAGGCTCCAACGCCGTGGTCACCAAGGCAGTGCCTGCGGGTGCCACAGCGGTCGGCATTCCGGGGCGTATCATCGTCAAGACCGAGGACACCGAGGTCGAAGCCAAGCGCAAGGCCATGGCTGAAAAAATCGGTTTCGATGCCTACGGCGTCAGTGGCGATATGCCTGACCCGGTTGCCCGTGCGATCGGTCAGATGCTCGATCATCTGCAAGCGGTCGACGAGCGGCTGGAAGGTATGTGCGGGGCGCTGACCAAACTCGGTAGCGATTATTGCGGCAAGGAGCTGCCTGCGCTGCCCGAGGAAGACTTCGTCGAAGTCAAGCAAGCCGCACAGAGCGACACTCAGCCGCATTGATTACGGCGCCATGACACACGGGGCGTGTGCTCGCGCCCCTGGTCTGTTAAACTCGCGCCCGCCTCCCTGATGCAAACCCGACTAAAGCAGTAGGTCTAATAGTTGACTTAAATGCTCGGGAATCGCATACTCGCTCACATCCTGTAACTCCCGTGGTACCCATTAGCCATGCGACTGACTACCAAAGGCCGATATGCCGTGACCGCCATGCTCGATCTGGCGTTGCACGCGCAGCATGGGCCGGTGTCTTTGGCCGACATTTCCGAGCGCCAGGGCATTTCCCTCTCTTATCTGGAGCAGCTGTTCGCCAAGTTGCGCCGCAGCAGCCTGGTTTCCAGCGTGCGCGGCCCGGGTGGCGGCTACCAGCTGTCGCGGGGCATGGAAACCATCCAGGTGGCCCAGGTCATCGATGCGGTCAACGAATCGGTCGATGCCACCCGTTGCCAGGGCCTGGGGGACTGTCACGCCGGTGACACCTGTCTGACCCATCACCTGTGGTGCGACCTCAGCCAGCAGATCCATGAATTCCTTAGCGGTATCAGCCTGGCCGACCTCGTCATGCGCCGCGAGGTGCAGGAAGTCGCCCACCGCCAGGACCTGCGACGCGTCGCGGGCCGTACCGCCCAGCTGGACAAGATTGAGACGTCCGCCGTCGACTGATAGCAGCGACGAGCGACGCCACCGCCTGATAGGAGATACTCAATGAAGTTGCCGATCTACCTCGATTACTCCGCGACCACTCCGGTCGATCCCCGTGTCGCCCAGAAGATGGCCGACTGCCTGCTGGTCGACGGGAACTTCGGTAATCCGGCCTCGCGCTCCCACGTCTTCGGCTGGAAAGCCGAGGAAGCGGTCGAGAACGGCCGTCGCCAAGTCGCCGAGCTGATCAACGCCGACCCGCGCGAGATCGTCTGGACCAGCGGTGCCACCGAGTCCGACAACCTCGCCCTCAAAGGCGTGGCGCACTTCTATCAGACCAAGGGCAAGCACATCATCACCTCCAAGATCGAGCACAAAGCGGTCCTGGATACCGCTCGCCAGCTCGAGCGTGAAGGTTTCGAAGTCACGTACCTGGAGCCGGGTGAAGACGGCATCGTCACCCCGGCCATGGTCGAGGCTGCACTGCGCGAAGACACCATCCTGGTCTCGCTGATGCACGTGAACAACGAAGTCGGCTCGATCAACGACATCGCCGCCATCGGTGAGCTGACCCGCTCGCGTGGTGTGCTGTTCCATGTCGACGCCGCGCAGTCGGCCGGCAAGGTCGAGATCGACCTGCAGAAGCTCAAGGTCGACCTGATGTCGTTCTCGGCGCACAAGGTCTATGGTCCGAAGGGCATCGGCGCGCTGTACGTCAGCCGCAAACCACGTGTACGCCTGGAAGCCATCATCCATGGTGGTGGTCATGAGCGCGGCATGCGTTCAGGCACCCTGCCGACCCACCAGATCGTCGGCATGGGCGAGGCCTTCGCCATCGCCAAGCAGGAAATGGCCGCCGAGAACGCGCGCATCAAGGCCCTGAGCGACCGCTTCTTCGAGCAGGTATCCAACCTCGAAGAGCTGTACGTCAACGGCAGCCGCACTGCCCGCGTGCCGCACAACCTGAACCTGAGCTTCAACTACGTTGAAGGCGAATCGCTGCTGATGTCGCTCAAGGACATCGCCGTATCGTCCGGTTCGGCCTGTACCTCCGCTTCGCTCGAGCCGTCCTATGTGCTGCGCGCCCTGGGGCGCAACGACGAACTGGCGCACAGCTCGATCCGCTTCTCCTTCGGCCGCTTCACCACCGAGGAAGAAGTCGACTACGCCGCGCAGAAAGTCTGCGAGGCCGTGAACAAACTGCGTGAGCTGTCGCCGCTGTGGGACATGTACAAAGACGGCGTTGACATCTCCAAGATCGAGTGGGCCGCCCACTAAGCAGTCGCCAGCAAGAGCGGCTCCCTGATGAGGAAGGAATTGCACCATGGCATACAGTGAAAAGGTCATCGACCACTACGAAAACCCACGCAACGTCGGCAAGATGAACGCCGATGATCCGGATGTCGGTACCGGCATGGTCGGCGCGCCGGCTTGCGGCGACGTCATGCGCCTGCAGATCAAGGTCAACGAGCAAGGCGTCATCGAAGACGCCAAGTTCAAGACCTACGGTTGTGGCTCGGCGATCGCCTCCAGCTCCCTGGCCACTGAGTGGATGAAGGGCAAGACTCTGGACGAAGCCGAGACCATCAAGAACACCCAGCTGGCCGAAGAACTGGCGTTGCCGCCGGTGAAGATCCACTGTTCGGTACTTGCCGAGGACGCCATCAAGGCGGCCGTGCGCGATTACAAGCAGAAGAAAGGCTTGCTCTAAGTCGCCTGTCGCAAGGCCACTGACGTTGAGGAAAGAGTTCCGATGGCTATCAGCATGACAGAAGCCGCCGCCAACCACGTGCGGCGTTCCCTCGAAGGGCGCGGCAAGGGCGAAGGCATCCGCCTGGGCGTGCGCACCACCGGCTGCTCGGGCCTGGCTTACGTCCTGGAGTTCGTTGATGAACTGGCCGCCGAAGACCAAGTGTTCGAGAACCATGGCGTGAAGGTCATCATCGACCCGAAGAGCCTGGTGTACCTCGATGGCACCGAGCTGGACTTCGTCAAGGAAGGGTTGAACGAAGGCTTCAAGTTCAACAACCCCAACGTGCGCGGTGAGTGTGGCTGCGGCGAAAGCTTCAATGTCTGAGGCTTGACGTGGGTACTCCTTGCCATTTCGCTCTGTTTGACCTCCAGCCTGGTTTCCGTCTGGACCTCGATAAACTGGCCAATCGCTATCGCGAGCTGGCCCGTGAGGTCCATCCGGACCGTTTCGCCGATGCCTCCGAGCGTGAGCAGCGCGTGGCGCTGGAAAAATCGGCGGCACTGAACGACGCCTACCAGACTCTGCGCAGCGCACCGCGCCGTGCCCGTTACCTGCTGGCCATCAGTGGCCATGAAGTGCCCCAGGAAGTCACCGTGCACGATCCGGACTTCCTCCTGCAGCAGATGCAGTGGCGCGAAGAGCTCGAAGAGCTGCAGGACGAAGCCGATCTGGAAGGTGTGGCGGTGTTCAAGAAGCGCCTTAAGGTCGCACAGGAGACGTTGAACGAGGACTTCGCCGCCTGCTGGGACGTGGCTGGCGAGCGTGACAGGGCCGAGCGCCTGATGCGCCGCATGCAGTTCCTCGACAAGCTCGCCCAGGAAGTGCGCCAACTCGAAGAGCGCCTCGACGATTAACTCCGGCGTTGCCCGTGACGACGCCTAAGGTACTCAGATAAGCATGGCCCTACTGCAGATCGCCGAACCCGGTCAAAGCCCTCAGCCTCACCAGCGTCGCCTGGCGGTGGGGATTGACCTGGGCACCACCAACTCCTTGGTCGCTGCCGTGCGCAGTGGTCGCAGCGAACCCCTGCCCGATGAGCAGGGCAACGTCATTTTGCCGTCCGCGGTGCGCTACCTCGATGGCCGCAGCGAAGTCGGCCTGGCTGCGCGCGAAGCCGCTTCTAGCGACCCGCTCAACACCATTCTTTCGGTCAAGCGCCTGATGGGGCGTGGCTTGGCCGACGTCAAGCAATTGGGTGAGCAACTGCCGTACCGCTTCGTCGGCGGCGAGTCGCATATGCCGTTCATCGACACTGTCCAGGGGCCCAAGAGCCCGGTGGAAGTGTCTGCAGACATTCTCAAGGTATTGCGCCAGCGCGCCGAGCAGACCCTCGGCGGTGAGCTGGTGGGGGCTGTGATCACCGTTCCGGCCTATTTCGACGATGCCCAGCGCCAAGCCACCAAGGACGCTGCGCGCCTGGCCGGTCTTAATGTCTTGCGCCTGCTCAACGAGCCTACCGCAGCTGCCGTGGCCTATGGCCTGGACCAGAACGCCGAAGGGCTGGTGGCCATCTATGACCTGGGTGGTGGCACCTTCGATATTTCCATCCTGCGCCTGACCGGTGGTGTCTTCGAAGTCCTCGCCACTGGCGGCGACACGGCCTTGGGTGGCGACGATTTCGACCATGCCATCGCCGGCTGGATCATCGAACAGGCCGGTCTTTCGTCCGACCTTGACCCGTCTGCCCAGCGCCAGCTGTTGCAGGCTGCCTGTGCTGCCAAAGAAGCCCTGACCGACGCCGATGTCGTCAGCGTGCGTCATGGCGACTGGCACGGAGAGTTGAGCCGTGCCGGTTTCGAAGCGCTGATCGAACCGCTCATTGCCCGTAGCCTCAAGGCCTGCCGCCGCGCCGTGCGCGACAGTGGCGTTGAGCTCGAGGAGGTCGGTGCGGTGGTGATGGTCGGTGGATCGACCCGCGTACCTCGCGTTCGCGAGGCGGTGGGTGGCCTGTTCGGCCGTACTCCGCTGACTTCGATCGATCCGGACCAAGTGGTTGCCATCGGTGCTGCCATCCAGGCCGATACGCTGGCCGGCAACCGTCGTGAAGGCGGCGAACTGCTCTTGCTGGACGTCATCCCGCTGTCCCTGGGCCTGGAAACCATGGGCGGGCTGATGGAGAAGGTGATCCCGCGCAACACGACCATTCCGGTGGCTCGCGCGCAGGAGTTCACCACCTACAAGGATGGCCAGTCGGCCATGATGATCCACGTCCTGCAGGGCGAGCGCGAGCTGATCAGCGATTGCCGTTCGCTGGCGCGCTTCGAGCTGCGCGGCATCCCGGCCATGGTGGCGGGCGCGGCGAAGATCCGCGTCACCTTCCAGGTGGATGCCGATGGCCTGCTCAGCGTCTCGGCCCGTGAGCTGGGTTCGGGCGTTGAGTCCAGTATCCAGGTCAAGCCGTCTTATGGGCTGACCGACGGCGAAATCGCCCGCATGCTCAAGGATTCCTTCGAGCATGCCGGTTCCGACAAGCAGGCGCGCCAGTTGCGCGAGCATCAGGTCGACGCTGAACGCCTGCTCGAAGCGGTGCAGGGCGCCCTGGATGCCGATGGCGATCGACTGCTCAGCAGCGACGAGCGCGAAGCGATCGAGTACCAGATGCAAGAATTGCGTGATTTGCTCAGCGGCACCGATGGCGCGGCCATCGAGCAGCAGACCAAGCGTCTGTCGCAGGTGACCGATGCATTTGCCGCCCGTCGCCTTGATTCGACGGTCAAAGCCGCACTGGCCGGGCGCAACCTGAATGAGATCGAGGAGTAACCGATGCCCCAGGTGATTTTCCTGCCGCACGAGAAGTTCTGCCCGGATGGGCTGGTGGTGGAGGTGGAGCCAGGCACCAATATCCTGGAGTTGGCTCACGAGCACCACATCGAAATGGAGAGCGCCTGCGGTGGCGTTTGTGCCTGCACCACCTGTCATTGCATCGTCCGCGAGGGTTTCGACTCTCTGGAGGAAGCCGATGAGCTGGAAGAGGATATGCTGGACAAGGCCTGGGGTCTGGAGGCGCAATCGCGTCTGGCCTGCCAGGTGATCGTCGGGGAAGAAGACCTGACCATCGAGATTCCCAAGTATTCGCTCAACCACGCCGCCGAAGCGCCGCACTGAGGTTTCAGCATGAGCCTGAAATGGATTGATGTACTTGAGATCGCCATCCAGCTTGCGGAAAGCAAGCCGGACGTCGATCCTCGTTATGTGAATTTCGTCGATCTGCACCGCTGGGTGCTGGCTTTGCCAGAGTTCAGCGACGATCCGTCACGCGGCGGTGAGAAGGTGCTCGAGGCCATCCAGGCGGCCTGGATCGAAGAAGCCGACTGAGCGTTACCTGCAGGTTAGGCAATCCCCTGGAACCCGCGTATAATTCGCGGGTTTAATTTTTCGCAACACTCAATTTTCTGGAGTTATCCATGGCTGTTCAACGTACTTTCTCCATCATCAAGCCTGACGCCGTCGCCAAGAACGTCATCGGCGAAATCACCACTCGTTTCGAGAAAGCCGGCCTGCGTGTCGTCGCTTCGAAAATGAAGCAACTGTCCAAAGCCGAAGCCGAAGGCTTCTACGCTGAGCACAAAGAGCGCGGTTTCTTCGCTGATCTGGTTGCCTTCATGACCTCTGGTCCAGTCATCGTTCAGGTTCTGGAAGGCGAAAACGCCGTTCTGGCCAACCGTGAGCTGATGGGCGCTACCAACCCGAAAGAAGCTGCTGCCGGCACCATCCGCGCCGACTTCGCCGTTTCCATCGACGAGAACGCTGTCCACGGTTCCGACTCGGAAGCTTCGGCTGCCCGCGAAATCGCTTACTTCTTCTCCGCTACCGAGCTGTGCGACCGCATTCGCTAAGCGAAGCAGGTCTTGGGTGATTCCATGAGTGACATGACTGGCAAGATCAACCTGTTGGGCCTGACCCTGCAGGAAATGGAAAAATTCTTCGAGTCCATCGGAGAGAAGCGTTTTCGTGCCGGTCAGGTCATGAAATGGATTCACCACTTTGGCGTCGATGATTTCGCTGCCATGACCAATGTCGGCAAGGCCTTGCGCGAAAAGCTCGAGGCCGTTGCCGAGATTCGGGCTCCGGAAGTGGTCAGCGAAGACATTTCCGCCGACGGTACCCGCAAGTGGGTGGTCCGCGTTGCCTCCGGCAGCTGCGTCGAGACCGTCTACATTCCCACCGACGATCGCGGCACCCTCTGCGTTTCGTCCCAAGCCGGCTGTGCGCTGGATTGCAGTTTCTGCTCCACCGGCAAGCAAGGCTTCAACAGCAACCTCACTGCCGCCGAAGTGATCGGCCAGGTGTGGCTTGCCAACAAATCCTTCGGGACCGTCCCGGCCAAGATCGACCGCGCCATTACCAACGTGGTCATGATGGGCATGGGCGAACCGCTTTTGAATTTCGACAATGTCATCGCCGCCATGAAGATCATGATGGATGATCTGGGCTATGGCATTTCCAAGCGCCGCGTCACGCTTTCCACCTCGGGCGTGGTGCCGATGATCGACGAGCTGGCCAAGCACATCGATGTGTCCCTGGCCCTGTCGCTGCACGCGCCCAATGACGAACTGCGCAACCAACTGGTACCGATCAATAAGAAGTACCCGCTGAAGATGCTGCTCGAATCGTGCATGGGCTACATGTCGACCCTGGGCGGCAAGCGTGTGCTCACCATCGAGTACACCCTGCTCAAGGACGTCAACGACCAGCCCGAGCATGCCGCCCAGATGATCGAGCTGCTGCGCGATGTGCCGTGCAAAATCAACCTGATCCCGTTCAACCCGTTCCCGCATTCAGGCTACGAGCGGCCGAGCAACAATGCCATCCGCCGCTTCCAGGATCTGCTGCACCACGGTGGCTTCAATGTCACCACCCGCACTACCCGCGGCGAAGACATCGATGCCGCCTGTGGTCAACTGGTCGGCCAGGTCATGGATCGCACCCGTCGCAGCGAGCGCTACATCGCCGTGCGCCAGTTGAGCGCCGATGCAGAGCGCCAAGACAACGCCCCGCGCCACTGACGGTACCCGCCCATGACCTTGCGCGCCGCGCTGTCGATCCTGTCGCTTTCGCTGCTGGCCGGCTGCGTGTCTGGTGGCGCAGGTGACCCTCTGGCCAGTCGCCAAGGGCGCGAAGAGGCCGTGCGGGCCTACGTGCAATTGGGCCTGGGTTATTTGCAACAAGGTTTGACCGGGCAGGCCAAGGCTCCATTGGTGCGAGCCTTGGCACTCAACGGCGGCGATGCCGATGCCCACGCCGCGCTGGCGCTGGTGTTCCAGGCCGAAGGCGAGCCAGAGCTGGCCGAAGCGCATTTCCGTAAGGCCCTGGCAGCGCGCCCGGGGGACACGCGTATTCGCAACAACTACGGCAGTTTCCTTTATGCTCAGGGGCAATTTGCCAAGGCCGAGCAGATGTTTCGCCAAGCCGCCGCCGATACCCTGTATCCTGAGCGCTCGCGAATCTACGAGAATCTTGGCCTGGTCGCCCTGAAGCTCGAGCGTCGGGACCGGGCGCATGAGTATCTGGTCAAAGCCCTGCAACTCAATCCGCAGCAACCGAAGGCGTTGCTCGAAATGGCTGAGTTGTCCTATGAAAACAGGCATTATGTGCCGGCCCGGGACTACTACGATCGTTTCAGCCAGCTGAACGACCCGAGCGCCCGTAGCCTGTTGCTGGGTAGCCGCCTTGCCCAGGCATTCGACGAGCCTGGCACGGTGGCCGAACTGGGCCAGCAATTACAACGACTTTATCCCGGTACGCCGGAATATCAGCAATACCTGTCGGAGCAACGATGAAAGCCGCGCACCCCGAAGTAGCAGCAGCGACTCGCCAGAATCCCGGTGAGGTCTTGCGCCAGGCCCGCGAGAATCGGGAATGGTCGCAAGCCGAGGTGGCCCGCAAGCTCAACCTCACGGTAAGTTCGTTGAACAACCTTGAAAACGGCGCCTTCGACAAGCTGCCGGGGCACACCTTCGCCCGCGGATACATCCGTGCCTATGCCAAGCTGATGGGCATGGACCAGGCGCCTCTGGTCGAGGCATTCGATCACTACACCGGCACTCATGCCAAGGGCAGCGAGGTCCATTCCCTGGGCCGGATCGAAGAGCCGGTGCGTCTGTCGCACAACATCCTGCGCGGCGTCAGCCTGCTGTTGCTGGTGGTCGTAGTCGGTGGTGGCTTCTTCTGGTGGCAGGACCAGAGCAGCCTGCGCGGCAAGGACCTGGCCAAGATCGCCCTGGAGCATGTCGAGGTCGAAAGCGCCGACGGCACCACCCAGATCCACCCGCTGGACGAGCCGGAAGACCAGGCTGTCACCGAAGGCCAGCAACCGGAAGCCTCACCGCTGCCGCTTGAGCAGGCCACCGAGGGCTCTACGCCTGAGGCGGTCATCAGCAGCGAAGCGCCGGCAAGCACGACCGAAACCCCTGCAGTCACGCCAGCGCCTCAGGCTCCAGCCGCCAACGCGCCTGTGGCACCTGCTGCTGCTCCTGTGGTGCCCGCCGCAGCTCCGTCGGCACCGGCCGCTCCTGCCAATGCACCGCTCACGGCCGCTACGACCCCGTCCGAAGCGCCGGTGGGCAGCGCCAAGGTTCAAATCCAGTTCACCGCCGATTGCTGGACCCAGGTCACCGACGGCAACGGCAAGGTGCTGTTCAGCGCCATCAAACGCAAGGGCGACAGCCTCGACCTGAGCGGCAAACCGCCGTTCTCGGTACGCCTGGGCTTTGCCCGTGGCGCCCAGGTCAGTTACAACGGCCAGCCGGTCGACGTAGCTCCGTTCACCAGTGGCGAGACCGCTCGCCTGAAGTTGGGACAGTAACCATGCACGGCGAATCTCCGATCAAACGTCGCGAATCCCGGAAGATCTGGGTCGGCAATGTACCCGTGGGCGGCGATGCCCCCATCGCGGTGCAGAGCATGACCAACACCGACACCAATGACGTCGCTGCCACGGTCGCGCAGATCCAGCGCCTGGTCGATGCCGGCGTCGACATCGTTCGCGTTTCGGTACCGGACATGGACGCCGCCGAGGCGTTCGGCCGCATCAAGCAGCAGGTCAGCGTGCCGCTCGTCGCCGACATCCACTTCGACTATCGCATTGCGTTGCGTGTGGCCGAACTGGGCGTCGACTGTCTGCGCATCAACCCGGGCAACATCGGCCGCGAGGACCGCGTGCGTGCGGTGGTCGACGCCGCCCGTGACCGTGGTATCCCGATCCGTATCGGCGTCAACGCCGGTTCCCTGGAGAAGGACCTGCAGAAGAAATACGGCGAACCGACCCCGGCAGCGCTGGTCGAGTCGGCACTGCGCCATGTCGAGCACCTTGATCGCCTGGACTTCCAGGACTTCAAGGTCAGTGTCAAAGCGTCCGATGTGTTCATGGCCGTGGAGGCCTACCGCTTGCTGGCCAAGCAGATCGTCCAACCGCTGCACCTGGGCATCACCGAAGCCGGTGGCCTGCGTTCGGGGACGGTGAAATCCGCTGTCGGCCTCGGTATGCTGCTGGCCGAAGGCATTGGCGATACCATCCGCATTTCCCTGGCCGCCGATCCGGTCGAGGAAGTGAAGGTCGGCTACGACATCCTCAAGTCGCTGCACCTGCGTTCGCGTGGTATCAACTTCATCGCCTGCCCGAGCTGCTCGCGCCAGAACTTCGATGTGGTCAAGACCATGAACGAGTTGGAAGGGCGCCTGGAAGACCTGCTGGTACCGCTTGACGTGGCCGTAATCGGCTGCGTGGTCAACGGCCCGGGTGAAGCCAAGGAGTCCCATGTAGGCCTGACCGGCGGCACGCCGAACCTGGTCTACATCGACGGCAAACCGTCGCAGAAGCTGACCAATGACAACCTGGTCGATGAGCTGGAAAAACTCATCCGCCAGAAAGCGGCCGAAAAGGCCGAGGCCGACGCGGCGCTGATCGCCCGCGGCTGATTCCCAGATTCGTAAGGACTTTTCGTGAGCAAATCGCTGCAAGCCATCCGTGGCATGAACGACATCCTGCCCGACCAGTCGCCCCTGTGGCGCTACTTCGAAGGTACCGTGGCCGGCCTGCTGGACACCTATGGCTACAGCCAGATCCGCACGCCGATCGTCGAATTCACCGAGCTGTTCAAGCGCTCGATCGGTGAAGTCACCGATATCGTCGAAAAAGAGATGTACACCTTCGAGGACCGCAACGGCGATTCGCTCACCTTGCGTCCTGAAGGCACTGCCGCCTGCGTGCGCGCCGTCCTCGAGCACGGCATCACCGGCAACGGCCAGGTGCAGAAGCTGTGGTACGTGGGCCAGATGTTCCGCCATGAGCGCCCGCAAAAGGGCCGCTACCGCCAGTTTCACCAGATCGGTGTCGAGGTGTTCAACCTCGAAGGGCCGGACGTCGATGCCGAGCTGATCATGCTGACCTGGCGCCTGTGGGGCCTGCTGGGCATCCAGGACGCGGTCAAGCTCGAACTCAACAGCCTGGGCACCAGCGAGGCCCGTGCCCGCTACCGCGAAGCGCTGGTCGAGTTTCTGTCGGCACGTCTCGAGCAACTGGATGAAGACAGCCAGCGTCGCCTCAAGAGCAACCCGCTGCGTATCCTCGATAGCAAGGACCAGGGTACCCAGGCGGTGCTCGTCGGTGCGCCAAAGCTCGAAGACTACCTGGACGAAGCGTCCCGCGTGCACTTCGAGGGCCTCAAGGCTCGCTTGGACGCCGCCGGCATTCCGTTCGTGATCAACACCAAGCTGGTCCGCGGGCTGGACTACTACAGCAAGACCGTGTTCGAGTGGGTCACCGACAAGCTCGGCGCCCAGGGCACTGTCTGTGCCGGTGGCCGCTATGATGGGCTGGTCGAGCAGATGGGCGGCAAGCCGACCCCGGGCGTTGGTTTCGCCATGGGCATCGAGCGTCTGATCCTGCTGCTGGAGACCCTGGGCAAGGTGCCCGAATCCATTAGCCGTCAGATCGACGTCTACCTGTGCGCCTTTGGCGAGCAGGCGGAGCTGGCCGGCCTGCGTCTTTCCGAGGCCCTGCGCGATCGCCTGCCGGGTCTGCGCCTGGCGGTCAACGCCGGTGGCGGCAGCTTCAAGAGCCAGTTCAAGAAGGCCGACAAGAGCGGGGCGCTGTTCGCCCTGATCC
Organism: Pseudomonas sp. CK-NBRI-02; assembly: GCF_008124495.1. Taxonomy (NCBI): domain Bacteria; kingdom Pseudomonadati; phylum Pseudomonadota; class Gammaproteobacteria; order Pseudomonadales; family Pseudomonadaceae; genus Pseudomonas; species Pseudomonas sp. CK-NBRI-02. Next base: position 80,492 of record NZ_VSJH01000001.1, on the reverse strand, counting down.
TCGGTGATGACGAACTGGCGCAGCAAATGATTGGATTCAAGCCCCTGCGTGGCCAGGGCGAACAACAGAACATTGCCTGGGATGCTCTGGCCGAGCATCTGCAAGCCGCTGTCGCGCAGGCGTGACAGGGTCAAACAGCCGAATTGCTGAAAAGGAGTATTGGGGTGTCGAGTACCGATGATGAAGGCCTGGCCGCAGCCAAGGACTGGTGGAACCGCAACGGCAAGCCGCTGCTGACCGGTGCCCTGTTGGCCGGCGTGGTGGTTATGGGCTGGCAGACCTGGCACAAGTACCAGAACAACCAGTCGCAAGGCGCCTCGGCCCTGTACCAGGCCCTGCTGGAAACCAGCCTGACGCCAAGCGGTCAGCCAGACGCAACCAAGGTTGCGGAACTGTCCGGCAAGCTCAAGAGCGAGTTCGGTGGCTCGGCCTATGCCCAGTACGGCAGCCTGTTCGTGGCCAAGGTCGCGGTCGACAGCGGCAAGCTTGACGACGCTGCCGCCGAGCTTAAAAGCGTGATGGAAAAGCCGGCCGATGCCACCTTGGGTGAGATCGCACGTCAGCGTCTGGCCCGTGTGCTCGCCGCCCAGGACAAAGCCGAAGAAGCCCTCAAGCTGCTCGACGGTGATGCCGACAAGGCCTTCCTGGCCAGCCGCGAAGAACTCAAGGGCGATTTGCTGGTTCAGCTGGGGCGAGCCGACGATGCCCATAGCGCCTATGAAAAAGCCAAGGCTGCGTTGTCCGATGACGCTGCGGTCGGTGGCTTGCAACTGAAGCTGGATGATCTGGCCAAAGGGGACGCCTGACGTGATCGGTTGGAAACAAGCAGCAGTGCTCACCCTGGCCGTGCTGGCCGCAGGTTGCAGCAGCAACAGCAAGAAGGAACTGCCTCCGGCCGAGCTGACCAAGTTCACCGAGGAAGTGGTGCTCAAGAAGCAGTGGAGCCGCTCGATCGGCGACGGCCAGGGTGAGACGTACAACACCTTGGTTCCGGCCATCGAGAACGACCGCATCTATGCCTCCGACGTCAACGGTCGGGTCATGGCCCTGAACCGCATCGACGGCGACGTGGTGTGGAAGAAGGACTTGGACCTGTCGGTCTCCGGCGCAGTCGGCGTGGGTTACGGTCTGGTCATGCTCGGCACCCTCAAGGGCGAAGTCATTGCCCTGGATGCCAGCACCGGCGAAGAGCGCTGGCGTTCTCGGGTGACCAGCGAAGTGCTGGCGCCGCCTGCCAACAACGGTGACGTGGTAGTGGTGCAGACCCAGGACGACCGTTTGATCGGCCTCGACGCTGCCACCGGTGACCGCCTGTGGATCTATGAGAACACTCCGGCCGTACTGACCCTGCGCGGCACCGGCGCACCGGTGGTGACCAACCGCCTGGCCGTGGCCGGCCTGTCCACCGGCAAGGTGGTCGCGGTGGATGTGCGCAACGGCGTGCCGGTGTGGGAGAGCCGCGTGGCCATTCCGCAGGGCCGTTCCGAGCTCGACCGCGTGGTGGACATCGACGGCGGCCTGCTGCTGTCCGGCGGCACCCTGTACGTGAGCACCTACCAGGGCCGCGTTGCGGGCCTGGACCTGGAAACCGGACGTGTGCTGTGGCAGCGCGATGCCTCCAGCTACGTCGGTGTCGCCCAGGGCTTCGGCAACGTCTATGTCAGCGAAGCGTCGGGCACCGTGGAAAGCGTCGATGAGCGCTCGTCCAGCGCCCTGTGGACCAACGACTCCATGGCACGCCGTCAGCTGTCAGCGCCGGAAGTGTTCTCCAGCTACGTGGTCGTAGGTGATTTCGAGGGCTACCTGCACCTGCTCAGCCAGGTCGATGGTCGCTTCGTGGGTCGCGAGCGGATCGACAGCGATGGCCTGCGCGCCCGTCCCCTGGTGGTCGGCGACACCATCTATGTCTTCGGCAACAGCGGCAAACTCGAGGCACTGACCATCCGCTGAAGCTAAGCTTGAGGCCGGATACGGCCTCGAGCCGCGGCGCTTGATGCGCCGCACGAACTCCGGCCGCTGCCTTGCAGCGGCCTTTGCATTTTCAAGAATTCAAGAGTGGAGAGCCGCATGGTTCCCGTAATCGCCCTGGTGGGACGGCCGAACGTCGGCAAATCCACCATGTTCAACCGCCTGACCAAGACCCGCGATGCCATCGTCGGTGACCTGTCGGGCCTGACCCGTGACCGCCAATATGGTGATGCCACCTGGCAGGGTCGTTCCTACATCCTGATCGACACCGGTGGTATCACCGGTGACGAAGTGGGCATGGACGAGAAGATGGCCGAGCAGTCGCTGATGGCCATCGAAGAAGCCGACTATGTGTTGTTCCTGGTGGATGCCCGCGCCGGTATGACCGCCGCTGACCAGATGATTGCCGAGCACCTGCGCAAGCGAAACAAAGAGGCAATCCTGGTCGCCAACAAGATCGACAACATCGATGCGGACGTTGCCCGCGCCGAGTTCTCGCCACTGGGCATGGGTAATGCCATCCCGGTCGCCGGCTCCCAAGGGCGTGGCATCAACGCCTTGATGGAAGCCGTGCTGGGCCACATTCCGCGCGACAAGGTCGAGGAAGCCCTCGACGAAGACGTTGCCGAAGGCGAAGAAGCCGCACGCATCCCGGGGCCGAGCGAGAAGGATGGCATCAAGATCGCCATCATCGGTCGTCCCAACGTCGGCAAATCGACCTTGGTCAACCGTATGTTGGGCGAAGAGCGCGTGGTGGTCTACGACCAGCCGGGCACTACCCGGGACAGTATTTACATCCCGTTCGAGCGTGACGACGAGAAGTACACCTTCATCGACACCGCCGGGGTGCGCAAGCGCGGCAAGATCCACGAGGAAGTCGAGAAGTTCTCGGTGGTCAAGACGCTGCAGGCGATCAAGGACGCCAACGTGGTGATCTTTGTCATGGATGCCCGTGAAGGTGTGGTCGATCATGACCTGAACCTGCTGGGCTTCGCTCTGGAAGCGGGTCGTGCCATCGTCATCGCCCTGAACAAGTGGGACGGCATGGAGCCGAGCGAGCGCGAATACGTGAAGACGGAGCTCGAGCGCCGGCTATTCTTCGTCGACTTCGCCGACATCCATTTCATCTCTGCGCTACACGGCACCGGTGTGGGCCATCTGTACAAATCCGTGCAGGCTGCGTTCAAGTCGGCGGTCACCCGCTGGCCGACCAGCCGCCTGACCCAGATCCTCGAGGACGCCATCAGCGAGCACCAGCCGCCAATGGTCAACGGTCGTCGCATCAAGCTGCGTTACGCCCACCTCGGCGGCGCGAACCCGCCGCTGATCGTGATCCACGGCAACCAGACCGACAAGATCCCGCGGTCGTACTCGCGTTACCTGGAAAACACCTACCGCCGGGTGCTCAAGCTGGTCGGCACGCCGATCCGTATCGAGTACAAGGGCAGCGACAACCCGTTCGAGGGCAAGAAGAACACCCTCACCGATCGTCAGGTCAACAAGAAGCGCCGCCTGATGTCGCACCACAAGAAAGCCGAGAAGAAGCGCAAGGACAAGCGCAAGTAAGCGGCGAGCTTCAAGCTTCAAGCCTCAAGAGAGAGCAGTGCACCGAGTCCGCTCTTTCTTGCCGCTTGAAGCTTTTCGCGTGTGGCTTCGTCCTTTTTCCTGACCGCTCGATCCGCTATGCTCGGGCTCTACCCCGTGCCGTATGCAGTGTTCAGGAAAGAGGGCTTCATGATCCGCAGCAAATTGCCGAACGTCGGCACGACCATTTTCACCACCATGTCGCAGTTGGCCGTACAGACAGGTGCGCTCAACCTGTCCCAGGGCTTCCCAGACTTCGACGCGCCCCAGGCGCTGCTCGATGCCGTGTGCCGCCATGTCATGGCCGGCCATAACCAATACTCGCCGATGACCGGCCTGCCAGCCTTGCGCCAGCAAGTGGCGGCCAAGATCGCACGCCTGTATGGCGTGACGGTCGATGCCGATCAGGAAGTGACCATCACGCCAGGTGCCACCGAGGCGATCTTCTGTGCCATCCAGGCGGTGATCCAGGCGGGCGACGAGGTGATTGTCTTCGATCCGTCCTATGACAGCTACGAGCCGTCCGTTGAACTGGCCGGCGGACGCTGCGTGCACGTGCAACTGTGCGATGGCGAGTTCCGTATCGACTGGCAGAAGTTCAGCGATGCACTGACGCCGCGCACGCGCATGGTCATCCTGAATTCGCCACACAACCCCAGCGGCGCATTGATTAGCCGTGAGGACCTGGACCAGCTGGCACACTTGATCGAAGGTCGTGATATCTACCTGGTCAGCGACGAAGTGTACGAGCACCTGATCTATGACGGCGTGCGCCATGCCAGTGTATTGGCCCATGAGCAGCTCTACTCACGTGCATTCGTGGTCAGCTCGTTCGGCAAGACCTATCACGTCACTGGCTGGAAGACCGGCTATGTGGTGGCGCCACCGGCGTTGAGCGTGGAGTTGCGCAAGGTCCACCAATACGTCAACTTCTGTGGTGTAACGCCCTTGCAGTGTGCCTTGGCCGACTACATGGCCGAGCACCCTGAACATCTGGATGAGTTGCCGGGCTTCTATCAGGCCAAGCGCGACCTGTTCTGCGACTTGCTGCAGGACTCGCGTTTCACCTTCACTCGTACCCCAGGTACTTACTTCCAGCTGGTGGATTATTCGCAGATACGCCCGGATCTGGGTGATGTCGAGATGTCGCTGTGGCTGACCCGTGAGCACGGCGTGGCGACCATTCCGGTTTCGGTGTTCTACCAGCAACCTATCCCCGAGCAACGCCTGGTGCGCCTGTGCTTTGCCAAACGTGAGGAGACGCTGCGTCAGGCGGCGGAAAAACTATGCGCGATCTGAGCCAACTGCCTAACCTGAAAGTCGCCCTGGTGCAGACAACCCTGGCCTGGCACGACCGCGAGGCCAACTATGCGCATTTCGAAGAGCTGTTGGCCCAGGTCGGCGAGGCGGATCTGGTGATCCTTCCTGAGATGTTCACCACTGGCTTCTCCATGGAGTCCGAAAGCCTCGCCGAGCCTGAGAATGGCCCCACCTACAAATGGCTGAAGGCTCAGGCCAAGAAGTTCGATACGGTGATCACCGGCAGCGTGATCATCCAGGCCGCCGATGGCAGCCACCGCAACCGCTTGCTGTGGGCGCGGCCCGATGGCGAGATCCTGCATTACGACAAGCGCCACCTGTTCCGCATGGCCGGCGAGCACCGGCACTACACACCGGGCGAGCGCCAGGTGCAGTTCGAGCTCAAAGGTTGGCGCGTGCGTCCGCTGATCTGCTACGACCTGCGCTTCCCGGTGTGGAGCCGTGATGCCCAGGACACCGACCTTTTGCTTTATACCGCCAACTGGCCGGCCGCGCGCCGTCAGCACTGGAACCGTCTGTTGCCGGCGCGGGGGATCGAGAACCTGTGCTATGTGGCGGCAGTGAACCGTGTCGGCACCGACGGCAAGGGCTTTGCCTATTCAGGCGACAGCCAGGTGCTGGATTTCCAAGGGGAGAGCCTGCTCAGTGCCGGCGAAGCCGATGGGGTGTTCACCGTGGTGCTCCGGGCGGCGGAGCTGGCGGCGTATCGCGCACGTTTCCCGGCCAACCTGGATGCCGATACCTTCGAACTGCATTATTGAATCTTTCGCAGGTCAACCCGCTCCCACCAGTACTGCGCTGAGCCACAGGACAGCGCAATACCTGTAGGTGCGGGTTTGCTCAATCAATACACATCCCGCCGATACCGCCCATCCTCGATCAACTGCTGCACCATCTCGGCCCCGAGGATTCCATTGAGCGCTGCATCCACGCCAGCGGCCATCCCCTGCAAGCTGCCGCAGACATAGATACAAGCCCCCTCGGCCACCCAGCGCTTGAGCACCTCGGCCTGCTGCAACAGGACATCCTGCACATACACTTTATCTGCCTGGTCCCGTGAAAACGCCAGGTCCAGTCGTTGCAGGTCGCCAGCGGTCAACCAGGCCTGAAGCTCGTTCCCGCACAGCAAGTCATGAGCGCGGTTGCGCTCGCCGAACAGCAACCAATTGCGTGTTTCGCCAGCGGCGATACGCGCCTTGAGCAGGCTGCGCAGGCCCGCAAGGCCTGTGCCGTTGCCGATCAGAATCATCGGCGCGGGTGCATCCGGCAGGCGGAAGCCGCTGTTGCGACGCAGGCGCAGGGTGACATTGCCCTGCAGCGGTAAGTATTCAGTCAGCCAGCCTGAGCCCAGGCCCAGGCTGCCGTCGGGGTGCAGTTCTTGACGAACGATCAGCTCCAGCATGCCGTCGCTGGCGATCGACGCGATGGAGTACTCCCGTGGGGTGATGGGAATCAAGGCATCGACCACTGCCTGGGCATGCAGGCCCACCAGATGTTCCCGGCCCAGCGGCAACTGGCGGGTGGCCAGGGCCTTACCGAGAGGCTCGCACAGGCCGTCCAGTTGCACCGGGGTCGTCACGTCCAGCCCCAGGCCGGCGAGCAAGGCGTCAATGCGCGGTTGACCGTTGCGCGGCAGGACCTCTACCAGATCACCCGCTTCCCAGGTGTGGGGCTGGTCTGACTGCAGCGCCAGCAGGTAGACCGGTGCGCCCTGGCTGCCTGGGTTCAGGCATTGGCGCTGGCGCAGGGTCCAGTTGGCGAACGACGGCGCTGGCCAGGCAGTCACCGGTTCGGCTCCGGTCAGTCGGGCGAGTGCCTGATGCCATTGCAGCAGGGCTGCCGGATCAGCGTTGTCCACTTCCACTGGGCTGAAGGCACGGGTGGCGCCGCGCTCGCCCAGCCAGGCCTGGAGTCTGCGGGCGAAGCCACAGAAGTGCGGGTACTGGCGATCGCCCAGCGCGAGCACGGCGTAGTTCAGGTGGTCCAGCGCCCACGGTTGGCCGAGCACCTTGCGCTCGAAGGCGCGGGCGCTGTCAGGGGCTTCGCCGTCGCCGAAGGTACTGACCACGAACAGCGCGCGACGGGCCTGTTGCAGGTCGGCTTGACCCAATTCGGCGAGCGCACGGACTTGCACCGGCAGACCGGCTGCTTGCAGTTGGCCGGCGCTCTGCCAGGCCAGCTGTTCGGCGAAACCGCTCTGGCTGGCGAAACCGATCAGCCAGTTGTCGCCACCGGCCTTGGCGGGGGTTACCGAGCTGCGGGCCGCCTGCACTTGGCGTTTCTTGCGTCGGCGATCGAGGTACAGCAGCCAGCCGGTGATGAAGAACAGCGGCATGGTCAGGCTGGCCACGGTGACGATGATCCGACCTGGCAGGCCGAAGTAGCTGCCCACGTGCAAGGCATAGACGCTTTGCAGCAACTGCGCTTTGAACGGTTTGTCGGCGTAGCGCTCGTGGTGTTTCACCTGGCCGGTGGCCGGGTCCAGCGTGAGGGTGTTGAAAGCGCGCTCGTGGTCGGCACCTTCGAGGAGGTAGAAGAGCGTCGCCGGTCGCCCTCCGGCAGGCGGCAGGCGCAGGTTGTAAGTCAAAAGGCCGGGGCCTGCGGCCTCCTTGAGGCTGGTCCAGATGGCGTCGTAGTCCACCACCAGAGGCGGTGCGTCCTTGTCGAGCTTCTGCGGGCCGTGGCGGCCACGACCCTCTCCACGCTTTTGCTGCTGCCCGGCGGCGGGGGCGTCGGCCAATAGTTTGTTCAGGCCTTCGCGGTACCATTCGTAGGACCAGAACAAGCCCGTCAGGGCGAACAGCAGATAGAACAGCAGACACCAGGTCCCGGCGACGGCGTGCAGGTCCCAATTGAAGGCACGGCCTTTCTTGGCCCACTCCAGCGTCAGCCATGCCCGCCAGTTCAACGCCTGACGTGGCCAGCGCAGATACAGGCCTGAGAGGCAGAAGAACACCAGCATCAGGGTGCAGGCACCGGTAATTTGGCGACCGGTGTCGCCCATGGCCAAGAAGCGATGCAGCTGCAGCATCAGATTGAAGAAGCCTTGCCCCGTGACGTCACCCTGGAACTGGCCGGTGTAGGGGTCGACATAGCGCATCTGGCCGCGGCGCTCACCGGGGGGCGGCTGGAAGAAAATGCGTGCAGCGTTGCCCTCACGGGTATCGACCCACAGCATCGAGACGGTGTCGCCCTGGGCCGCCTCGACCCGGCGCACCAGCTCGGCCGGCGGTAGCACGCCTTCCTGGCGTACCTGCACCTTGAGCACGTGCGGATTGAACAGGCGCAGCAGTTCTTCCTGGAACGAATAAACCGCCCCGGTGACGCCCATCAACGCCAGCACCAGGCCGGCGGTGATGCCAAAGAACCAGTGCAATTGGAACAGCGACTTCTTCACCACATCATTCACCTTGTCTGGACGCCGGGCGAGGCGCGGCGAGCATTATGCCTTGGTACGCGAAAGCCCCGGTCACCGGAAAGGTGAGCGGGGCTCTCGGCCAGCGTGCTTAGAAGTGGACGCTGGTGGTCAGCAGGGCAGTGCGGCCTGCCGCCTGGTTGGCGAAGTGTGTGGAGTACGCCTTGTCGTAGTAGACCTCGTTGGTGAGGTTTTGCACGTTCAGCTGCAAGTCTATGTTCTTGGTCAGCTTGTATGCGGCCATGGCGTCGTAGCGCACGTAGCTGTCAACCATGGTGGTGTTGGCGACGTTGCCGTAGACATCATCCACGTAGAAGGCGCCACCACCGACGGTCAGCTTGGGCGTGATCGAGTAAGTGGTCCACAGGCTTGCGCTGTTGTTGGGAGTGTTCGGCAACTGGTTGCCGTCGTTGGCCTTGCCCATCGGGCCGCCATCGACCTGGCGAGCTTCCAGGTAGGTGTAGCCTGCGAAGACCTGCCACTTGTCGGTGAGCTTGCCGCTGGCCGACAGTTCGATACCGTCCACGCGGGTCTTGCCGACGTTCTCGTAGCTGGTGGTGTCGACCTGGACACGGGCGTTGTCTTTCTCGGTACGGAACACGGCAGCGGCCAGCGACAGGCGCTCGTCGAGCAGGTCCCACTTGGTGCCGATCTCGTAGTTGGTGGTCTCTTCCGGCTCCATGTCGCTGCTCAGGATCTGACCACCACGGTTCGCGGTACCCGACAGCGGGTTGGCTTCGGTACCTTCACCGAGCATGGCACCTGGCGGGGTCGCGGAGGTGGCATAGGAGACGTAGATGCTGCCGTTGTCCGCCGGCTTCCACACTAGGCCCAACTGGCCGGTGAAGAACTCGCTCTTGTCGCGACCCTTGTTCAGGGTACCGTCCTTGTTGACGACGGTGGAGCCATCGGCGTTGTAGCCACGGAACTTGGTGTCGAAGTGGTCATAGCGCAGGCCCATGTTCAACAGCCACTGGGGGGTCAGCTCCAGGGTGTCGAAGGCATAGATCGCACGGGTCTTGCTGCTGGTCTTGGTGCCGGCGTAGTTACGCTCCACGGTGCCGTCCCACGCATCGTCCGGGTTCGGATCGCTCAGCGAGGTGCAGCTGCCGCCATGGCTTGGACCGGTGCAATCCTCGATCTTGCTGTTGGGGGTGACCTTGTAGCTCTGGCGGTCCGAATCTTCCTTGGTGAACTCGACGCCGGTGGAGAAGTTGTTCTTGAAGCCGCCCACGAAGAATTCGCCGAACAGGTCGGTCTGGTTGGTGGTGGTGGCGGTGTTACCCACGCGGGTGTTCGCGCGGCGCCATACGCCGTTGTTGTTCACGTTGCCCGCGCTGTCGTCAGGCTGGGTCAGGACGTAGTCCTGCATGCTGTTGCCGTGACGCAGGGTGTTCTTGATGGTCAGCGAGTCGCTCAGGTCGTGCTCGACGGCGATGGTCGCGATATCGGTGCGGGTCTTGCGGAAATCGCGCCCGGTCAGACCGTAGAAATTGTCGCTGTCACCGCCATCGACCGGCTTGTCAGGATGAGCCGAGGTCCGGGCGTTGCTGCCTGCGCGCGGGATGCTGTAAGGAATGCCGGAATCTGGCAGGTCATCGCTTTCCAGGTGGTAGTAGTCGAGGTTCACGCGGGTCGGGGTGCCGAGGCCGAAGGCCAGGGACGGTGCGATACCCCAGCGGTCGTAGTTGACCTTATCGCGACCGGCGACCTTGCTGTCGTGGGTCATCAGGTTCAGGCGGCCGGCAACGGTATCGCTGAACTGGTAGTTGCCGTCGAGGGTGTAGCGCTGGGTCTGGTCGCTGCCCCAGGTGTAGCCTGCGTCGAACGAGTTGCCCAGGTGAGCGCGCTTGCTCACCAGGTTGATGGTGCCGCCCGCCGCGCCGCGGCCGCCGATGGCGGAGTTTGGGCCTTTGGCGACTTCCACCGACTCGACGGCGAAGATCTCGCGGGTCTGGGCGCCAGTGTCACGCACGCCATCGAGGTAGGTATCGCCCTGGGCGTCGAAGCCACGGATGAACGGGCGGTCGCCCTGAGGGTTGCCACCTTCGCCAGCGCCAAAGGTGATGCCTGGCACGGTACGCAGGGCATCCTGCAGGGTGAGGGCGTTGGTGTCCTTGATGACCTGTTGTGGGATCACGGTGATCGAGCGCGGTGTATCCACCAGCGGTGCTGTGTACTTCTGCGACGAGGCCTTCTCGACTTTGTAGTCGGTGCTGGCCTGCTCGACTTTGCCATTGACGCTGGTGGCATCCAGGGTAATGGCGTTATTGGCAGCAGGATCAGCCGCATAGGCAGAAGTGGCGGTGATCGCCATGCCGATGGCGGAGGCGAGCAGACGTGGTGAACTCACAGCAGATGGCACGTGACGCATTTCGATGAACCTTCCCCAAGGTTTGAAGTCGGCGGATCTTAATGCAAGCAATTGTGAGTCTCAATTGAGAATCGTTAACAGTCGCGAGAAACTTACAATCTTTACAATTTCTCTTTACGGTTTTGCTGTGCTGAAACGTCTTAAGCGGCTGGCAGGGCTTGTGTGGTGCAAAAGGGAATCAATATCATTGGCAGCCTTACTACCTCTCAGGTGCCACCGTCATGCTGCTTCACATTCCCGGTCTGTTCGACGCCGACGAACTCTCCCGCATCCGTGAGGCGCTGGAGCAGGCGGACTGGGCCGACGGCAAGGTCACCGCGGGTTATCAGTCGGCTAAGGCCAAGCACAACCTGCAGTTGCCAGAAGGGCACGCGCTGGCCAAGGAGATCGGCAACGCCTTGATCGATCGTCTGTGGCGCAATCCGCTGTTCATGTCTGCGGCATTGCCGCACAAGGTGTTTCCACCGCTGATCAACTGCTACCGCGAAGGCGGCAATTTCGGCTTCCACATCGACAACGCGCTGCGTCAGCCCAAGGGCAGCGCCGAGCGGATACGCACGGATGTCTCTTCTACGTTGTTCTTGAGCGACCCGGACAGCTATGACGGTGGCGAACTCGTCATCCAGGACACCTATGGTGTGCAGCAGGTCAAGCTGGCGGCCGGCGACATGGTGCTGTATCCGGGCACCAGCCTGCACAAGGTCAATCCGGTTACCCGTGGGGCGCGCTATGCGGCGTTTTTCTGGACCCAAAGCCTGGTGCGCGAGGACAGCCAGCGCACCTTGCTGTTCGAGATGGACAATGCCATCCGCCAATTGACCGCCGATGTCCCCGATCACCCGTCGTTGCTGCAACTGACCGGCACCTATCACAACCTGCTGCGCCGCTGGGCCGAGGTCTGAGCCGTGTCATATCAGTTGCGTCGTGAGGAAGTCGTCGATATCGCAGGTCTGCAAGCCATGCTCGAACAAAGCCCTGGCAAGGCGGCCCAAGCCATCCTGGCCGCGGCGCAACGGGGGGTTGTCGAGGCGCAGTTGATGCTCGGGCAGATTCTGCTGGATGGCCGCGGCATCGAGCAGGACCGGGCGCTGGCGCGGCAGTGGTTTGCTATAGCGGCCCAAGGCGCAAGCGCCATGGGGCACAACATGCTGGGACGATGCCTGGAGCATGGCTGGGGCGGGGAAAGCGACCTGCGGATGGCCGCTGCTCACTATCGCCAGGCGGCTGACGCCGGTCTGGACTGGGGGCTGTACAACTATGCCAACCTGCTGGCTACCGGGAGAGGCGTCGCTGTGGACCAGGCTCTGGCGTTGAGCTGCTATGAAAAGGCGGCGCACTTGGGCCATGCCAAGTCGATGAACCTGTATGGCCGTTACCTGGAGCAGGGGATCGCCACCGCTGCCAGTCCGGTGCGCGCGGTGCGCTGGTATCGCCGTTCGGCTGAGGCGGGTGATTTTCGCGGCATGTTCAGCCTGGCGATGGTACTGGTCGAACGTGGGCAGTTGGCCGAGGCCCAGCCTTGGTTGGAGCGGGCGCGGGTCGAGGGGAACCTGAATTTTCTGCGCAGTGCCTTGGTGACCTTGCAGCAGGCGGGGCCGATGCTGATGGCGTTTGCCGCGCGGTATGCCCAAGAGCTGCAAAGGCGTAAGCCTTGAAGGCGTCTGTCTTTACAGTCCTTCGTGTAAATCCGCTCCACCAGGCCCGTAATGGACTTGATGGGGCGGGTTTACTCACGAAGAAGGCGCACATGAAAACGGGGCCTCGCGGCCCCGTCTTGCATTACAGGTAGTAGGCCTTCAGCGGCGGGAAGCCGTTGAACTCCACCGCGCTGTAGCTGGTGGTGTAGGCGCCGGTGGACAGCCAGTAGAGGCGGTCACCGATGGCCAGGTTCAGTGGCAGGCCGTACTTGTAGTGCTCGTACATGATGTCGGCGCTGTCGCAGGTGGGGCCGGCGATGACCACTTCTTCGGTCTCGCCTTTCTTCTCGGTCCAGATCGGGAACTTGATCGACTCGTCCATGGTTTCGATCAGGCCGGAGAACTTGCCCACGTCGGTGTAGATCCAGCGTTCGACAGCGGTGCGCGACTTGCGTGCCACCAGCACCACTTCGCTGACCAGGATGCCGGCGTTGGCGATCAGCGAGCGACCTGGCTCGAGGATGATTTCCGGCAGGTCGTCACCGAAGTCTTCCTTGAGGAAGCGGATGATTTCCTCGGCGTAGGTTTCGAGGCTGTTGGTACGGGTGATGTAGTTGGCCGGGAAACCACCGCCCATGTTGATCAGCTTGAGCTCGATGCCGTCTTCTTCCTTCAGGCGCTCGAAGATGACCTTGACCTTGGCGATGGCCGCGTCCCAGACGCTGATGTCGCGCTGCTGGGAGCCGACATGGAAGGAGATGCCGTAAGGCACCAGGCCCAGGTCACGGGCGAGGATCAGCAGGTCCATGGCCATGTCGGTCTGGCAGCCGAACTTGCGCGACAGCGGCCAGTCGGCAGTGGTGGAGCCTTCGGTGAGGATGCGCACGTAGACTTTCGAACCCGGTGCGGCCTTGGCGATGTTGCGCAGGTCCGCCTCGGAGTCGGTGGCGTACAGGCGCACGCCCTTCTCGTAGAAGTAGCGGATGTCCTTGGACTTCTTGATGGTGTTGCCGTAGCTGATGCGGTCGGCGGTGACACCACGGCCCAGCACTTTGTCCAGCTCGTAGATCGAGGCGATATCGAAGCTCGAGCCTTTTTCCTTGAGCAGGTCGATGATCTCGACTGCCGGGTTGGCCTTGACCGCGTAGTAGACCTTGGCGAATTCGAAGCCTGCGCGCAGGTCGTCATAGGCCTGGCTGATCATCTGGGTGTCGATGAGTACGAACGGGGTTTCCTGCTTGTCGGCGAACGCCTTCATCTTCTGGAAGGTGTCACGCGCGAAATAGTCTTCGACCTGGATCGACATGCTGAGGGACTCCATGGGCAAACTGAAAAATTAAGTGGTGCAAACTGAACGTCCTCCGTATCCCCACTTTGGTTCGCCTACTTCCCAAGGCATGTCGCCGAAAGCAAAAAGGTCAACCGTGCCCGTGAAGCGGAGCGGCGGGTGACCTTGCTGTCTCGTCGTCAGTACTTGAGCCGGATGGATCGTTTCCAGCATGGACGTTCGGCGCGCACTTTAGGGCGTGAGGAATGCAGAATCAACAGGCAATCCCGGCACGTTCGTCGCGTTTTGGCCACCTGCCACTGGAATAACCGACCTGTGTGAACGGCTGATGTTCCCAAGCGTAAAGAATTGTGGAATGGACCGCGCCGCCCCCTTCAGAGGCGAGCCCCCGAAAAAGACGCCATGGTGTTCTCTTGGCGACGCGAGACCGAGCAAAGGTAACGGATCGATGGCGCCAAAGTGTTCATATTTATGGCCACTTGAGGGGCGCGTCAGATCGACCGAAATTCCTATAAATTTTTTGTTACCGATCTCTAGGTCGGGCTGGGTCATCGTTGATTTGCCGTCGTTTATGAGAAGCATTACTATTCGCGACCTTGTACCTGCCCCTAGATGGCCTCGACCATGTCTGGACACAAAGGCTTCCTCGATCACTATCACGAGCTGATCGGCACCTGGACGCGCAAGCTGCGCAACCGTCCACAGGCCGAGGACCTCGCCCATGACGCTTTCGTGCGGGTGCTGGAAAACCCGCGAGAGGTCATCGAGCAGCCGCGCGCCTACCTGCACCAGACGGCCCGCAACATTGCCGTCGACGGTTACCGCCGTGAGGACCGGCGCCAGGCCTTGGAAGAGGAGATGTTCGATGAAGGCGCCGCAGGCAATGGTGATCCGGAAGCCTATGTACATGCCTTGGAACTGGCCGACAGCGTCGAGCGCGCCCTGGCCGAGCTGCCGGTCAATTGCCGGCAGGTGTTCGTCTGGCAGAAGCTCGAGGGGCTGACCCAGGCGGAGATTGCCGAGCGCATGGGCCTGAGCAAGAACATGGTCGAAAAGTATATGATCCGCACGCTCCGGCATCTGCGTGAGCACCTGGATGTGTCCACCCGATGAGTCAGGAGACCCTTTGCATGAAACAGCCCGGCGCCGAAGACGTGCGTGAGCAGGCCGCCGAATGGTTCGCGCGTATCCAGGATGCGCCGGGAGATACCCAGCTGCAGGCGCGCTTGCATCAGTGGCTTAAGGCCGATCCTCGCCACCGCCAGGAGTACGGCCTGCTCGAGCGGTTGTGGCAGGCCGCCGACCACATCCCGCCCCAGCGCCTGGAGGCGCTGTGCGTTCCTGAGCCTGTGCGGCATCTGCCCCGTCGGCGTTTCCTGCAGCAGGCCCTGGCGGCGGGAGTGGGCGCCGCCGCCCTTGGATTGGGCTGGCGTGGCTGGCAATACACCCGCGAAAACCATAGCGAAGACCTGCAGACCGCCTTGGGCGAGCGCCGTGATATCGAGCTGCCGGACGGCTCGCAGCTGCAACTCAATGGCGCGACTCGCCTGGGCGTGAGGTACAGCGCCGGGCAGCGACAGGTCGTGCTCGAAGCGGGTGAAGTGATGTTCAGCGTCGCCCACGACAGCGCACGGCCTTTCGTGGTCGACACCGCTCAGGGACGCGTCACCGTAACCGGGACCCGTTTCGATGTGCGCCTGGACCGCGGGCACACCCGGGTGGCCGTGGAACAGGGCTCCGTCAAGGTGGAAGGGGCTTCGGGTCCATCGGCGCAGCTCACCGCGGGCCTGGGCGCGCATATCGATCCGCAAGGGCAGGTCGTGGCGCCGTACCCTGTGGATGCGGCTGTCGTGACGGCCTGGCGTCACGGCAAGCTGGTGTTCGATAACGCCACCTTGGCCGAGGTGGTGGCGGAAGTCTCCCGTTACCGCAGCCAGCCACTGCGCGTCGCCCCTGGCAAGGCGGCGGGCCTGCGCCTGTCCAGCACCTTCAGTGTCGATGACACCGACGCGCTGCTTCGGGCCCTGCCGAGCATCTTGCCGGTGGCCATCAAGACCCACGGCGACGGCTCCAGCGAAATTATCGCGAAATAAATTCAGGTTTTTTTTCACTCGTTCGTCTTCCTCGCCAGCTGCAACTGCCAAGCATTTCCATTTGCGTGTGGTTGGCGTTCATCCGGACTTTCAGGATTCTTCGACGACGTGAATAACAACAAGCCTTTCCTGCGTTTGCCTTCCCTCGCGCTGGCCCTGGCGATCAGTGCCGCCACGGCCAATGCCTACGCCGAACAAACGCCGGCGACGATCCAAATCCAGGCTCAGCCCCTGGCTTCGGCCTTGAGCCAGTTGGGGCAACAGACCAACCTGCAATTGTTCTTCAGCCCTGAACTGGTGGCGGGCAAGCAGGCCCCGGCGGTCTCGGGAAATCTTGCGCCGGAGCAGGCGCTGCAACAATTATTGCAAGGCAGTGGGCTGACCTATGAGCTGTCCCAGGGCACCGTGGTGGTCAAGCCGGCCGAGAGCGCAGGCGTGTTGACCACCGGCAGCCTTGAGCTGGCGCCCACCGACGTCAAAGTGGTCGGCGACTGGCTGGGGGATGCCCAGCAGAGCGTGGTACAGAACCATCCCGGCGCGCGCACCGTGGTGCGTCGTGAGGCCATGGTGGAAAAGGGCGCGATGAACGTACGCGACGTGCTGCGCGGCATCCCAGGTGTGCAGGTCCAGGATTCCAATGGCACCGGTGGCAGCGACCTGTCGCTCAACGTGGGTGTGCGCGGACTGACATCACGCCTGTCGCCGCGCTCGACGGTGTTGATCGACGGTATCCCCGCCGCGTTCGCGCCCTATGGCCAGCCACAGCTGTCCATGGCGCCAATTTCCTCGGGCAACCTCGACAGCATCGATGTGGTTCGCGGCGCAGGCTCCGTGCGCTATGGCCCGCAGAACGTCGGCGGGGTGATCAACTTCGTGACCCGTGCCATCCCGGAGAAAGCTTCGGGTGAGTTGTCCACAACGCTGGAAACCTCTCGCCATGGCGGCTGGAAACACACCGAGTCGGCATTTGTCGGCGGCACTGCCGATAACGGCATGGGTGTGGCATTGCTCTATACCGGCGTGAACGGCAACGGTTACCGCAGCAGCAACAATGGCAATGACATCGACGACGTCATCCTCAAGACCCACTGGGCGCCCACCGACAGCGACGAGTTCTGGCTCAACTTCCATTACTACGATGGTCGGGCCGACATGCCCGGTGGCCTGACCCAGGCGCAGTTCGACCAAGACCCCTTCCAGTCGGTGCGCGACTACGACTACTTCGCCGGCCGTCGCAAGGACGTGTCGTTCAAGTGGCAGCGTCAGCTCGACGAGGCCACCCAGTTCGAAGTGCTGACCTATTACACCGACAGCTTCCGCGGCAGCTCCATCGCCGACCGCACCATGAAGACCCTGTCGTCGTACCCGCGCAATTACCACACCTTCGCCATCGAGCCGCGCCTGTCGCGGATCTTCTTCGCCGGCCCCACCACCCAGGAAGTCAGCGTCGGCTATCGCTACCTGAAGGAAGCCATGCGCGAGCAGTCTTCGCAGCTGGCGCTGATCGACAACGTGCCGACGCCGGTCCCGGGTTCCGACGGCCATGTCATCCAGGACCGCAGCGGGGGCACCGAAGCCAGTGCCTACTACATCGACGACAAGATCGACGTCGGCAACTGGACCATCACCCCCGGCCTTCGCTTCGAGCACATCAATACCGACTGGCGCGACCGCCCGGTGCTGGATGGAGACTACCAGCGCGTCCCTGAGAAAAACCGCAGTGTCACCAGCAACGAACCCCTGCCAGCATTGAGCGTGATGTATCACCTGTCCGATGCCTGGAAGCTGTTCGCCAACTACGAGACCTCTTTCGGCAGCCTGCAGTACTTCCAGCTTGGGCAAGGTGGTAAAGGCGACAGCACCGCCAATGGCCTGGAGCCGGAAAAGGCCAAGACCTACGAGATCGGCACGCGTTATGACGATGGCCATTTCGCGGGCGAGCTGACCGCGTTCTACATCGACTTCGACGACGAGCTGCAATACATCAGCAACGAGGTGGGCTGGACCAACCTGGGGGCGACCAAGCACCAGGGCATCGAAGCCGCCGTGCGTTATGACCTGTCCGGGTTGGATGCACGCCTGCAAGGGCTGACGGCCAATGCAGGCTACACCTATACCCGCGCCACCTATGAAGGCGAGATCCCTGGCTTCAAAGGTCGTGACCTGCCGTTCTACTCCCGCCAGGTGGCCACGGCGGGGCTGCGCTACGAGATGAACCGCTGGACCTGGAATCTGGATGCTTATGCCCAGTCCAAGCAGCGCTCGCCAGGCACGGGGATCACCAATGGCCAGTTCAACGGCAACTACATCACCGAGCCGAGTGCCGATGGACGGTTCGGCGATATTCCGGGTTATGTCACCTGGCATGCCCGTGGTGGGTATGACTTCGGACCGCAGCTATCGAACCTGAAGCTGGCGGCGGGCGTGAAGAACCTCTTCGACAAGCAGTACTACACCCGCTCCAGCGACAACAATGCCGGGCTCTATGTGGGGGAGCCGCGCACCTTCTATGTGCAGGCCAGTGTAGGGTTCTGACACCAGTGGTGCCTGATTCGCAGGTAAATCCGCTCCCGCAAATACAACGCTATTGGCTGTAGGAGCGGGTTTACCCGCGAAGCGGTCGGCACAACCGACACGCCTATTAGAGGGCGACAACCGCCTCTGCCGGCGAAACGATACTGGTCTTGCCCCCACGCGAACGCCCCGAACTCAGGTAGGCCGCAATGGACTCCTGGGTCACCTCGCCCAGGAACACCTGCTCGGCATCGAGCACCGGCAACCAGGCACGATTGAACTCATACATCCGCGACAGGAGGATGCGCAGGTGTTCGTCGTGGGCTGCGGTGGCGTTGAACGGGCGCAGGAAATCGCCACAGCTCCCTTGCTGGCGATGCAGGTCGCGTCTGCGCACGTATCCCAACGCCCGGTTCTGCGCATCGGTGACCACCACGTAGCGGCGGTCATGCTCGTCCATCAGCTCCAGGGCATCGCTCACGGGCGTCTCGGGGCTCAGGGACGGGGCGTTGTCTGCGGCATCCTCGGCACGGACCAGCAACAGGCGCTTCAAGGTGCTGTCCTGGCCGACGAAATTGCTCACGAAGTCATCCACCGGATGGGCCAGCAAGGTGTCCGGGTGGTCGAGCTGCAGCAGTTTGCCGGCGCGGAAGATGGCGATCTTGTCGCCCAGCTTGATCGCCTCGTCGATGTCATGGCTGACCATGATCACGGTCTTGTTCAGCGCCCGTTGCATCTCGAAGAACTCGTTCTGGATCATCTCGCGATTGATCGGGTCGACCGCGCCGAAAGGCTCATCCATCAGCAACACCGGTGCCTCGGCGGCCAAGGCACGGATCACGCCGATCCGCTGTTGCTGGCCGCCCGAAAGTTCACGCGGGTAGCGCTGCAGGTACTGCTTGGGCTCGAGCTTGATCATGTGCATCAGCTCGCGGGCGCGCTCGTGACATCTTTGCTTGTCCCAGCCCAGCAAGCGCGGGACGACTGTGATGTTTTCCTCGATGGTCATGTTCGGGAACAGGCCGATCTGCTGGATCACGTAGCCAATGTGGCGGCGCAGGGTCACCTCGTCTAGGGCGCTGGTGTCCTCGCCGTTGATCAATACCTGGCCGCTGGTCGGTGTGATCAGGCGGTTGATCATTTTCAGGGTTGTGCTCTTGCCGCAGCCCGAGGGGCCGAGAAACACGCAGATTTCGCCTTCGTTGACGGTGAGGCTGACCGCGTCGACGGCTTTGATGTCCTTGCCGTTGACGTTGAAGGTCTTGCTGAGGTTCTTCAGTTCGATCATGGACGCAGTCCTTCCGGAGTCAGGGCACGTTGCAGGGTTTGCAGAAGCAGGTCGGCGATGATCGCCAGCAGGCTGACCAGCACGGCGCCGACCAGCAGCATGGACATGTCGCTGCGGCTGATGGAGGTGAGGATGAGTACACCCAGGCCGCCGGCGCCGATGGTGGCGGCGATGGTCATCACGCCGATGTTCATCACCACGGCGGTGCGCACGCCGGCGAGAATCACCGGCACCGCGATGGGCAACTCGACCATGCGCAGGCGCTGGCCGAAGGTCATGCCGATGCCGCGCGCCGCTTCACGGATGCCAGGTTCGACATTGGTCAGGGCCAGGTAGGTGTTACGCATGATCGGCAGCAGCGAATAAAGGAATACCGCCGTGATCGCGGGCAATGGCCCCAGGCCCTGGCCGAACTTGGAGTAGAACGGCAGCAGCAGGCCGAACAGGGCGATCGAAGGGACGGTCAGCAGCACCGTGGCGCTGGCCTGCAGGGGGCCAGCCAAGGATGGGAAGCGGGTCATCAAGACCCCCAAGGGCACCCCGACCAAGATCGCCAGGCCCACGGCCACGCCCACCAGGGTGATGTGCTGGCCGGTCAGGTGCAGCACTTGGAACCAGTCCAGATGCGTGAACGTATCGAGCAGGTTCATGGCTGTACCTCGCTGATCGGGTGCTCGCGCAGAAATGCCGCGGCCACGGTCGCCGGGCTCTGGTGCTCGACATCGACCTTGGCGTTGAGTGCACGCATGGTCTGGTCGTCGAGCAGCTCGGCCAGAGGCTTGAGCAGGTCGGCCAGGCGCGGGTTGGCGTCGAGCGTCTGTTGGCGCACCACCGGGGCGGCGGTGTAGTCGGGGAAGTAGTGTTTATCGTCTTCGAGCAGCTTGAGGTTGAACGCGTTCAGGCGCCCGTCGGTGGTGTACACCAGGCCGGCGAAGACTTGGTTATTGCGCATCGCGGTATAGACCAAGCCGCCGTCCATCTGCCGAATGTTGCGCCGGTCGAGCGGCAGGTCATACAACTCGCGCAGCCCCACCAGGCCGTCCGGCCGGTTGGCGAACTCGGTGTCCAGTGCCACCAGGTGGTTGCGCTCATGCTCGTCGCGCAGCACCCGCTGCAACTGACTGATGGTGTTGAGCTGCGGGTAAGCCTTGGCCACGGCTTGGGGCAGGCCCAGGGCATAGGTGTTGCTGAATTTCGACGGGGTTAGCCAGACCAGGCCCTTCTCGGCGTCCAGTGCCTTGACCCTGGCGTAGGTGGCCTCGGCGCTGGGCATGCGTTCGTCGATGTGGTTGTAGGAGACCAGCGAAACCCCGGTGTATTCCCACATCAGGTCGAGTTGGCCGGTTTCCTGGGCCTGGCGTGCAATGTTGCTGCCCAGGCCTTCGGTGACGCGCACGGTGTAGCCGTTGGCGCGCAGGTATTGGGCGGTGATTTCAGCGAGCACGGTCTGTTCGGTGAAGACCCGCGCGCCGATGCGAATCAGCGGTTTTTCCGCGGCCTGGGAGAGCCCTGCGAATAGCATGGCCGCGCCCAGGAGCAAGGCGATTTTCTTGTTCATTGGTTCCCTCTTTTTATTGGGACAGGCCGCGTTCCAGCCAGCGCTTGCTGGAAAGGCTCACCAAGGCATCGAGCGCCAGTGCCAGCAAGGCCGTGCAGGCTGCGCCCAGCAACAGTTGCGGCTGGTTGTTCAGGGCGATGCCGGGGAAGATCAGGCTGCCCAGGCTGTTGGCGCCGATCAGGAAGGCCAGGGGGGCCGTGCCCACGTTCAGCGCCAGGGCCACGCGCACACCGCCGACGATGATCGGCACAGCGTTGGGCAGCTCTACCTGCCAAAGTTGCTGGCGCGCGGTCATGCCGATGCCGGTGGCCGCTTCCTTGAGTGAGGCGGGGACGTTCTTCAGGCCTTCGTAGGTGTTGCGCACGATGGGCAGGAGGGAGGCGAGGAACAGGGCGAAGATCGCAGGGCCTGCGCCGATGCCCAGGACACTCAGGGCAATGGCCAGGACGGCCAGGGGAGGGATGGTGTTGCCAACGTTGAACAGCTGCATGAAGCGCTCGGCCTTGTCGACCCTGTGCGGTCGACTCAAGGCAATGCCGGCGGGGATACCCACGGCTAACGCCGCCGCCATCGAAGCCAGCACCAGCACCAGGTGCGCTTGCAGATAGAACCAAAGGTCTTCGCGATAACGCGCGAAGGTATCGATGCCGATCCAGTGGACCAGCAGGGCCAGGATGACGAGCACGGCGGCCCATCCCAACAGCCCTTTGCCATAGCGTTCAGCCACAGGCGGACTCCTTTTCAGTCGGCGAACACACTCCCGTGGCGGGCGCCATACCTGGCGCCAGGCAGTGTGGTCGCGAGTAGCAGCGTGACGCACTGAAGACAGGCGGTCACGCCATGAGCCGAACCCCGTCGGGCCCGAAATGCAGATGAAACACGCCCTGAACCGAGGCGGGTTGCAGGGGAGTGGACGTCTCCGAGGCGTTAAAGGTTCCCATCTGAAGAGGCGTTTGGCCAGTGTTAATCACTGGCTCTTCAGAAAAATCACGCGATAAAAAAGCGTGGATAGCACGTGGAGGCGTTGAAGTACCTGCTATTCGGCGGTTTGCCGTACGGCGACTTGGCTGGGCAATTTTCTTGTTATTCGCTTGAGTCGAGGCTCTCGGCGGAACACTTGAGCTTGAACCGCATATGGCTGGGCATGCACCGGTCACGCTTGAAGGCTCTCTGCGACACCGGCGACTCGCAAGATTCAAAGCTGATGCCCAATGGCCTCAGGCGGGTTTTGGCCCTGCTCCGACTTCAGGTATGATATTGCCCCTTTTTGATCCCAAGTCAGGCGATTTCCCATGACCAACCAGGCCGCCGAAGTCGCGAAGCGCCGCACTTTCGCCATCATTTCCCACCCCGACGCCGGTAAGACCACCATCACCGAGAAGCTCCTGCTGATGGGCAAGGCCATTGCCGTCGCCGGTACCGTGAAGTCGCGCAAGTCCGACCGCCACGCCACCTCCGACTGGATGGAAATGGAGAAGCAGCGCGGCATCTCCATCACCACCTCGGTGATGCAGTTCCCCTACCGCGAGCACATGATCAACCTGCTCGACACCCCCGGCCACGAGGACTTCTCCGAAGACACCTACCGCACCCTGACCGCGGTCGACTCGGCGCTGATGGTGCTTGATGGCGGTAAAGGTGTAGAGCCGCGGACCATCGCCCTTATGGATGTCTGCCGCCTGCGCGACACGCCGATCGTTAGCTTCATCAACAAACTCGACCGTGACATCCGCGACCCGATCGAACTGCTCGACGAGATCGAGGCGGTCCTGAAGATCAAGGCTGCGCCGATTACCTGGCCGATCGGTTGCTACCGCGACTTCAAGGGTGTGTACCACCTCACCGGCGACTACATCGTGGTCTATACCCCGGGTCATGGTCATGAGCGCACCGAAGCCAAGATCATCCAGAAGCTGGACTCCGACGAGGCCCGTGCGCACCTGGGCGACCAGTACGATTCGTTCGTCGAGCAGCTGGAACTGGTGCAGGGCGCCTGCCATGAGTTCAACCAGGACGAGTTCATCAACGGTCAGCTGACCCCGGTGTTCTTCGGTACCGCCCTTGGCAACTTCGGTGTCGACCATGTGCTCGATGCAGTTGTCGATTGGGCACCGCGTCCGCTGGGCCGCGTGGCGCACGAGCGTACCGTCGAGCCTGTGGAAGAGAAGTTCACCGGCTTCGTGTTCAAGATCCAGGCGAACATGGATCCGAAACACCGCGACCGCATCGCCTTCATGCGGATCTGCTCGGGCAAGTACGAAAAAGGCATGAAGATGCGCCACGTGCGCCTGGGCAAGGACCTGCGCATCGGCGATGCGCTGACGTTCTTCTCCTCCGAGCGTGAACAGCTCGAGGAAGCCTATGCCGGCGACATCATCGGCCTGCACAACCATGGCACCATCCAGATCGGCGACACCTTCACCGAAGGCGAGGCGCTGGGCTTCACGGGTATTCCGCACTTCGCCCCGGAACTGTTCCGCCGCGTGCGCCTGAAGGACCCGCTCAAGTCCAAGCAACTGCGCCAGGGCCTGCAACAGCTGGCCGAAGAAGGCGCGACCCAGGTGTTCTTCCCCGAGCGCAGCAACGACATCATCCTCGGCGCCGTGGGTGTGCTGCAGTTCGATGTGGTCGCCAGCCGCCTGAAGGAAGAGTACAAGGTCGAATGTGCCTACGAGCCCATCACCGTCTGGTCGGCGCGCTGGATCAGCTGCGACGACAAGAAGAAGCTCGAGGAATTCCAGAACAAGGCCATGGAGAACCTGGCCATCGACGGTGGCGGTCACCTGACCTACCTGGCGCCGACCCGGGTGAACCTATCGTTGATGGAAGAGCGCTGGCCGGACATCAAGTTCCGCGCCACTCGCGAGCATCACTAAGGAGCAGCGGCAAGCTACCAGCAGCAAGCTTCAAGCGGCGCGAGCCTGAACGGGCTCCGTTCTTCTAGCCGCTTGCCGCTTGCCGCTGACGACTGTCAGTTGCCTGCTTTGATACTGGTCCAGATCCGTGTACGGATGCGGTCGATCTTCGCCGGCATCGCCTCCAGGGCATACAGCTTGCCCAGCACCTCGTCACTCGGGTAGATCATGCTGTTGGCCTTGAGTTTCGGGTCCACCAGGCTGTCTGCCTTCAAGTTGCCGTTGGCGTACTGCACATAGTCGCTGATATTGGCCATCACCTCTGGCTGCAACAGGTAGTTCATGTAGGCGTAGCCGGCTTTTTCGTCCGGTGCGTCGGCGGGCATGGCGACCATGTCGAACCACAGCGGCGCCCCTTCCTTGGGTATCGAGTAGCCCACCTTCACCCCATTGTTCGCCTCTTCGGCGCGGTTCTTCGCCTGCAGCACATCCCCCGAGAAACCTACCACCACGCAGACATCGCCGTTGGCCAGGTCGCCGGTGTACTTGGATGAGTGGAAGTAGCTGATGTACGGCCGCACCTGCATCAACAGCGCCTTGGCTTTGTCGTAATCGGCCGGGTTCTGGCTGTGGTGCGGCAGGCCCAGGTAGTGCAGGGCGATCGGTAGCAGCTCCGGGCCGTTGTCCAGCACGGCAACGCCGCAGCTTTTGAGTTTGGAAATGTTCTCGGGCTTGAAGATCAGGTCCCAGGAATCCACCGGCGCATTGTCGCCCAGTACCGCCTTGACCTTGTCGATGTTGTAGCCAATGCCCGTGCTGCCCCAGAGGTAGGGGAAGCCATAGCGATTGCCCGGGTCGTTCACCTCCAGCGCCTTGAGCAGCACCGGGTTGAGGTTATGCCAGTTGGGCAACTGGCTCTTGTCCAGCGGCTTGAGGGCTTTGCCCTGGATCTGCCGGGCCATGAAGTGGTTGGAGGGGAACACCACGTCGTAGCCGGAGTTGCCCGTCATCAGCTTGCCGTCGAGGGTCTCGTTGCTGTCGAACACGTCATAGGTCGGCTGGATGCCGGTGGCCTGCTGGAACTGCTTGAGGGTGTCGGGGGCGATGTAGCTGGACCAGTTGTAGATCTTCACCGAGTCGGCGGCGTTGGCCACGCAGGTGGCGAGCATCAGAGGGGCGAGCAGGAGGGTGCGCATGTCCGGTATACCTTGCTGTGCTTGTTGTTATCGAAGGGCGGCAGGCGATCGTCGGATCAGAAAATCAGAACGTAGGTCTTGCGCACTGTTTCCTGGATATCCCAGGTGCCGGTGCTGTTGGCCGGCAGCATCAGGGCGTCGCCGGCTTCGATGAGCAAGGGCTCGCCACCGTCGGGGGTGAAGGTGCAGCGGCCCTTGATGAAATGGCAGAACTCCTGCTGCACGATCTGCCGCCGCCAGCGCCCCGGGGTGCACTCCCAGATGCCGGTTTCGACGCCGTCGTTGCGCTCGACGCAGGTCACGGAGGTGACCGCGACCGGCTCGCCGAGAGGGACGGCGACAGGACTGGTGCTTTCCAGGGTGACGCTGCCCGTGTGCTTGAACTGGGTGATGCTCATGACCTTGGATCCTGTGTGTTGGTTTGGGTTGAATCAGCGCATGAAGCCTTCCATGAAGTCGGCAAGCGTGCTGGCCAGGCGCCTTCGCCAAGGAGCGCTGCCGGGCTGGGCGAGGGTCTGGTCCTCGTGCACGAAGCTTCGGATGATCGCGTTGTAGCCCAGCCAGCGGCAGGGCTCGGGCGGCCAGCTGGCCAAGCTCGACAGCGGGCGGTTGTCGTACACCCAAGGCTGCGCGGTCAGGGCGTTGTGCTGGCCGAGTATCAGCGCAGCCAGGGTGCGTCCGCCCAGGTTGGTGGCGCCGACGCCTTCGCCGCCATAGCCGCCCGACAACGCAATGCTGCGCTGGCGATCGCACAGCATGTGCGGGTGGAAGCGCCGGGCCATGCCCAGGTTGCCGCCCCAGGAATGGGTGATGCGCACGTCCTTGAGCTGTGGGAACAGGTCGCCGAACAGGTAGCGGCGCAGGGCGATCTCGCTGTCGGTAAGGCTGAAGTCTTCCCGCAGCCGGCCGCCGAAGCGGTAGCCGCCACGGGCACCGAATACCAGGCGGTTGTCGGCGGTGCGTTGGCCATAGGTGACTTGGCGGCTGCCCTCGCTGAAGGCCTGGCCCTGATCCAGGCCGATCTGTGCCCAGGTCGATTCAGGCAGGGGTTCGGTGGCCACCAGCAGGCTCTGCACGGGCAACTGATGACGTCCCAGCGGCGGCAGACTGGCGGCGTAGCCTTCCACGGCTGGCACGATCCACTGGCTGCGGATCGTCGCCTGGGGCGTACGTACCTCGCCGGTTCGCCAGTCGATGGCCGGGGTGTTCTCGTAGATCGGTACGCCCAGGCGTTCGACCGCACGGGCCAGGCCGCGCACGAGTTTGGCCGGCTGGAGGGTAGCGACATGCGGGCTGAAGATCGCGCCATAGGCATTGCTTACCCGCAGTTGGCCATTCAACGCCTCAGGCCCCAGCCAGCGGTAGTCGTCTTCATTCATGCCTTGGCGATAGAGGTCATCCAGGTAGGCACGCAGACTGCGTTCCTGCTCCGGGTAACGGGCGGCGCAATAGAGCACGCCGCCTTTGCGGTAGTCGCAGTCGATGCCTTCGCGTTGCAGGACGCTGTGGACCTCGTTGGGGATGTCATGCAGCAAATCGGTGCTGGCGCGGCGTTGCTGGGGCGAGAGGGTGGCGAGCATCCGGTCCTCGCCCAGCAGGTTGCCCATCAGCCAGCCGCCATTACGACCCGAGGCGCCGTAACCTGCGATATTGGCGTCGATCACCGCGACGTTCAGTTGTGGCGCCTGGCGCTTGAGGTAATAGGCGGTCCATAGGCCTGTGTAGCCGGCGCCGATGATGCATACATCCACCTCCAGGTCCTGGTCCAGGGCCGGGCGGGCGCAGAGTGGCTCCTCGAGCTGGTCCATCCAAAGGCTGATCGTACGCCAGGCTTGCATCGGGTTCGGCTCCACATCCGTAAAGGTCTGCGGGCGATCCTAGTGGCGTGTGGGGAGGGTTGTCTTACGTGCGTGCACGCAGGGAAATCTGCTTCACATAGGCCTTGGGCGACAAACCGGTGTGCTCGCGGAAGCACTTATAAAACGCCGACAGCGAATTGAAACCCGCGGCAAAGGCCAGATCGTCGACCGGGGTTGTCGCGTGCTGGGCGTCGAGGCTGGCCAACAGATGTTGCAGGCGGGCCTGGTTGACGTAGCGGTAGAAGCTTTGGCCGAGCACCTGGTTGAGCAGGTAGGAAATCTGATTGCGGCTGTAACCGCTGTGGTCGGCGACCTGTTGCAGGTCCAGCTCCGGGTCAAGGTAGGGGCGCTGTCGCTGAAAGTAGTGCTCCAGGTCCTGGGCCATGGTGGAGAGCTGGCGCGGTGAAAGGCCCAGGCGGCTGGTGGCCGAACGCGGGTTGGCGCGGCGGGCGCCTTGGGCATCACGACGCACCAAGGTGGCGTATTCGTTGATACGCCAGATCAGCCCATCCTTGACGGTGATCGCCTCGCTGGCCTGGAACGCCACCAATCCGTCACCACCCTGGACCGTGACTTCGTACTGGATGAATGCCGTGCAGCCGTCCACGCGGATGCGGTCGCTGTGTACGATGTCTTCGCCGACCTGGTGGGGCAGCGAGGCGCGAACGTAATCGCGCAGCTCATCGATGCCGAGCACGCGGTTCTGGAAGAAGTCGTGGTATTGGATGTCGGGGTGGTACAGCGCCATGACGCCGTCGAGGTCGCGGTGCTTCCAGCACAGGTGGTAGCGCAACACGGTGTCGGCGGTGAGCGGGGTTTGCTCGGGGCCGTCGGGGAGGGTAGTGGCGGTCATGGACACTGATAGTGCATTGCAGAACACCCTGGCGCAAGGCTGCGGATCCGGCATATTGCACGGTGTTGCCAAGCGGCTTGTCGGCTAAGCCGTTGATTACGCTGAGGGTGATTTTTCAGTGAGGCTGGCATGGGCACTGCAGCTGTCTTTTCACCAACGAACGGGAGAAAGGCCATGCGCTCGATACTGCTTTGGATGATTGGGGTGCCGATTCCGGTGATCATTTTGATCTGGTTCTTCATGCATTGAGGCACAGGGCCACTGTGCGGCCTGTTCACGGCTAACCCGCTTCCACAGGGGGAGCGATGATCCTGGTGGAAGCGGGTTTACCCGCGAACAGGTCTAGACCGATCTAGAGAAACTGCTCGGCGTAGTGGCAGGCCACCTGCCGCGTACCCACTTGTCTCAACGCTGGTATTTCTTTGGCGCAGCGCTCGGTGGCATACGGGCAGCGCTTGTGGAACGCACAGCCGTCCGGTGGATTGAGTGGGTTGGGCAGCTCACCGGCGATACGGATCTTCGGCTTGAGTGGATCGGGGTGAATCGCCGGAGTCGCCGACAGCAGCGCCTGGGTATAAGGGTGCAGGGGCTTCTCGTAGATATCCTCCTTCGGTCCCATCTCCGCCGGTCGTCCCAGGTACATCACCAGCACCTGGTCGGCCACGTGTCGCACTACCGCCAAGTTGTGGGAGATGAACACGTAGGCGGTGTTGAACTCCTTCTGCAGGTCCATGAACAGGTTCAGCACCTGTGCCTGGATCGACACGTCGAGGGCCGACGTCGGCTCGTCGGCCACCAGTACTTTCGGCTGCAGCATCATCGCCCGGGCCAGGGCGATGCGCTGGCGCTGGCCACCGGAGAACATGTGCGGATAGCGCTGGTAGTGCTCCGGACGCAGGCCGACCTGCTCCATCATCTTCTGCACTTTCTCGCGGCGTTCGGTCTTGCTCAGCGAGGTGTTGATCAGCAGGGGTTCTGCGAGTTGGTCACCGATCTTCTGCCGCGGGTTGAGCGAGGCGTAAGGGCTCTGGAAGACCATCTGCACGTCGCGGCGCAGTTGCTTGCGCTCAGCCTTGCTGGCGCCTTTGACCTCCGTTCCGGCGATCTGCAGGGAGCCGGAGGACGGCTCCTCGATCAGCGTCAGGGCTCGGGCCAGGGTGGACTTGCCGCAGCCGGACTCGCCGACCACGGCAAGGGTCTTGCCGGCCTCCAGTTCGAATGACACGCCATTGAGGGCGCGCACCAGCGCATGGCCCTTGAACAGGCCGCGGGAGACTTCGTAATGGCGGGTCAGCTCACGGGCGGATAGGACGACGGTCATCACGCCACCTCCTGGTTCAGCGGATAGAAGCAACGCACCAGGCTATGGGCCTGGGGATCGAGGGGCGGACGCTGCTGGCGGCAGTTTTCCTGCACGTAGGGGCAGCGCGGCGACAACAGACAGCCCTTGGGCCGGTCGTAACGCCCTGGCACGATGCCTGGCAGCGTGGCCAGGCGCTCGGCCCCGATACTGTGCTCGGGGATGGCAGCCAGCAAGGCCTCGCTGTAGGGGTGAGCGGGGACGTCGAACAGCTCCGGCACCTGGCCCACTTCCACGGCTTGGCCGGCATACATCACGCATACGCGCTTTGCGGTCTCGGCCACCACGGCCAGGTCGTGAGTGATGAGAATGAGCGCCATGTTGCGCTCTTTCTGCAGGTTCACCAGCAGTTCCATGATCTGCGCCTGGATGGTCACATCCAGCGCCGTGGTCGGTTCGTCGGCAATCAGCAGCTTAGGTTCGCCGGCAATTGCCATGGCGATCGCCACACGTTGGCTCATGCCGCCGGAGAGCTGGTGGGGATAGGCGTCCAGACGGCTTTCGGCAGCCGGGATCTCGACTTTCTTGAGCAGCTCCAGGGCCCGCTGTCGAGCGGCCTTGCCCTTCAGGCCCAAGTGCTGGCGCAGGACTTCCTCGATCTGGTAGCCCACGGTGTAGCTGGGATTCAGGGCGGTCATCGGGTCCTGGAAGACCATGGCGATGTCCTTGCCCACGACCTTGCGCCGTTGCCGGCCGCTCAGCTTGAGCATGTCGGTGCCGTCGAAATTGAGCACGTCGGCGGTGATGCGCCCGGGGGCGTCGATCAGGCCCATCAGGGCCATCATGGTCACCGACTTGCCGGAGCCGGACTCGCCGACGATGGCGAGGATTTCGCCGGCGTCCACCGCAAGGTCCAGGCCGTCCACCACGGGTACGGCGTTGGCGTCGCCGAAGCGCACGTTCAGGTTGTTGATCTGCAACAGTGACATGGCGTTCTCCTCAGGCGGCGTTCTTGAGTTTCGGGTCCAGCGCATCGCGCAGGCCGTCGCCCATCAGGTTGATTGCCAACACACTGAGCAGGATCGTCAGGCCCGGCAGGCTCACCACCCACCAGGCGCGCTCGATGTAGTCGCGGGCCGAGGCCAGCATGGTGCCCCATTCGGGCGTCGGCGGCTGCACGCCCAGGCCCAGGAAACCCAGGGCGGCGGCGTCGAGGATCGCCGAGGAGAAGCTCAAGGTGGCCTGTACGATCAGCGGCGCCATGCAGTTGGGCAGCACGGTGACGAACAT
Source organism: Pseudomonas sp. CK-NBRI-02 (assembly GCF_008124495.1). Lineage (NCBI taxonomy): Bacteria > Pseudomonadati > Pseudomonadota > Gammaproteobacteria > Pseudomonadales > Pseudomonadaceae > Pseudomonas > Pseudomonas sp. CK-NBRI-02. The sequence continues at coordinate 50,100 of NZ_VSJH01000001.1, read as the reverse complement.
CAGGCGCGGCAGGCCGGCTCCGGCCAGACGTGCGGCGGTGACGTAGTCACGGTTCAGCTCGCCCATCACCGCCGCGCGGGTCAGGCGTACGTAGGAGGGCAGCGAGACGATGGCGATGGCGATCACGGTGTTGATCAGGCCAGGGCCGAGGATGGCGACGATGGCCACGGCCAGCAGCAGCGATGGCAGCGCCAGCATCACGTCCATCAGGCGCATGATCGAAGGGCCGAGGATTTGCGGGAAGAATCCGGCCAGCAGGCCCAGCAGGATGCCAGGGATCAGCGACATCACCACTGACGACAGGCCGATCAGCAGCGACAGCCGCGCGCCCTGGATCAGGCGTGAAAGCAGGTCCCGGCCGAGCTCGTCGGTGCCGAGGATGAACTGCCAGGTACCGCCTTCGAGCCACACCGGCGGGGTGAGCAGGAAGTCGCGGTATTGTTCGCTCGGGTTGTGCGGCGCGATCCAGGGGGCGAACAGTGCGCAGAACACGATCAGGCACATGAAGGCAAGGCCGGCCACGGCGCCTTTGTTGCGCGAGAACGCCTGCCAGAATTCCTTGTACGGGGAAGGGTAGAGCAGGCTCTGGTCCACTGGGCTGGCCGGTGTGACGGATTTTGGAATAGGGCTAGTCATGGCTTGGGCCTCAGCGCTGATGACGGATGCGTGGGTTGGCCAGGCCGTAGAGGATGTCCACGACGAAGTTGACCAGGATCACCAGGCAGGCGATGAGCAGGATGCCGTTCTGGACCACGGGGTAGTCACGGGCGCCGATGGCTTCGATCAGCCACTTGCCGATGCCCGGCCAGGAGAAGATGGTTTCGGTAAGCACGGCACCGGCGAGCAAGGTGCCGACCTGCAGGCCGAACACCGTCAGCACCGGGATCAGTGCGTTGCGCAGGCCGTGGATGAACACCACGCGGCTGGGCGACAGGCCCTTGGCGCGGGCGGTGCGGATGTAGTCTTCGCGCAGGACTTCGAGCATTGAAGAGCGGGTCATGCGGGCGATCACTGCCAGGGGGATGGTGCCCAGCACGATGGCCGGCAGGATCAGGTGCATGACGGCGTCCTTGAACGCGCCTTCCTCGTCGCTGAGCAATGTGTCGATCAACATGAAGCCGGTTTTCGGCTCGATGTCGTAGAGCAGGTCGATCCGCCCTGAGACCGGCGTCCAGCCAAGGCTCACCGAGAAGAACATGATCAGGATCAGGCCCCACCAGAAAATCGGCATGGAGTAGCCCGCCAGCGAGACGCCCATGACCCCGTGGTCGAACAGCGAGCCGCGCTTGAGCGCGGCGATCACCCCGGCCAACAAGCCAACGATGCCAGCGAACAGCAAGGCGGCGAAGGCCAGTTCGAGGGTGGCGGGGAACAGGGTGAGAAATTCGTTCCACACGCTCTCACGCGTGCGCAGGGACTCGCCCAGGTCGCCCTGGGCCAGCTTGCCGATGTAATCCACGTACTGCACCGGCAGCGGTTTGTTCAGGCCCAGGCGCTCCATGGCCTGGGCGTGCATTTCAGGGTCGACCCTGCGTTCGCCCATCATCACTTCCACCGGGTCGCCGGGGATCAGGCGTATGAGCGCGAAGGTCAGCAGGGTGATGCCGAAGAAGGTCGGAATCAGCAAGCCGAGGCGCCGGGCAATAAAACTCAACATCGTCGGGTGTACCTCATTAAGCCGGTCAGGCGGTGCCGCCGGTTCCCGTGTGGGTCGCCGGCGGTCGTTGTTGTTGTGTTACTTCACCTTGGTGGTGGCGAAGTTGTTGTTGGTCAGAGGGTTGATCACGTAACCCTCCACGTTGTCACGCATGGCGGTGAACATCTTGGGATGGGCCATGTTGATCCAGGGTTGGTCGTCATCGTACACCCTCATGGCCTCGGCATAGACCCATCCGCGCTCTTCATCCTTGGTGATCGTGCGTGCGCGGGTGATCAGATCCTGGAACGTCTTGTTGCACCAGCGGGCGTAGTTCTCACCGTTCTTTGCAGCCTCGCAGCTGAGCAACGGGCCGAGGAAGTTGTCCGGGTCACCGTTGTCGCTGGCCCAGCCGGCAGACACCAGGTCGGCTTCACCGGCTTTGGCACGGCGCAGCATTTCGGCCCATTCCATCACCCGGATGTCCAGCTTGATGCCGATCTGGGCCAGATCCGCCTGGAGCATCTCGGCGGACAGCCGCGGGTTGGGGTTGGTCGGCCCGCCACCGTTGCGGGTGAAGAGGCTCATCACGGTCCCCTCCGGCACGCCAGCTTCCTTCAACAGCGCTCGGGCCTTGTCCAGGTCGCGTGGCGGATTCTGGATCGTCACGTTGTTGCCCAGCATGGTATGCGGGTACGGATTGACCGCCTCGGTCGCGTTGCCTTTGCCGAACAGCTGGTCAATGTGATGCTGACGGTCGAAGGCCATATTGAGGGCTTTGCGCACCCGTACGTCATTCAGGTACTTGTGCTCTGTGTTCATGGCGATGTAACCGGTGACCAGTGCCTCGATCTCGGCAACCTTGAGTTTCGGATCGGCCTTGATCGCCGGCACGTCGTCCGGCTTTGGATACAGGGCGATCTGACACTCGTTGGCACGCAGCTTTTGCAGACGCACGTTGCTGTCGGTGGCGATGGCGAAGATCAACGCGTCTGCCGGTGGTTTGCCCCGGAAGTAATCCGGGTTGGGCTTGTAGCGAACCTGGGCGTCCTTGTTGTAGCGCTGGAAGATGAACGGCCCGGTGCCGATCGGCTTGCTGTTGAGCTCGCCAGTCTTGCCGGCCTTGAGCAACTGGTCGCCGTACTCGGCGGAGTAGATCGAGGTGAAGGCCATGGCCATGTCGCGCAGGAAGGGGGCTTCCGGACGGGTCAGGGTGATCACCACGGTGTGGTCGTCGGTCTTGCTTACCGACTTGAGCAAGTCCTTGAAGGCCATGCTCTCGAAGTAGGGATAGCCGACGCTGGTCTTGTCGTGCCAGGGATGCTTCGGGTCAAGCTGGCGGTTGAGGCTCCAAAGCACGTCATCGGCATTGAAGTCGCGTGTGGGTTTGAAGTACGGGGTGGTGTGGAACTTGACGCCTTCGCGCAGGTGGAAGGTGTAGGTCAGCCCGTCCGGGCTGATGTCCCAGCTTTTGGCCAGCGCCGGCTGGATATCGGTGGTACCGGGCTTGAAGTCGACCAGGCGATTGAAGAGCGTCTCGGCCGAGGCGTCGGCGGTGACCGCGGTGGTGTACTGGACGATGTCGAAGCCTTCCGGGCTCGCCTCGGTGCACACCACCAACGGCTTGGCCGCGAGCTGGGTCGCGGCGCCGAGAAGGACGGCCGCCAGGGCGGCACGTAATGGTAGCGATGTCATGAAACCTCCCTGCAGATTGTTCCAGCGTAGCGCTTCGGCCCGCACAAGGCGGGCCGGCGCGGGGGTCAGAGGATGTTGAATGGAATGGTGGTGACGATACGCAGCTCGTCCAGGCTACCGTCGGCCTGGGCTTTGCTGGCGCGGTGCGCGGTGTAGGTGGCGCGGATGCTGGTGTCTTTCAGCGGACCGCTCTGCACGGCGTAGCTGGTACCGATGCCCCACTCGTAGTGGGTCTCGCCATCCATGCCTTTGACGTCGTAGGCATCGCCCCGGTAGTGGGTGCCGTCGATACCCCAGCCACGGGCGTTGTAGACGTTGAACTTCAAGCCCGGCACGCCATAGGGGGCCATGTTCAGCACGTAGGAGATCTGCAGGGACTTCTCGTTGGGGCCGTTGAAGTCCGACAGCAGCGAGTTGGCCAGGTAGATGCCGTTGGTTTCGTGCAGGTAGTCGAAGTACTCGTTGCCGTTGACCTGTTGCCAGGAGGCGCTGAGCGTGTGGGCCTGATGGGTGAGGCCGAACGACAGGCTGTAGGTGTCGTTGTCGATCTCGCCCATCTTCTTGCTGCCGGTATCCACGGTCTTGTAGTAGTTCAGGCCCGTGGTCAGGCTCAGCACCGCGCTGTCGCCCAGCACGTGGTTGGCGCCGAAATAGTACTGGTTCCAGAAGTCGTCGACCTTGGTGGCGTAGAGGCTGGTGGAGAGGCTCTTGAACGGCTGGTAGTTGACCCCGGCTGTGCTGGCACGGTCGGTTTCCACGCCATTGCCATACTCGCTGCGGAACTTGCTCAAGCTCTGCTCGGTACGGGGCGAGACGCGGTCGAAGGTGCCCAGGTCGAACGACAGGTTGTCGAATTCGGCGCTGTGCAGGAATGCACCCTGGAAGCTCGACGGCAACGCGCGGTTGCCGATGTAGGAAATCATCGGCGTGTCCACCGACTGACGGCCCACGGTAAGGGTACTGTTGGATACCCGTGCCTTGACGTTGCCCAAGCCCATCTTGCTCCACTGGCCGATCACGTCGCCATCGCTGTGGGTCAGCGTGCGGTTGTTCGGCCCGGCCACCGCGGCGCGGCCACGCTCGAGGGCGATGGCGTTGTAGCCGGCGGCTTCGACAGCGAAGCCCACGGTGCCTTGGGTGAAGCCTGAGCTGTAATTCAGGATGGTGCCCTGCACCCAGTTGTCACGGCTGTGAGTCCGGTGCAGAGTGCCGTCGCTCTTGTAGTACCTGAACAGCGGTGCGCGGGTGGCGCGTTCGCGGGCGTACCAGTTGCGCGTGCTGCCGGTCAGGCTCTGGCCTTCGAGAAAGCCTGTGGCTTCGGCCTGCTCGCTGCTGGATTTGAGGGTGACCGGGACGAAGTCCTGGCTGACGGGTTCGGCCTGGGCTGTGGCGGACAATGCGCCTAACGACAGGGCCAGTGCGGTAAAGGTTGTACGTCTCAAGGTGAAGCTCCCTTTCTATTTCTAGTTATTCCCGCGCCTTGTGGGCTTGGGGTTTTGCTGCGGTGTTGCCAGGGGTGCCGCGGGATCGCCGGGCAGAGTCGGGGGCGTTGTGCTGGCGGTGCCGGTCTGTTCATGGATAAACCCGCTGCCGCAGGGGCGGTGATCAGTGCGGGAGCGGGTTTACTCGCGAAGAGAGGGGCTAATCAGTCAACACTCACACCGGAAAAGTCGTTGCGTCCAAAGGGGCTGACGCGAAAGTCCTTGACCTTGGCGCTGATCGGCTGGTTGACCGTGGAGTGGGCCACCGGGGTGATCGGCACCTGTTGCTTGAGACGTTGCTGGGCTTGCTGATAGAGCCGGGTGCGCTGTTCGCGGTCGGTGACCTGCTTGGCCTGCTTGACTAGCGTGTCGTACTCTCGGTCGCACCACAGGGAGTAGTTGTTGCTGCCGATGGCATCGCAGCTGTACAGAGTCCCCAGCCAGTTGTCCGGGTCGCCGTTGTCGCCGGTCCAACCGATCAGGGCGATGTCGTGCTCGCCGTTTTTCATGCGCTTGAGGTATTCCCCCCATTCGTAACTGACGATCCTGGCCTTGATGCCGACCTTGGCCCAGTCGGCTTGGAGCATCTCGGCCATCAGCTTGGCATTGGGGTTGTAGGGCCGCTGTACCGGCATGGCCCACAGGGTCACTTCGGTGCCCTCCTTGACGCCGGCGGCCTGGAGCAGTTCGCGGGCTTTGGCCGGGTTGAAACCTGCGTCCTTGATGGTTTTGTCATAGGACCACTGAGTCGGCGGCATGGCGTTGACCGCCGCCTGGCCGGAGTCTTGGTACACGGCCTGGATGATCGCCTGCTTGTTCACGGCCATGTCCATGGCCTGGCGTACCTCGAGGCGATCGAAGGGCGGATGCTGGGTGTTGTAGGCGATATAGCCAAGGTTGAAGCCCGGCTTGTGCAGCACGCTCAGCTTGCTGTCGGCCTTGATCGCCGGCAGGTCGGCGGGGCGGGGATGCAAGGTGACCTGGCATTCGTTGCGGCGGAGTTTCTGGATGCGTACCGAAGGGTCGATGTTGATGGAGAACACCAAGTTGTCGAGCTTGACCTGCTCCGGCGCCCAATAGGCCGGGTTGCCCTTGTAGCGAATCTGCGAATCCTTCTGGTAACGCTGGAACACGAACGGGCCGGTGCCGATCGGCTTTTGGTTGATGTCGCTGGCGCGACCTTCGGCCAGCAGGTGGTCGGCGTATTCGGCGGAGAGGATCGAGGCGAAGCTCATGGCGAGGTTCTGGATGAACGCGGCATCGACACTGTTGAGGGTGAACACCACCGTCAGCGGGTCGGTCTTTTCGACCTTGGCGATGTTCTTGTCCAGCCCCATGCTGACGAAGTACGGGAACTCGGTGGGGTAGGCCTTGCGGAAGGGGTGTCGTTTGTCGAGCATGCGATTGAAGGTGAACAGCACGTCGTCGGCGCTGAAATCACGGCTTGGCGTGAAGTCCTTGTTGCCATGGAACTTGACGCCTTCGCGCAGGTGGAAGGTGTAGCGCATGCCATCCTCGGAGATCTCCCAGAAGGTCGCCAGCGCCGGATGCACGGCAGTGCCGCCTCGCTCGAATTCGACCAGGCGGTTGTAGATCGGCTCGGCGGCATCGTTGTCGGTAGCGCTGGTGTACTGGGCGGTGTCGAAGCCGGCCGGGCTGCCTTCGGAACAGAACACCAGGTTCTTGGCGAGCAGGTCGGGGGCCTGGGTCATCAGGCCGAGGCCGAGCAGGGTGCCGAGGAGAGTGATGGGGCGCATGGCTAGTCCTTTTGCATCTGTCGTGCCGCAACCTTGTAGGAATCGCGGCAACAGGAATCCGATCCCGCTGCGGGTGGCATCGGGAGGGCGCTTGTTTCTGGGGGGCGCTCGTGGCGCGGAATGTCACCGTGGGCGCTCAGGCCCACGGCGCAGGGGCTGGCCCTATTTCTCCACGCTGACGCCGTAGAAGGAGTTCAGGCCGAACGGGCTGATCTTGAAGTCCTTCACCTTGTCGCTCATCGGCTGATAGACAGTGGAGTGAGCGATCGGCGTGATCGGCACTTGCTCCTTGAGGATGTGTTGCGCTTTTTGATACAGCTCGGTGCGCTTGGCCTGGTCGGAAGTGGCCTTGGCCTGCTTGATCAGGTCGTCGTAGGGCTTGTAGCACCACTTGGAGAAGTTGTTCCCATCCATGGCATCGCAGCCGTAGAGGGTACCCAGCCAGTTGTCGGGGTCACCGTTGTCGCCGCTCCAGCCGATCAGCATGGCGCCTTGCTCGCCGCCTTTGGAACGCTTGATGTACTCGCCCCACTCGTAGCTGACGATCTTGGCCTTGATGCCGATCTTGGCCCAGTCGGACTGGAGCATTTCGGCCATCAACTTAGCGTTGGGGTTGTAGGGGCGCTGCACGGGCATGGCCCACAGGGTGATCTCGGTGCCTTCCTTGATGCCGGCTTCCTTGAGCAGTTGCTTGGCTTTCTCCGGGTCGTACTTGGCATCCTTGATGGAGGTGTCGTAGGACCACTGCGTCGGCGGCATGGCGTTGACCGCCAGTTGGCCTGCGCCCTGGTACACCGATTCGATGATCTGCTGCTTGTTCACCGCCATGTCCAGTGCCTGGCGAACCTTCAGCTGGGACAGGGGGTTGGCTTCGTTGCTGCCCTTGATCTTGTCCATCACGTTGTAGGCGATGTAGCCAAGGTTGAAGCCGGCCTGTTCAGGCATTTGAAGTTTCGGATCTTTCTTCAGCGGCTCGATGTCGGCAGGGCGTGGGAACAGAGTGACCTGGCACTCGTTCTTCTTGAGCTTCTGCATGCGTACCGAGGCGTCGGTACTGATGGCGAAGATCAGGTTGTCGATCTTCACGTCATCGGGGTTCCAGTAGTCCTTGTTGCCCTTGAAACGGATCTGGGCGTCCTTCTGGTACTTGCTGAACACGAACGGGCCGGTGCCGATCGGTTTCTGGTTGATGTCGGCGGCCTTGCCCTGCTTGAGCAACTGGTCGGCGTACTCGGCGGACTGGATCGAGGCGAAGCTCATGGCCAGGTTCTGGATGAAGGCGGCGTCCACCTCGTTGAGGGTGAAGCGTACGGTGTGATCGTCGACCTTTTCGAGACGGGCGATGTTCTTGTCCATGCCCATGTCGGTGAAGTAGGGGAATTCGGTGGGGTAGGCTTTGCGGAACGGATGGTTCTTGTCGAGCATGCGGTTGAAGGTGAACAGCACGTCGTCGGCGTTGAACTCGCGGGTCGGCTTGAAGAAGTCGGTGGTGTGGAACTTGACGCCTTCACGCAGGTGGAAGGTGTAGGTCTTGCCGTCGTCGGAGACGTCCCACTTGGTTGCCAGCCCCGGAATGACCGCGGTGCCGCCGCGCTCGAACTGGGTGAGGCGATTGAAGACGGTTTCGGCCGAGGCGTCGAAGTCGGTTCCTGTGGTGTATTGGCCCGGGTCGAAGCCTGCGGGGCTGCCTTCGGAGCAGAACACCAGGTTGGTCGCGGCTAGCGCGGAGGGTGCGCTGGCGAGCAAGCCTGCGCTGACCAGGAACGGAATGACTGCGTGTTTGAGCATGGTGGCCTCATTGTTGTCATTTTTCGATTGAGGCGGCCTCGTGAGCCGACCTGCGGATACTTATGCAGGGTAGATCGCCAATGCAACAGGCAGAGGGATAGTTGACGTCAAAATTGTGGGACTAACGTACATGGATGTCGCATCCATGTAATTTTCATGAAAGTTGAACGTTTGCGCTGGTTTTTTGCAGGCAATTTGCCAGATCTTTTTCAACTTTGAAGTCAATAGGAAAGCAGCTATAGCGCTGTAGGAATGAGGCTTTGAAACTGTCAGTTCTGGAAATGACATCAAAGCGACGGGCATTGCACCCGTCGCTTCGGTTCACTGAGGTCGATCAGGGCATCTGGACTTCGATCAGGCCATCGGCGTTCATGCTGACTTCGCTGGTACCGGCTTCGATGTCCGGCGCGGGAGCGGCTTCATCGGCTGCCATGGCCTTCATGGCCATCGGCGCGCTGCGCAGGTAGGGGCGTGGGTAGCCGCTGCTGTTGAGGTTCAGGCTGACCACTTTGTAGCCTTTGCCGCCGAGGGCTTCGGTGGCCAACTGGGCGCGTGCCTTGAAGGCGTCGACGGCCTCCTTGAGCAGGGCGTCCTCGTTGCTCTTGCGGGTGGCTTGGGCGATGGAGAAGTCCATGCCGCCCATTTTCAGGTCTTGGAGCAGTTCCCCGGTGAGTTTGGACAGGGCTGGGAAGTCGGCGCTTTCCAGGCGCAGTTCGGCGCGTTCGCGCCAGCCAGTGATCTTCTGGCCTTTGCTGTCATAGACCGGGTAGCTGTTGCGGCTGCCCTGGCTGATCTTCACGTCCTTGACCTGGCGTGCCTGCTGCACGGCTTTGTTCATGGTCTCGGTGATTTCCTTGGCCAGCTTGCCTGGGTCGTTGTTCTGGGCTTCGCTGTACAGGGTTACGACCATCAAGTCGCGCGCCACTTCCTTGGTGACTTCGGCGCGCAGCGATACCTGGTTGTAGCGCGGCGCATCGTCCGCCAACGCCGGCAGGCTGGCCAGCAGGCCACAGGACAGGATCAGCGCGGTGCCACGACGGGGGATGTGCATGTAGGACTCCTTGGCAAATAAAGGCGCGGGCATTGTCCATCCCGCGCATGGCCCATCAGACCGGGAACAGTGTAGTGGGTTCCTAAATGCCATCATTAACCTGTGACAAAGTGTGGCGCTTTGCCGCATCGCTGCAGCGGGGCGCCTGGCTTCGGTATACTCCGGTCGATTTTCCTGGAGCACTCATCAGGAGAGCTCATGCTCGCTGCCGCACATCCGCTGTCCGCTACGCGCCAGAACCTCTGGCGTCTGACCTTCATTCGTATCCTGGTCCTGGCCGCCCAGGCTGGCTCCGTTGGCGTGGCCTACTGGACCGAACTGGTCCCGCTGCCCTGGCTGTCGCTGGCCATCACACTGGCCCTGTCGTCGTTGCTGTGTGCCTTCACCGCCTTGCGCCTGCGCTTGTCGTTGCCGGTCACCGAACTCGAGTATGCCCTGCAGCTGGCCTGTGACCTGCTGATCCACAGTGCCTTGCTGTACTACTCCGGCGGCTCGACCAACCCGTTCGTTTCCTACTACCTGGTACCTCTGGCGATCGCCGCGGTGACCTTGCCATGGATCTATTCGCTGGTGCTGTCTGGCATTGCTCTGGTGGCCTATAGCCTGCTGCTGGTGCAGTTCTACCCGCTCGAGACCCTGCCCATGGCCCGGGAAAAGATGCAGGTCTATGGCATGTGGTTGAGCATCGCCTTGGCGGCCGGCGTGATCACGTTCTTCGCCGCACGCATGGCCGAAGAGCTTCGTCGCCAGGAGAAACTGCGCGCCGATCGCCGCGAGGAGAGCCTTCGAGACGAGCAACTGCTCGCCGTGGCCACCCAGGCCGCCGGGGCCGCCCATGAACTGGGCACGCCTCTGGCGACCATGAGCGTGCTGCTCAATGAAATGCGTCAGGACCACACAGACCCGCAATTGCAGGAAGACCTGGAGATCCTTCAGGACCAGGTCAAGCTGTGCAAGGAGACCTTGCAGCAACTGGTCCGCGCCGCCGAAGCCAACCGTCGTCTGAGCGTGGTCGAGCAGGAGGTGACCGCCTGGCTGGATGAAGCGCTCAACCGCTGGCACCTGATGCGCCCGGAGGCCACCTACCGCTTCCAGCGCCTGCGCGATGGCCAGGTTCCGCGTCTGACGCCCCCCCCGGACTTGACCCAGGCCTTGCTCAATCTGCTTAACAACGCCGCCGATGCCTGCCCCGAGGATCTGGAAGTGCGCCTGGACTGGAACGCCCAGGACATCATCATCACGATCCGCGATCACGGCCCTGGCGTTCCCGTCGCCATCGCCGAGGCGATCGGTAAACCCTTCTTTACCACCAAGGGCAAAGGCTTCGGCCTGGGCCTGTTCCTGAGCAAGGCCAGCGTGACCCGTGCTGGCGGCTCGGTGAAACTCTATAGTCATGAACAGGGCGGCACCCTCACCGAGCTGCGCCTGCCCCATGGCAAGCGAGGAGATGAACGATGAGCGAAGAAAACCTGGTCGAAGGCGAAGAGCTGCCGCACTTGTTGCTGGTGGACGACGACGCCACCTTCACCCGCGTCATGGCGCGCGCCATGAGCCGTCGCGGTTTCCGCGTGAGCACCGCCTCCTCGGCCGAGGAGGGGTTGGTGCTGGCCAAGCAGGACGTGCCTGATTACGCGACCCTAGACCTCAAGATGGACGGCGATTCCGGGCTGGCGCTGCTGCCCAAGCTGCTGGAGCTGGACCCTGAAATGCGGGTGTTGATCCTGACGGGTTATTCGAGCATCGCCACCGCGGTTGAGGCTATCAAGCGCGGTGCCTGCAACTACCTGTGCAAGCCGGCGGACGCCGATGATGTGTTGGCGGCGCTGTTGTCCGAGCATGCGGATCTGGATTCGCTGGTGCCGGAGAACCCGATGTCGGTGGATCGCCTGCAGTGGGAGCATATCCAGCGGGTGTTGGCCGAGCATGACGGGAACATATCCGCGACGGCGCGGGCCCTTGGGATGCATCGGCGCACGTTGCAGCGTAAGTTGCAGAAGCGGCCTGTGCGGCGGTGAGGCTTTGTGGTTTGTGGTTTGTGGTTTGTGGTTGTGGGTTTTGAGGTTTGTGGGCTTATCCGTTTGATTTGTCGACGCTGATTCACCTTTCCGCCCTTACGGCGGGTCACTTTTGGTCTTGGCCAAAAGTAACCAAAAGCCGCGCGCCCCTGCATCCGGCCCGGCGCTTCGCACCGGGTCCCCTCGCTGCGGTGTCTTACGGGGCCTCGCGGCCTCCGGCTGGCTACGCCAGCCTCCATCTCGCGACTTCGGCTACGCCGAAGGGCGCTGCGCGCCTGCCCCTACAGACACCTCCGCTCGGCCTGCTGATGGGGCGCAAGCTACGGGCGGCGCCTGGGCTGGCGTTGTTTCATTGAGTGGTTTTGTGGAGTGCTTTTGGGCCATTCGCGGGTAGATCGGGGCGCCGAACCGCCGCTCACACAGGCTCACCGCCGCTCTTGAGAACGGCGTTGTGCCTACAGGAGCGGCGGTTCGGCGCTCCTACCCGCAAATAGGCCGGAACTAACACCCAAACAATTAACTTGTTTGCCGTTGCCGTTGCCGTTGCCGTTGCCGTTGCCGTTGCTTTTGATGCGCGATAGTCCAGACACCACCCATCGCGACCTCAGGAGGCCGAGTGGAGGTGTCTGTAGGGGCAGGCGCGCAGCGCCCTTCGGCGTGAGCCGAAGTCGCGAGATGGAGGTCACCTTTCCGCCTTTACGGCGGGTCACTTTTGGTCTTGGCCAAAAGTAACCAAAAGCCGCGCGCCCCTGCATCCGGCCCGGCGCTTCGCACCGGGTTCCCTCGCTGCGGTGTCTTACGGGGCCTCGCGGCCTCCGGCTGGCTACGCCAGCCTCCATCTCGCGACTTCGGCTACGCCGAAGGGCGCTGCGCGCCTGCCCCTACAGACACCTCCGCTCGGCCTGCTGATGGGGCGCAAGTTACGGGCGGCGCCTGGACTGGCGTTGTTTTATTCAATGGTTTTTGTGGTGAGCTTTTGGGCCATTCGCGGGTAAACCGGGGCGCCGAACCGCCGCTCCTACCCGCAAATAGGCCGGAACAAACACCCAAACAATTAACTTGTTTGCCGTTGCCGTTGCCGTTGCTTTTGATGCGCGATAGTCCAGACACCACCCATCGCGACCTCAGGAGGCCGAGTGGAGGTGTCTGTAGGGGCAGGCGCGCAGCGCCCTTCGGCTTGAGCCGAAGTCGCGAGATGGAGGTTTGCGCAGCAAACCGGAGGCCGCGAAGCCCCGAAAGGCACCGGAGCGGAGGGAACCCCGGAGCGCAGCGCAGGGGCCGCATGTGGGAGCCAGCGGTTTTTGCCTACTTTTGCCCAAGAGCAAAAGTAGGTCGCCGTAAAGGCGAAAAGCGCCGGTGGCGCCCCCACCAACACCGGGCTGGCGTTGTTTCATTGAGTGGTTTTGTGGAGTGCTTTTTGGCCATTCTCGTGTAGATCGGGGCGCCGAACCGCCGCTCACACAGGCTCACCGCCGCTCTTGAGAACGGCGTTGTGCCTACAGGAGCGGCGGTTCGGCGCTCCTACCCGCAAATAGGCCGGAACTAACACCCAAACAATTAACTTGTTTGCCGTTGCCGTTGCCGTTGCCGTTGCCGTTGCCGTTGCTTTTGATGCGCGATAGTCCAGACACCACCCATCGCGACCTCAGGAGGCCGAGTGGAGGTGTCTGTAGGGGCAGGCGCGCAGCGCCCTTCGGCGTGAGCCGAAGTCGCGAGATGGAGGTTTGCGTAGCAAACCGGAGGCCGCGGAGCCCCGTAAGGCACCGGAGCGGAGGGAACCCCGGAGCGCAGCGCAGGGGCCGTATGTGGGAGCCAGCGGTTTTTGCCTACTTTTGCCCAAGAGCAAAAGTAGGTCGCCGTAAAGGCGAAAAGCGCCGGTGGCGCCACCACAAATACCGGATATTCATACAGAAAAAGCCCAAACCCAAGCCCAACTTGCAGGAAGCTTCCTAAATCACCGCCAATTCCCCGCAACTCCCACCGCTCGCGTATCATTAGCCCCCTAACGGCAACCCCCAGGACCCGCAATGCTCGCCCTCCTCATCCAGACGCTGAACATCACGGCCCCGGTGTTCGCCATGCTGTTCATGGGCGTGCTCCTCAAACGCATCCGCCTGATCGACGACAGCTTCATCAAAGTCGCCTCGACCCTGGTCTTCAATGTCTGCATGCCAGCCTTACTGTTCCTGGGTATCTATCACGCCGACCTCGCCACCGCAGTCAAGCCCGGAGTACTGGTCTATTTCATCATCGCCACCCTGGCAGGCTTCGCCATGGCCTGGGGCCTGGCCATCTGGCGCTGTCCGCCTGTCGACCGGGGCATCTACACCCAGGGCGCCTTTCGCGGCAACAACGGTGTGATCGGCCTGGCCCTGGCGGCCAGTCTGTACGGTGACTACGGCATTTCCCTGGGGGCAGTGCTCGCGGGGTTGGTAATCCTTTTGTACAACTCCCTGTCGGCAGTGGTCCTGGCGGTCTACAGCCCGGACCTGAAGTCCGACCCCTGGAGCATCTGCAAGAGCATCCTGAGCAACCCGCTGATCATCAGCGTGCTGCTTGCCGCCCCCATGGCTTACGCCCAGATTCCATTGCCCAACTGGTTGCTCACCTCCAGCGACTACTTGGCGCAAATGACCCTGCCGCTGGCACTGATCTGCATCGGTGGCACCTTGTCCCTCGCGGCGCTGCGTGACAGCGGCAGGCTGGCGATCGATGCCAGCCTGGTCAAGGTTGTCTGGCTGCCATTGCTCGGCACGCTGGGCGCCTGGTTATGGGGTTTTCGAGGAGCGGAACTGGGCATCCTATTCCTCTATATCGGCAGCCCGACCGCCGCTGCCAGCTATGTGATGGCGCGGGCCGCCAATGGCAATCATGAGCTGGCAGCCTCGATCATCGTGATTACTACGCTACTTGCTGCGATCACCACCAATATTGGCATTTTCATCTTGCAGTGGGGCGGATGGATCTAGATCCTTGACTGCAAACAACACCAACAACACTGCCTCCCGAATTGAGGACACTTCATGCAAGACCAGAGCACGCCCGAGCGGTTGCAGCGCGGGCTGAAGAATCGCCACATCCAGCTTATCGCGCTGGGCGGGGCCATCGGCACCGGGCTTTTCCTGGGAATCGCCCAGACCATCCAGTTGGCCGGCCCGTCCGTGCTGCTGGGCTATGCCATCGCTGGCTTGATGGCTTTTCTGATCATGCGCCAACTCGGCGAGATGGTGGTCGAAGAGCCGGTCGCTGGCAGCTTCAGCCACTTCGCCCATCAGTACTGGAGCGAGTTCGCAGGCTTTGTCTCAGGCTGGAACTACTGGGTGGTGTATGTGCTGGTCGGCATGGCCGAACTCACGGCCGTCGGTATCTACGTGCAGTACTGGTGGCCGGATTTCCCCACCTGGGCCACCGCAGCGATCTTCTTCGTGGTGATCAACGCCATCAACCTGACCCAGGTGAAGGTCTACGGTGAACTGGAGTTCTGGTTCGCCCTGGTCAAGGTGGTGGCCATCGTCAGCATGATCGGCTTTGGTGCCTGGCTGCTGGGCAGTGGCCATGGCGGGCCGGACGCCAGTGTTGCCAACCTGTGGCAGTACGGTGGGTTCTTCCCCAACGGCATCACCGGGCTGATCATGGCCCTGGCGGTGATCATGTTCTCCTTCGGCGGGTTGGAGCTGGTGGGAATCACCGCTGCTGAAGCGGACAACCCCCGTGAAAGCATTCCGAAGGCCACCAACCAGGTGGTCTATCGCATCCTGATTTTCTACATCGGCGCCCTGGCGGTGCTGTTGTCGCTCTACCCTTGGCAGAAAGTCGTGCAAGGCGGCAGCCCGTTCGTGATGATCTTCCACGAACTGGACAGCGACCTGGTGGCGACCATCCTCAACATCGTGGTGCTGACCGCTGCGCTGTCGGTGTACAACAGCTGCGTATACGCCAACAGCCGCATGCTGTTCGGCCTGGCCAGCCAGGGCGATGCCCCGCGTCAATTGCTGAAAGTCAGCCGCCGGGGTGTGCCGTTGACCGCGTTGGGTGTCTCTGCGCTGGCGACAGGGCTTTGCGTGCTGATCAACTATCTGATGCCGGGGGAGGCCTTCGGCTTGCTGATGGCGCTGGCAGTATCGGCACTGGTTATCAACTGGGCGAGCATCAGCATCACCCACCTGAAGTTCCGCAAGGCCAAGCTGGCGGCGGGCATCATGCCGTTCTACCGCAGTTTGGGACATCCGCTGACCAACTACCTGTGCCTGGCATTCATCGTGTTGATCTTGGTGGTGATGTACCTGACGCCACCGATCCGCATTTCCGTGATGCTGATCCCGCTGTGGATCGCGGTCTTGTGGGTGGCGTTCAAGTTGAAGAAGGCTCGCCAAGCCAGATAAGAACGGCGGCGGCTTCGTCGCGGATGAATCCACTTCCACAGGTGTTGCGCATTGAATGAAGGCAGCGCAATACCTGTGGGTGTGGTAAGGCCGCGAAGCGGCGGGGCATTGAAGACGGCTTCAGCCTTCGTAGCTGTCGATCACTTCCTGTGCCGCGCGGAACGCATCGATTGCCGCTGGCACCCCCGCATACACAGCGCAGTGCAGCAGCGCTTCGCGAATCTCTTCCACGGTGCAGCCGTTGTTCAATGCACCGCGGACATGGCCTTTGAGCTCCTGAGGGCATTTGAGGGCGGTCAAGGCGGCCAAGGTGATCAGGCTGCGGGTCTTGAGTGGCAACCCTTCACGGGCCCAGACGCTGCCCCAGGCGTGTTCGTTGACGAAGTCCTGCAGTGGCTGGGTGAAGTCGGTGGCGTTGTTCAGTGCCCGGTCGACGAACGCATCGCCCATGACCTGGCGGCGTATCTGCTCGCCGGATTTTCTCGAGTCGGTCATATCCAATTCCTTAGTGTTGACGGCGCCAGGCGCGTACCGTGGTGTACAGCAGCACCAGGCCGAGCACGGGCATTACGTAGAACAGCATGAGCCGCTCCAGGCGGCCAGCCAGCGGCATGCCGGTGGTGAACGCCACCACATGCAGGCCATAGGCCAGATACAGGCAAAGGAACACCAGGCCTTCAGCGCGGGTGACCCGGTAGCCGGAATAGAACACCGGCAGGCTCAGTGCCGCGACGCCCAACATCACCGGTAAGTCGAAGTCCAAGGCATTGGGTGAGATCGACAAGGGTGTTGGGGTGACCAGGGCGGTCAGACCCAGCACGGCCAGCAGGTTGAACAGGTTGCTGCCGATCACCGTGCCTACTGCGATCTCCCGTTCACCTCGCAAGGCGGCGATCAATGCTGCTGCGAGCTCGGGCAGCGATGTGCAGACCGCGACGACCGTAAGGCCGATGATTCGCTCGGAAAGACCCAGGTCGGTGGCGACCTCGACCGCCGCCTCCAGCAGCAGGTGGCCTCCCAGGCTCAGCAAGCCCAGGCCGAACAGTACTTGCAGCGCGGCGCCGGTCCAGAAGCGTGGAGCGCTGCTATGAATGGCCTCGGGGGCCGGGTAGGTCCGGGCGTAGTGGCGTGACTGGTGCCAGAGCATGGCCAGATAACCCAGCAGACCAAGCAAGAGCAGCAGGCCTTCGAGTCGCCCCAGCTGTCCGTTGATTGCCAGCAGATAGACCAGCGCGCTGGCGGCGATCATCAGCGGGATGTCCAGACGCACCAGTTGCCGGGAAACCCGCAAGGGAATGATCAACGCAGCCAGGCCGAGAATCACCAGCACATTGAAGATATTGCTGCCGACCACGCTGCCCACTGCGACGTCCGGTGCCCCCTGGTAGGCCGCTTGCAGGCTCACGGTCAGTTGCGGCGCGGTACTGCCGAAAGCCACCAGACTCAGACCGATGATCAGCGGGCGTACGTGCAGGCGCGTGGCTAGGCGCAAGGCGGCGCGTACCAAAAGCTCCGCGCCGATGACGAGCAGCACGAGGCCCACGCCCAGTTGCAGAAGGCTGAAGGTGGGAAGGGTGGCCAGGTCGAAAATGGTTGGGACTCCTGTCAGATCAGTCGCTCAGCCCTTGTACCCGGACGCGCGCCGTTCCGCTACGGATCATCCCGATTTTTTCTGCGGCAGCCCGTGACAGGTCGATCAGTCGGCCTCGCGTGTGCGGGCCGCGGTCGTTGATACGCACGACGACGCTGCGCTTGTTGCTCAGGTTGGTCACCAGTACGCGGCTGCCAAAAGGCAGGCTGCGGTGGGCGGCGGTCAGGCCATGCTGGTTGAAGGGTTCGCCGCTGGCGGTGCGTTTGCCGTGGTGACGGGAGCCGTAATAAGAGGCAGTGCCGGTCTGGTCGTAACCGCGGGAATCGATATCGTGACTGGCGCAGCCGGCCAGCAGGGAAAAGAGGGCGAGGGTGCCGAGGGAACGCTTGATCAAGTCGAAAGCTCCAGGACTGCGGTTTCAGGGCGCTACGCACCCCATCGCCTGCTTCGCCAGCGTCCACAGGATGGCGGCTATACCTCCTGCGGAAGCTGGCGATGCCTGCGTTGGACTGCCTAGCAGCCCCAGAACAGAATCACCCTTCGAGCTTGGCTTTGAGCAATTGGTTCACTTGCCCCGGGTTGGCTTTGCCCTTGGATGCCTTCATTGCCTGGCCGACGAAGAAGCCGAACATCTTGCCACGCTTGGCCTCGTCGGCGGCGCGGTACTGTTCGACCTGTTCGGCGTTGGCAGCGAGCATCTCGTCGAGCATCTTGTCGATCGCACCGGTGTCGGTCACCTGCTTGAGGCCTTTGCTTTCGATGATGCTGTCAGCGTCGCCTTCACCGGCGGCCATGGCCTCGAACACCGTCTTGGCGATCTTGCCGCTGATGGTGTTGTCACGGATGCGCAGCAGCATGCCGCCGAGCTGCTCGGCAGTGACGGGGGCTTGGTCGATCTCCACCCCCAGCTTGTTGAGCAGGCTGCCCAGCTCGACCATCACCCAGTTGGCGGCGAGCTTGGCGTCGCCACCGATGCGGGCGACTTCCTCGAAGTAGTCGGCCTGTTCGCGGCTAGCTGCCAATACGTTGGCGTCATAGGCCGACAGGCCGTACTGGCTCTGGAAACGCTCGACTTTCTGCTGCGGCAGTTCCGGCAGGCTGGCGCGGGTAGCTTCGAGGAAGGCGTCCTCGATCACCACTGGCAGCAGGTCCGGGTCGGGGAAGTAACGGTAGTCGTTGGCCTCCTCCTTGCTGCGCATCGAGCGCGTTTCGTCTTTGTTCGGGTCGTACAGACGGGTTTCCTGGACAACCTTGCCGCCGTCCTCGATGAGGTCGATCTGGCGTTGGATCTCGCTGTTGATCGCACGCTCGATGAAGCGGAACGAGTTGACGTTCTTGATCTCGCAGCGGGTGCCGAACTCGGTCTGGCCTTTCGGGCGGACCGAAACGTTGCAGTCGCAGCGCAGCGAGCCTTCGGCCATGTTGCCGTCGCAGATACCCAGGTAGCGGACCAGGGCGTGGATTGCCTTGACGTAGGCCACGGCTTCCTTGGCGCTGCGCATGTCCGGTTCGGAGACGATTTCCAGCAGTGGCGTACCGGCGCGGTTCAGGTCGATGCCGGTGGAGCCGCTGAAGTCTTCGTGCAGGCTCTTGCCGGCGTCTTCCTCCAAGTGCGCGCGGGTGATGCCGATGCGCTTGATGGTGCCGTCTTCCAGGGCGATGTCCAGGTGGCCCTTGCCGACGATCGGTAGGTCCATCTGGCTGATCTGGTAGCCCTTGGGCAGGTCCGGGTAGAAGTAGTTCTTGCGCGCGAACACGTTGCGCTTGCCGATTTCGGCGTCGATCGCCAGGCCGAACATGCAGGCCATGCGAACGGCTTCCTGGTTCAGCACCGGCAGAACGCCGGGCATGCCGAGGTCGACCAGGCTGGCCTGGGTGTTCGGCTCGGAGCCGAAGGTGGTGGCGCTGCCGGAGAAGATCTTCGACTGGGTGGCGAGCTGGGTATGAATCTCCAGCCCGATCACAACTTCCCATTGCATGTGTGAATTCCTCAGAAGCCGTTAGGGGCGCGGGTGTGCCAGTCGGTGACTTGCTGGTAACGGTGCGCGACGTTGAGCAGGCGGCCTTCCTGGAAGTACGGCGCCAGCAGCTGCACGCCGACCGGCAGGCCTTCGACGAAGCCGGCTGGCATCGACAGGCCCGGCAGGCCGGCCAGGTTGGCGGTAATGGTGTAGACGTCTTCCAGGTAGGCGGCGACCGGGTCGCTGCTCTTGGCGCCGAGCTTCCAGGCCGGGTTCGGCGTGGTTGGGCCGAGGATTACGTCGACCTGCTCGAAGGCGGCCATGAAGTCGTTCTTGATCAGTCGGCGGATCTGCTGCGCCTTGACGTAGTAGGCGTCGTAATAGCCAGCCGACAGGGCGTAGGTGCCGACCATGATGCGCCGTTGCACTTCGATGCCGAAGCCTTCGCCGCGGGAGCGCTTGTACAGGTCGGTGAGGTCCTTGGGCTCCTCGCAGCGGTAGCCGAAGCGCACGCCGTCGAAACGCGACAGGTTGGAGGAGGCCTCGGCGGGCGCGATCACGTAGTACGCCGGGATCGCGTGCTGCATGTTCGGCAGGCTGATTTCCTTGATCACCGCGCCGAGCTTTTCGAGCTCCTTGACGCTGGCCTGGATCAGGTCGGCGATGCGTGGGTCGAGGCCGGCACCGAAGTATTCCTTCGGCAAGCCGATGCGCAGGCCTTCGAGCGGTGCATTCAGGCTGGCGCTGTAGTCCGGCACCGGCTCGTCGATGCTGGTGGAGTCCTTGGCGTCGAAGCCGGCCATGCCCTGCAGCAGCAAGGCGCAGTCCTCGGCGGTGCGAGCCATCGGGCCGCCTTGGTCGAGGCTCGAGGCGTAGGCGATCATGCCCCAGCGCGAGACGCGACCGTAGGTCGGCTTCAGACCGGTGAGGTTGGTCAGTGCAGCCGGCTGGCGGATCGAACCGCCGGTGTCGGTGCCGGTGGCGGCCGGCAGCAGGCGCGCGGCCACTGCAGCGGCGGAACCACCCGAAGAACCGCCAGGGACGTGCTCGAGGTTCCAGGGGTTCTTCACCGGGCCATAGTGGCTGGATTCGTTGGCCGAGCCCATGGCGAACTCGTCCATGTTGGTCTTGCCCAGGGTGACCATGCCGGCTTCGGCCAGCTTGGCGACCACGGTGGCATCATAGGGCGCCTTGAAGTTGTCGAGCATCTTCGAGCCGCAGCTGGTGCGGATGCCGTTGGTGCAGAACAGGTCCTTGTGGGCGATCGGTGCGCCGAGCAGGGGGCTGTTCTCGCCGGCAGCGCGACGGGCGTCGGCGGCGCGGGCCTGTTGCAGGGCCTGCTCTTCGGTAATGCTGATGAAACTGTTGATCTGAGGGTCGAGCTGCTTGATGCGCGCCAGCAGGGCGCCGGTCAGCTCTTCGGAGGAAAACGACTTGTCGGCGAGTCCACGGGTGATCTCGGCCAGGGTCAATTGATGCATGGCAGGCTGTTTCCCTTACTCGATGACTTTCGGAACCAGGTACAGGCCGTTTTCGGTCGCCGGGGCGATGGCCTGGTAGCGGTCACGCTGATTGCTTTCGGTAACCTGGTCGGGGCGCAGACGCTGGCTGGCCTCCAGAGGGTGGGCCAGGGGTTCGATGCCGTTGGTGTCGACGGCTTGCATCTGGTCGACCAGCCCGAGAATACTGTTCAAGGCATCGGTAATGCGTGGCAGTTCGCCTTCATTCAGGCCCAGGCGGGCCAGATGGGCGATCTTTTCCACGTCGCAGCGTTGAAGCGCCATGGGGATCTCCAGGAAAAACGGAACGGATAGGGTCCGTGGTGAGGAACATGCCAGCCGATCGATGGTCATACGGCCGCGATCATCTGCTGGCGTGCTCGGAAAAACTGCCAATTTAACATATTGGCTCCTTGCCCAAAATCCCCGCCATTGTTAGAGTTTGCCGCACTTTTTTACCCACGCTTTGCCTAGGGTCACTTTCCCATGTTCAAGAAACTGCGTGGCATGTTTTCCAGCGATCTGTCCATCGACCTGGGTACTGCCAACACCCTTATCTACGTGCGTGAGCGCGGTATCGTCCTGAATGAACCCTCGGTCGTTGCCATTCGTACCCACGGCAACCAGAAAAGCGTCGTCGCGGTCGGTACCGAGGCCAAGCGCATGCTGGGCCGTACGCCTGGCAACATCGCTGCCATTCGTCCGATGAAGGACGGCGTGATCGCCGATTTCAGCGTTTGTGAAAAAATGCTGCAGTACTTCATCAACAAGGTTCACGAGAACAGCTTCCTGCAGCCCAGCCCGCGTGTGCTGATCTGCGTGCCGTGCAAATCGACCCAAGTAGAGCGCCGCGCCATTCGCGAGTCCGCCCTGGGAGCCGGTGCCCGTGAGGTGTTCCTGATCGAAGAACCGATGGCCGCAGCCATTGGTGCCGGCCTGCCGGTAGAGGAAGCCCGCGGCTCGATGGTCGTGGACATCGGCGGTGGCACCACGGAGATCGCGCTGATTTCCCTGAACGGCGTGGTCTACGCCGAATCCGTGCGGGTAGGTGGTGATCGCTTCGACGAAGCCATCGTGACTTACGTACGCCGCAACTATGGCAGCCTGATCGGCGAATCCACCGCCGAGCGCATCAAACAGGAAATCGGCACCGCCTACCCGGGCGGCGAAATTCGCGAAGTCGACGTTCGTGGCCGTAACCTGGCTGAAGGCGTGCCGCGGGCCTTCACCCTCAACTCCAATGAGGTGCTCGAAGCCCTGCAGGAATCCCTGGCAACCATCGTCCAGGCGGTCAAGAGCGCCCTGGAGCAGTCGCCGCCAGAGCTGGCTTCGGACATCGCCGAACGTGGCCTGGTGTTGACCGGTGGCGGTGCGCTGCTGCGCGACCTCGACAAGCTGCTGGCCCAGGAAACCGGCCTGCCGGTGATCGTCGCCGAAGATCCTCTGACCTGCGTTGCCCGCGGTGGTGGTCGTGCACTGGAGATGATGGACAAGCACGCCATGGATCTGCTCTCCAGCGAGTGATCCCATACGGTCCATGCATGCATGGATTGTGTTCGCCCGGTTTACAGGTAGCACGCACAGTGCTACCTGTATGCGCTGGGCTGGCGTCCGTCCGGGCGTCGTTTCCGTTAACCCGCAAGCAGGCCGGTGCATTGCTTCATGTCCAATGACCTCCTGAATCGTCGTCCACGAGGAACGGCCCATTAAACCGCTTTTCTCCAAGGGCCCCTCGCTGGGCGTTCGTCTCCTGGTACTGGTGGTGCTGTCGGTCGCGCTGATGGTGGTCGATTCGCGCTTCGCGGTGCTCAAGCCAGTGCGCAGCCAGATGGGGCTGGTACTGATGGAGTCCTATTGGGTCACCGACTTGCCGCAACGCCTGTGGCAGGGTGTGGCCAGCCAGTTCGGCAGCCGTACCGAATTGATCGCGGAAAACGAAAAACTCAAGACCGAAGCCCTGTTGCTGCAAGGGCGGCTGCAGAAGCTGGCGGCCCTGACCGAGCAGAACGTACGGTTGCGCGAATTGCTGAACTCCTCGGCGCTGGTCAATGAGAAGGTCGAAGTGGCCGAACTCATCGGCGTGGACCCCAACCCCTTCACTCACCGCATCCTCATCAACAAGGGCGAGCGTGACGGCGTGTTCCTCGGTCAGCCGGTGCTCGATGCCCGTGGCCTGATGGGGCAGGTGGTCGAGTTGATGCCTTACACCTCGCGCGTTCTGTTGCTGACCGACACCACTCACAGCATTCCGGTCCAGGTCAACCGCAACGGCCTACGGGCCATCGCCAGCGGCACCGGCAATCCGGAGCGTCTGGAGCTGCGTCATGTGGCTGACACGGCTGACATCAAAGAGGGCGACCTGCTGGTCAGCTCCGGGATGGGCCAGCGCTTCCCTGCAGGTTACCCGGTGGCCACCGTCAACGAAGTGATCCACGATTCCGGTCAGCCATTTGCGATCGTGCGCGCGATTCCCACCGCCGCGCTCAACCGCAGCCGCTACATGTTGCTGGTGTTCAGCGACCGGCGCACGGCCGAGCAGCGTGCTACCGATGCCGGGATCGCCCAGGAAGAGGCCGATCGCAAAGGCGCGACGGGCACCAACGGCCAGGGTACCGGCGAAGGCGGGCAGGGTACGCCTGCCACGACACCTGCCCCAGCGGCCGCCCCCGCCGCGCCTGTGGTCCCTGCACCTGCTGCTGCCCCTGCCGCGCCGGCATCGGCTCCCGCAGCACCGCCCCCCTCCCGGAGACAATGATGGCTCGCTCCCGCAGCAAGAACGGCTGGGTGATCTGGCTGACATTCATCATCGGCCTGTTGCTCAGCGTTTCGCCAATGCCCCAGTTCATGGAAGTGTTCCGGCCCATGTGGCTGGCCATGCTGGTGTCCTTCTGGACCTTGGCGGTGCCCAACAAGGTCGGCATGACCACTGCATTCATTCTCGGTCTGGCAGAGGATGTGCTGTACGGCACCCTGTTAGGGCAGAACGCCCTGATCCTGACGCTGATCACGTTCCTGGTGCTGTCCTTGCAACAGCGCCTGCGTATGTATCCCATGTGGCAGCAGAGCCTGGTGATCCTGGTGATCTTCGGCATCGCCCAGCTGATCCAGCTGTGGCTCAGCGCCCTGACCGGTAACCGCCTGCCCACGCTTGCATTGGTCTGGTCGGCGGTCATCAGTGCCTTGCTCTGGCCATGGATCAGCTTTGCCCTGCGCGATTTGCGCCGACGCTTGCACATCAACTGACGGCAACGCCGAATCTGACAGGGAGATGTCGACATGACCCCGCTGTACCTGGCCTCAGGCTCGCCACGCCGTCGTGAACTGCTGGCGCAGATAGGCGTCCCGTTCACCCTGGTCGCTGCCCCCATCGATGAAACTCCGCTACCAGGCGAAGGCGCTGCCGATTATGTCGAGCGTCTGGCCCGGGCCAAGGCGGCTGCTGGCCTCGCCCAGGTTCAAGGCGCTGGGGTGGTGTTGGGGGCCGACACCGCCGTGGTGCTCGATGGCCGCATCCTCGGCAAGCCCGAAAACCGTGAACATTCCCTGGCCATGCTGGCCGAACTTTCCGATCGCGAGCACCAGGTGCTCACCGCCGTCGCCTTGACCGATGGCCAGCGGTGCCTGAGCGCCTGCGTGGCGAGCACCGTGCGTTTCCGTGCGATCGGCGCAAGCGAGGCCGAGCGCTATTGGGCCAGTGGCGAACCGCAGGACAAGGCCGGTGGCTATGCCATCCAGGGCCTTGGTGCGGTCTTCGTCACCGGTCTTACCGGCAGCTACTCGGCCGTGGTCGGCCTGCCTTTGAGCGAAACCGCCGATCTGCTCGGGCAGTTCGCGATTGCATGCTGGCAACAGCACGAGGTTCCAGCGCCGCGCTAGCCAGCTACTCGACCGCGATCCATCATTACCGAACACCTTTGACGAGAGCCTGCCATGAGTGAAGAGATCCTGATCAACATCACCCCGATGGAATCACGTGTGGCAGTGGTGGAAAACGGTGTCCTGCAAGAGGTCCACGTCGAGCGCACACAGCGTCGGGGCATTGTCGGCAACATCTACAAAGGCAAAGTGGTACGCGTCCTGCCCGGCATGCAGGCGGCTTTCGTCGACATAGGCTTGGAACGCGCTGCCTTCATCCACGCCTCGGAAATCTCCCAACGTGAAGGTTCGGCGGTGGAGAACATCACCGCCTTGGTCCATGAAGGCCAGGCGCTGGTGGTCCAGGTGACGAAGGATCCGATCGGCACCAAGGGCGCCCGCCTGACCACTCAGTTGTCGATCCCGTCGCGCTACCTGGTGTACATGCCACGCAGCAGCCACGTGGGTATTTCCCTGAAAATCGAGGATGAGGCCGAGCGCGAGCGCCTCAAGCAAGTGGTCAGCGATTGCGTGGAAAAAGAAGACATCAAGGACGCTGGTGGCTTCATCCTGCGCACCGCCGCCGAGGGCGCCCGGACCGACGAAATCCTCCAGGACATCCGTTACCTGCGTCGCCTGTGGGAGCAGATCGGCAGCCAGATCCAGACCTGCGGCGCCCCGTTGGTCATCTACGAGGATCTGGGGCTGGCCTTGCGTACCCTACGTGACCTGGTCAATCCGAAGATTGAGAAGATCCGCATCGATTCTCGAGAAACCTTCCAGAAAACCACGCAGTTCGTCGCCGAACTGATGCCTGAGATCGCCGACCGCCTCGAACACTATCCGGGCGAGCGGCCGATCTTCGACTTGTATGGCGTCGAGGACGAGATCCAGCGCGCCCTGGAGCGCAAGGTGCCGCTCAAGTCCGGTGGCTATCTGGTGGTCGATCCTGCCGAGGCGATGACCACGATCGATGTCAACACCGGTGCCTTCGTCGGCCATCGCAACCTCGAAGAGACCATCTTCAAGACCAATCTCGAAGCGGCTACTGCCATTGCCAGACAACTGCGCCTGCGCAACATCGGCGGGATCATCATCATCGACTTCATCGACATGGAGGACGAGGAGCATCAGCGCCAGGTGCTGCGCACCCTGGAGAAGCAGCTCGAGCGGGATCACGCCAAGACCAACATCATCGGCATCACTGAACTGGGCTTGGTTCAGATGACCCGCAAGCGCACCCGTGAAAGCCTCGAGCAGGTGCTGTGCGAGCCCTGCATCGCGTGCCAGGGGCGCGGCAAGCTGAAGACGCCCGAGACCGTGTGTTACGAAATTTTCCGGGAGATCCTCCGTGAGGCCCGGGCATACCAGGCCGAGGGTTACCGGGTTCTGGCCAATCAGAAAGTCGTCGATCGCCTGCTGGACGAGGAGTCCGGCAACGTTGCCGAACTGGAGGCTTTCATCGGTCGGACCATTCGCTTCCAGGTCGAATCCATGTACTCGCAGGAACAATACGATGTGGTGCTGCTCTGACTCGTTCTGAAACCTTTATGCGGTCGGGCGTGCTGGCAAAGCCACGGTACCGAGCCATAGTTAAGGCACGACTTGGAGGGCCATGGCCATGGGACGTCTGACCCACGTTCTAGGCGCCTTGACCCGCTGGGGGCTGGGATTCTGCGCCCTGCTGGCGGTGCTGGTGGCGCTGTACGTCAGCCTCGGTCGGGAACTGGTCCCCTTGGTGGCCGAATACCGTGCCGAAGTAGAAAGCAAGGCCGAGCAAGCCCTGGGGCTGCCGGTGCATGTCGGTGCCCTCGAGGGACGCTGGAGTGGCCTGGCACCGGTGCTGCGGGTGCGCGACCTGCAAGTGGGCGAGGGCGCCTCGGCATTGCGCCTGGATGAAGTCAAGGCCGTTCCTGACCTGTGGGCCAGCCTCAAAGCGCGCGAACTGCGTCTGGCGCGTATCCAGCTGGGCGGTCTGCAACTGATCCTGCGTGAGGACGAACAGGGCGCATGGGCGCTCGAGGGGCTGCCCCGCAAGGACGATACGCCTTTGGACCCCGCCCAGGTCCTGCAACGCTTGCGACAACTGGGCAGGGTCGATGTCTTCGACAGTCAGGTGACCCTCCATCCCTGGCAACGCGATCCTCTGACCCTCACCTATGTGAGCCTGGGTTTGCAGGCCGGTGCGTCCCGCCAGGCTCTGGATATGCGCGCGACATTGCCGGATGGTCAGCCCATGGCCATCAATGTGCATAGTCGCGCCAATGCCAAGGCCTGGCGCGACGGTGAATTCGAAGCCTACCTGAGCCTGCCGCAAAGCGATTGGGCCCGCTGGCTGCCGCCACGTCTGTTGGGGCAGTGGAAGGCTCGTACCTTGCGGGCGGGGGGAGAATTCTGGGTCGATTGGGGGCGGGGCCAGTTGCAACGGGCGGTAGTGCGGCTCAATGCGCCGCAGCTGCGCGGTGCCTACAGCGAGCGCAAAGCGGTGACCCTCGATAACCTGGCTTTGACCGCCTGGCTCCAGCGCGGCAAGGACGGTTTCGAAGGTGTGGTCGATTCGTTGGCGGTCAGCATCGGCAAGCAGCGTTGGGAAACCCATGTACAGCTCAAGCAGCAGGTCGGCCAGGAGGCGAACCAGGAAAGCTGGCAGATCCAGGCCGACCGGCTTGACCTGACGCCGCTGACGCCGCTGGTCCAAGGGCTGGCGCCGTTGCCGGAAAAACTCATGGCCGTGGTAGACGCCCTAAAGGTCACCGGAGCGCTGCGCAATGTGCGCCTGGACGTGCGCCCCAAGGCCGAGGGAGACCAGCGCCTGCAGTTCGCCGCCAACCTCGAGAAGGTCGGCTTCGATGCCTATCACGGCGCCCCGGCAGCCGGTAACGTGAGCGGTAGCATCAGCGGCGACCTGGGCAAAGGCGAACTGCGCCTGGATACCGACGCCTTCATGTTGCATCTGTATCCCATCTTCGCCAAACCCTGGCACTACCAGAAGGCCAACGCACGGCTCACCTGGCGCCTGGACCAGGAAGGCTTCACCCTGATCGCCCCTTACATCAAGGTGCTGGGTGAAGAAGGCAAGATTGCCGCTGACTTCCTCATCCGCTTGTTGTTCGAGGAAGGCCGCGAGGATTACATGGATTTGCGCGTCGGCCTGACCGAAGGTGACGGGCGCTACACTGCCAAGTACCTGCCCGAGGTGCTCAGTCCTGCCCTGGACGAGTGGCTGCGCAGCGCTATCGTCAAAGGCAACGTCGATGAAGGCTATTTCCAGTATCAAGGCTCGCTGAACCATGGCGCATCGCCCGAAGCGCGGAGCATCAGCCTGTTCTTCAAGGTGCACGATGCGGCGCTGGACTTCCAGCCCGGCTGGCCGCAGGTGCAGCAGGTCGATGGCGATGTGCTGATCGAGGACAGCGGCGTGCGCATCAAGGCCCGGCATGGCCAACTGCTCGACACCCAGGTCAGGGATGTCAGCGTCGATATCCCTCATGTGGCGGCTGGCGAGCACAGCCATCTGTACCTTGATGGGGATTTCGATGGTCGTCTGAGCGATGGCTTGAAGATTCTCCAAGAGGCTCCGATCGGCACTGGCGAGATGTTTGCCGGTTGGGAGGGCGAAGGGCCGCTCAAGGGTAAGGTCAAGCTCGATATTCCCCTGGCCCATGGCGAGCACCCCAAGGTGCAGGTCGATTTCGCCACCGCCGATGCGCGCCTGAAGGTCGCCCCGCCGAGCCTGGAGTTGAACCGTTTGAAAGGCGACTTCAGCTTTGATCTGGACAAAGGCCTAAGTGGCAAGAGCATCACCTTGCAGGCATTCGGCAAACCGGTCACCGCGCAGATTTTCGCTGAGGGCAAGCCCGGTCAGATCCAGACCCGCATCGATGCCAGTGGCCAGATGCCCCTCAAGGCACTGACCGACTGGCTGAAATTCACCCAGCCGCTGTCCGCATCAGGCGATCTCCCCTTCCAGTTACAAATCAACCTGGGCAGTCGCGATAACCGGCTGAGCGTCAACTCCTCGCTCAAAGGCCTGGCAATCGATCTGCCTGCCCCATTCGGCAAGGCCTCTCAGGACACCCGCGACAGCCGTTTCAGCATGACGCTCAAAGGGCCTGAACGGCGTATCGATGCCAGCTACGGTGAGCTTGCCCGCTTCGCCTATGCTGCACCAGCCGCCACGCTGGCCCAGGGGCGCGGGGAGCTGCTGCTGGGCGGTGGCACCGCACAGCTGCCGTCTGGCCAGGGCCTGCGGGTGCGGGGGCGGATCGAATCGCTGGATATTGCACCCTGGCAAGCGCAAATGGAGCGCTTCGCAGGTCAAGACCCAGGCGGCAATGCCCGGCAGAACCTGCAGGGCGTGGACTTGAGCATTGGCCAGCTCAAGGCGTTTGGCCTCGATCTGAACCAGGCGGTCGTGCGTCTGGCCCGTGGCAGTGGTGCCTGGGACGCGCGTCTGGACAGCCGGGAGGTCATTGGCAACGCGCGCCTTCCCGATGCCAAGTCGGCGCCGATTGTCGTCAGATTGCAAACCTTGCGCCTGCCGCCTGGGGATCCTGCGGGCAAGCAGCCTGAGGATGCGCCGGACCCGCTCGCGGATTTCGACCCGCGCAAGGTGCCGGCCCTGGATGTGACGATCGACAAGCTGTACCGCGGAGATGACCTGTTCGGTAGCCTGGCGGTCAAACTGCGCCCTACACCGCGCGGCATGATTTTCGATGACGTCGACCTGGACCTTAAAGGCCTGCGTATCGATGGAAGCGGTGGCTGGGAAGGCGAGCCAGGGAGTACCGGCAGCTGGTACAAAGGCCGCCTGGAGGGCAAGAACCTGGCCGACGTACTCAAGGCGTGGGGCTTCGCGCCCACCGCCACCAGCCGTGATTTCCGCCTCGACGTGGATGGTCGCTGGCCTGGCTCGCCGGCGTGGGTGGCGCTCAAGCGTTTCTCCGGAAGCCTGGATGCCGCCTTGCGCTCCGGTCAGTTCGTCGAAGTCGAAGGCAGTGCCCAGGCACTGCGGGTATTCGGCCTGCTCAACTTCAACTCCATTGGTCGGCGTCTACGCCTGGACTTCTCCGATCTGTTCGACAAAGGCCTGGCCTACGACCGGGTCAAGGGCTTGCTGGTAGCAAGCCAGGGGGTCTATGTGACCCGCGAGCCGATCACTATCAAAGGCCCCTCGAGCAACTTCGAACTCGATGGCACGTTGGACCTGGTGAGCGATCGCGTCGATGCAAACCTGCAGGTGACCTTGCCGGTCACCAACAACCTGCCGCTAGCCGCCTTGATCGTCGGCGCACCGGCTGTCGGTGGCGCCCTGTTCCTGGTGGACCGGCTGATCGGTGATCGTGTGTCGCGCTTTGCCAGCGTGAACTACCGCATCGAGGGGCCCTGGAAAGAGCCTAGAATGACCTTTGTGAAACCTTTCGAGAAACGCTAATGAAGTCAGCGGTCATCCAGATGGTCAGCCAGGACGATGTGCTGGCCAACCTGCAGCGCGCCAGGGCTCTGTTGGAGCAGGCTGCCGACGGCGGCGCCCGGCTGGCGGTGCTGCCGGAGAACTTCGCCGCCATGGGGCGGCGCGATGCGGCGGCGATCGGCCACGCCGAAGCCCTTGGTCAGGGCCCGATCCTGCCCTGGTTGAAACGCACGGCCCGCGACCTCAGGTTATGGATTGTGGCCGGCACCCTGCCATTGCCGCCTGCCGACCAGCCAGATGCAAAGGCCCATGCCTGCTCTTTGCTGATCGACGAGCACGGTGAGGTCGCGGCGCGTTACGACAAGCTGCACTTGTTCGATGTGGATGTGGCTGACAGCCGCGGGCGCTATCGTGAGTCCGATGACTATGCCCACGGCAGCCAGGTGGTGGTCGCCGATACGCCGGTCGGTCGTCTGGGTCTCACGGTGTGCTACGACTTGCGCTTTCCCGAACTGTACAGCGCCTTGCGCGAGGCCGGTGCGGAACTGATCAGCGCTCCGGCGGCCTTCACCGCTGTGACCGGCGCGGCCCATTGGGAAGTGCTGATTCGTGCGAGGGCGATCGAAACCCAGTGCTACCTATTGGCGGCAGCCCAGGGCGGCACTCATCCGGGACCACGGGAAACCCATGGTCATGCGGCGATCATCGACCCTTGGGGACGGATCATCGCCGAACAGGCGCGCGGCGAAGGCGTATTGCTGGCCGAGCGCGACAGCGCAGAACAGGCGTCCATCCGGACGCGAATGCCGGTTGCCTTGCACCGGCGCTTTTTCTCGCAGGACGCCTTGCGGCCTGCGCACACCTCGGAGTGACTATGAGCCAGATGTTATCCACCGTCAGCGAACAGCTGCTGGCCCCGGGCGGACTGACCCTGGACAGCCTGCAGGCTGTGCTTGGCGAGTTGGCGGGGCCCGGTATCGATGCAGCCGACCTGTACTTCCAGGGGCAGATTTCAGAGACCTGGGCGCTGGAGGACGGCATCGTCAAGGAAGGCAGTTTCAACCTTGACCAAGGCGTGGGCGTGCGTGCTCAGTCCGGTGAGAAGACCGGCTTCGCCTACAGTAATGCCATTAACCTCGAGGCCCTGACCTCGGCGGCCCGTGCCGCGAGATCGATTTCACGCGCTGGGCAGGAAGGCCGCGTACAGGCCTTCCGCAGCCAGGATGTGGTGGCCCTGTACGCTCCAGACAATCCGCTGGACGTGCTCAGTCGCGCCGAAAAAGTCGAGCTGCTCAAGCGCGTGGATGCGGCCACTCGCGCTCTGGATCCACGTATCCAGCAGGTCACCGTGAGCATGGCCGGGGTCTGGGAGCGGATCCTGGTGGCCGCGGTCGATGGCAGCCTGGCAGCTGATGTTCGCCCGCTGGTGCGCTTCAACGTCAGTGTGATCGTCGAGCAGAACGGTCGCCGCGAGCGCGGTGGCCAAGGCGGAGGCGGGCGTACCGACTACCGCTATTTCACCGAGGAGCGGGTCATGGGGTATGCCCGGGAGGCGCTTCGCCAGGCGCTGGTCAACCTCGAAGCCAAGCCGGCCCCGGCAGGTACCTTGCCGGTGGTCCTCGGCCCGGGCTGGTCCGGCGTACTGCTGCATGAAGCGGTGGGCCATGGCCTGGAAGGGGACTTCAACCGCAAGGGCAGTTCGGCCTACAGCGGGCGTATTGGCGAGCAGGTGGCCTCGACGCTGTGCACCATCGTCGACGACGGCACGCTCGAGGGGCGCCGTGGTTCGCTGAGCGTGGACGACGAGGGGACCCCGACCGAGTGCACCACGTTGATCGAGAACGGCATTCTCAAGGGCTACATGCAAGACAAGCTCAATGCACGCCTGATGGGCATGGCGGTCACCGGCAACGGACGGCGCGAATCCTATGCCCACCTGCCGATGCCGCGCATGACCAACACCTACATGCGCGCCGGTGACAGCGACCCACAGGAAATCATCGCCTCGGTGAAAAAGGGTATCTACTGCGCCAACCTCGGGGGTGGCCAGGTTGATATCACCAGCGGCAAGTTCGTGTTCTCGACCAGCGAGGCCTACCTCATCGAGGATGGCAAGATCACAGCGCCGGTCAAGGGTGCGACCCTGATCGGCAATGGTCCGGAGGCGATGAGCCGGGTTTCGATGGTCGGCAACGACCTGGCTTTGGACAGCGGCGTCGGGACGTGCGGCAAGGATGGGCAATCGGTGCCGGTAGGCGTTGGCCAACCGACCCTGAAACTGGACGCGATCACCGTGGGTGGTACAGGCGCGTGACAAGGGTAAAGGACCGCATTGCGGTCCTTTGGGATTTCACCGGGGTTGCATGTCAGCCCCGGGACGAGGACCTCAGCGCAGGCCCCGTTGGGTCTCGTCGAGGTCGCGTATGTATTTGAAGACCTTGCGCGCGGCGGCCGGCGGTTTGTTCCGGGCCTTCTCGTGCTGGGCATGACGGATCAGCGAGCGCAGGTGCTGGCGGTCGGTGTCGGGATACTCGTTGACGAAGCGCTCGAGGTCTTCGTCATTGCCATCGACCAGACGATCGCGCCAACGCTCCAGGTTATGGAAACGTTCGTTGTACTGGCGGCTCGAGCTGTCGATTTGTTCGAGCAGTGCATGGATGGCATCGATGTCCTGATCGCGCATCAGCTTGCCGACGAACGACATATGGCGTTTGCGAGCACCATGAGCAGTGTGCTTGTGGGCTTCGGCCAGTGCCCGGCGCAGCTCGTCGGTCAGGGGCAGGCGAGCCAGGGTATCGGCCTTGAGCGTGGTGAGGCGCTCTCCGAGCTCGACCAGCGCATGCAGCTCGCGCTTGATCTGGGTTTTGCTTTTTTCGCCGTCGAAGGCGTCGTCGTAAGAATCAACCATGGTGGCAGTCCGCTAGAAATCGCCGCCATGATAACCAGTCGGGGGCCGCTTGTCCGGCCCGGTCGTAGAATGACCCTAGCCGTACGCAGAATTTCGAGTGGAGAGAACCATGAGTGCAGTCCAGAGCGTAGGCCCCAAGGACCTGCCGGCGTTGCAGGAACAGGTCGAGGCGATCATCGCCGAAGCACGTCGCCAGGGCGCCAGCGCCTGCGAAGTTGCGGTGTCGCTGGAGCAGGGCTTGTCCACCACGGTGCGTCAACGTGAGGTCGAGACGGTCGAGTTCAACCGCGATCAAGGTTTTGGTATCACCCTTTATGTTGGCCAGCGCAAAGGCTCGGCCAGTACATCGGCCAGCGGCCCGGACGCGATTCGCGAGACTGTGGCGGCTGCGCTGGCCATTGCCCAGCACACCTCCGAGGATGAATGCGCAGGCCTGGCCGATGCGGCGCTGATGGCCCGCGAGATCCCTGATCTCGACCTTTACCATGATTGGGCCCTGGAGCCGGAAAAGGCCGTCGAGATGGCATTGGCCTGTGAGGCCGCAGCCTTCGATGCCGACCCGCGCATCCTCAATGCCGATGGCACGACCCTGAACACCCACCAAGGCTGCCGAGTCTATGGCAACAGCCACGGTTTCATCGGCGGTTATGCCTCCACGCGCCATAGCCTGAGCTGCGTGATGATCGCCGAAGGCGAAGGGCAGATGCAGCGTGACTACTGGTACGACGTCAATCGCCAGGGCCAATTGCTGGCCGACCCGCGTAGCATCGGGCAGCGCGCCGCACAGCGTGCCGCCAGCCGCCTGGGTGCTCGTCCGGTGCCGACCTGCGAGGTGCCCGTGCTGTTTTCCGCGGAACTGGCCGGCGGGTTGTTCGGCAGCTTCCTGTCGGCCATCTCCGGCGGCAATCTGTACCGTAAATCCTCCTTCCTTGATGGCGCTATCGGCCAGCGTCTGTTCCCTACCTGGCTGACGCTCGATGAACGTCCCCACTTGCCGCGAGCCCTGGGAAGCGCAGCTTTCGACGGCGATGGCCTGGCGACCTATGCAAAGCCATTCGTGGAAAAAGGCGAGCTGGTCTCCTACCTGCTGGGTACCTATTCCGGACGCAAGCTGGGACTGCCAAGTACTGCCAACGCTGGTGGTGTGCATAACCTGTTCGTCACCCATGGGGTGGAGGACCAGGCCGCACTGATCCGCCGCATGGGGCGTGGCTTGCTGGTGACCGAACTGATGGGGCACGGCCTCAACATGGTGACGGGGGATTACTCCCGCGGCGCGGCGGGCTTCTGGGTAGAGAATGGCGAGATCCAGTTCCCCGTCCAGGAGGTGACGATCGCCGGCAACATGAAGGACATGTTCCAGCAGATCGTAGCGATCGGCAGTGATATCGAAACCCGGAGCAATATTCATAGCGGCTCGGTGCTGATCGAGCGGATGACGGTGGCGGGGAGCTGATACCTGCCAGCAGGCGGGACGATTGAAACTCAGGGCCGCATAGCGGCCCTTTGCTTTTGTTCTGTGTGGGGGATGTTGCCATCCCAGAATTGGATCTGAGCCGGTACGGCTACGCGGCAAGGTCAGCCAGGTCGGCTCGATTTGAGCCCTTCGCGGCGGATTACTCGCCTTCGTCGAAATAGTTGTTGATCAACTCGACCAAGGCGTCCATGGCCTCGTTGTCCTGTTCTCCCTCGGTCATCAGGTGCACCTGGGTGCCCTTGCCCGCGGCGAGCATCATCACTGCCATGATGCTCTTGCCATCCACCATTTTGTCCGGCGCACGCCCCACCCTGACCTGGCAGGGGAAGCGCCCGGCTACGCCAACGAACTTGGCTGCCGCCCGGGCGTGGAGCCCCAGCTTGTTGATGATGGTGATTTCGCGGGCGGGCATTGGGGTGCGGATCCTGTGGGCTAGAGGTCGCGATGGCGGACCTGGACGTTTTTCAGGGTGGGTTGCAAAAGTTGGCCCAGGCGCTCGGTCAGGTAGACAGAACGGTGGTGACCGCCTGTGCAGCCAATCGCGATGGTGACATAGGCGCGATTGCTGGCGGCGAATCGAGGCAGCCATTTGAGCAGATAACTGGAGATGTCCTGGAACATCTCTTCGACATCCGGTTGGGCGGCCAGGTAGTCGATTACCGGCTGCTCCAGCCCGGAGTGTTCGCGTAGCTCGGGCTTCCAATACGGATTAGGCAGGCAACGGACATCGAACACCAGATCGGCATCCACGGGCATGCCGCGCTTGAAGCCAAAGGACTCCACCAGAAACGCTGTGCCTGGCTCGGGCTGATTGAGCAGACGCAGCTTGATCGAGTCGCGCAACTGGTAAAGGTTGAGGTTGGTGGTGTCGATCTTGAGATCGGCCAGATCGGCGATCGGGCCCAGCAGTTCGCTTTCGACACGGATCGCTTCGGCGAGGGAGCGATTGGCGTTGGTCAGCGGGTGTCGACGACGCGTTTCGGAGAAGCGCTTGAGCAGGGTCTCCTCGTCGGCATCCAGATACAGCACGTCGCACTGGATATGCTGGGCTCGCGCGCCCTCAAGCAGTTCGGGGAAGCGCGTCAGGTGACTGGGCAGGTTGCGCGCGTCGATGGAGACAGCCACCTTGGGTTGCAGCAGTTCGGTATTGATCAACGCGTTTTCTGCCAACTGCGGCAATAGCCCGGCGGGTAGGTTGTCGATGCAGTAATAACCGTTGTCTTCCAGCACGTCGAGGGCGGTGCTTTTGCCGGAGCCAGACCGGCCGCTGACGATGATCAGGCGCATGTTCAGTGCTCGTTCTGTGCGTCCAGGACTACCTGGTACAGGGCCTCGCTGCTGTTGGCGGCACGCAGGCGATCGCGGACCTCCTTGCGATCGAGCATGCTGGCAATCTGGCGCAGCAGTTCAAGGTGGGCGTCGGTGGCGGCTTCTGGCACAAGCAGGACGAACAGCAGATCCACCGGCGCGCCATCGATGGCGTCATAGTCGATGGGGGCATCCAGGTGCAGCAGGGCGCTGACCGGAGCGGTGCAGCCTTCGAGGCGACAATGGGGGATGGCGATGCCGTTGCCGAAACCGGTGGATCCGAGCTTTTCACGGCCAACCAGTTTTTCGAATACGTCTTCCATCTCCAGTTCGGGCACTTCCCTGGCGATCAGGGTGGCGATTTCCTGGAGCACGCGCTTTTTACTGCCGCCCGGCACGTTCACGAGGGAACGGCCGGGGGTCAGGATGGTTTCAAGTCGGATCATGGATGAGAGGGATCAGCGGGCGGCTGCACCTTGCAGCAGGCTTTGCTGTTTTTCCTTATGTTTTTTCAGTTGGCGGTCGAGCTTGTCAGCCAGGGCGTCGATCGCTGCATACATGTCTTGGTGTTCGGCATTGGCGACCACTTCACCGCCGGGAATCTGGAGTGTGGCCTCCACCTTCTGCTGCAGTTTTTCGACCTTCATGATCACCGTCACGTTGGTGATCTTGTCGAAATGCCCCTCCACGCGGGCGAGCTTTTCAAGGACATACTCGCGCAGTGGTTGAGTGACTTCTACATGCTGTCCACTGATGTTGACTTGCATACAGCTTCTCCTTTGTTGCCCGTGCATAAAGGGCAGGTATTGCACCTGCCACTGAAACGCTATGGCTCTTCCAGGGGCTACATCAGTCGCTTGCGCTCACTCGACGGTGCGATGCCGAGGGACTCGCGGTACTTGGCGACGGTGCGACGGGCTACCTGGATGCCTTGTGCCTCCAGTAAACCAGCGATCTTGCTGTCACTCAATGGCTTTTTCTGATTTTCCGCCGCAACCAGTTTCTTGATGATCGCGCGGATCGCCGTAGACGAGCATTCACCGCCTTCGGAGGTGCTTACATGGCTCGAGAAAAAGTATTTCAGTTCGTAGATACCGCGCGGGGTATGCATGTATTTCTGCGTGGTGACCCGGGAAATGGTCGATTCGTGCATGCCTACCGCTTCGGCGATATCGTGCAGTACCAGCGGCTTCATCGCCTCGTCACCATGGTCCAGGAAGCCTCGCTGGTGCTCGACGATCTGGGTAGCGACCTTCATCAGCGTCTCGTTGCGACTTTGCAGGCTCTTGATGAACCAGCGCGCTTCTTGCAACTGGTTGCGCATGAAGGTGTTGTCGGCGCTGGTATCGGCGCGGCGGACGAAGCCGGCATACTGCGGGTTGACCCGCAGGCGTGGTATCGCTTCCTGGTTCAGTTCGACCAGCCAGCGGTCGCTGTCCTTGCGCACGATGACGTCGGGAACCACGTACTCGGGCTCGCTGGACTCGATCTGCGAACCAGGGCGCGGGTTCAGGCTCTGCACCAGTTCGATGACCTGGCGCAGCTCGTCCTCCTTGATCTTCATGCGACGCATCAGCTGGCTGTAGTCGCGGCTGCCGAGCAAGTCGATGAAATCAGTGACCAGGCGCTGCGCCTCAGCCATCCAGGGGGTGTTCGCCGGAAGCTGACGCAGCTGCAGCAGCAGGCACTCGCCAAGGCTGCGGGCGCCAATGCCTGCGGGTTCGAATTGCTGGATGCGGTGCAGTACCGCTTCGATTTCGTCGAGCTCGATATCCAGTTCGGGGTCGAAGCCTGCGCAGATTTCTTCGAGGCTGTCCTCCAGGTAACCCTGTTCGTTGATGCTGTCGATCAGGGTCACGGCGATCAGCCGGTCGGTGTCGGACATCGGCGCCAGGTTGAGTTGCCACAGAAGATGGCTCTGCAGGCTTTCGCCGACGGAAGTGCGGGTGGTGAAGTCCCACTCGTCGTCATCGCTGGCGGGCAGGTTGCTGGCACTGGTCTGGTAGATGTCTTCCCAGGCAGTGTCCACGGGTAATTCGTTGGGGATGCGCTCGTTCCATTCGCCTTCCTCCAGGTTCTCGGCACTGCTGGTGCTTTCCTGGAAGCTGCTCTCTTGGGCTTCGGCAGCCGGCTTGCTTTCGGCGTTGTCGGCCATCGGGTCGCTGTTGTCGAAGTCGTCGCCGTCTTCCTGACGTTCGAGCATCGGATTGGACTCCAGCGCTTCCTGGATTTCTTGTTGCAGGTCCAGGGTGGATAGCTGGAGCAGACGGATGGCCTGTTGCAACTGCGGGGTCATCGTCAGTTGCTGGCCCATTTTTAGGACGAGCGATGGTTTCATGGCTGGGGCTTAATACCTTGTTCGCCGGCGCGCATGCGCCATCCACTACACGTAGGGCGCCGAGGCGCCAATTTTAAGCAAGTTATATGCCTGAAATTGTAGCGTTTGCCTAGAGCACTGTGTCACTTCCTTCAGTGCTCCAAGCAGACTCCGGGCCTTTAAAGTCGGAACTCGTGGCCCAGGTAAACCTCCTTGACCAAATCGTTGGCCAGGATGGTCTCGGCGTCGCCCTCGGCGATCAGCTGACCATCATTGACGATGTAGGCGGTTTCACAGATAT
Organism: Pseudomonas sp. CK-NBRI-02; assembly: GCF_008124495.1. Taxonomy (NCBI): domain Bacteria; kingdom Pseudomonadati; phylum Pseudomonadota; class Gammaproteobacteria; order Pseudomonadales; family Pseudomonadaceae; genus Pseudomonas; species Pseudomonas sp. CK-NBRI-02. The sequence goes on along the minus strand of NZ_VSJH01000001.1, from coordinate 11,665 downwards.
CAAGGGTTTCACGGACGTTGTGGTCGGTGATCAGCACCCCGATGCCCTTGGCCTTGAGGTGGTGGATGATCTGTTTGATATCGCCAACGGAGATCGGGTCTACACCAGCGAAAGGTTCGTCCAGCAGGATGAACTTCGGTGCGGTGGCCAGGGCTCGGGCGATCTCGACCCGGCGGCGTTCGCCACCGGAGAGGCTCATGCCAAGGTTGTCGCGGATGTGGCTGATGTGGAATTCCTGCAGAAGGCTTTCCAGCTCCTTTCTGCGGCCGTCACGGTCGAGCTCCTTGCGGGTCTCGAGGATGGCCATGATGTTGTCGGCCACCGACAGCTTGCGGAAGATCGAGGCTTCCTGGGGCAGATAGCCGATGCCGGCGCGGGCGCGACCGTGCATGGGCTGGTGGCTGACGTCCAGGTTGTCGATCAGTACGCGTCCCTGGTCGGCGCGGACCAGGCCAACGATCATGTAGAAGCAGGTGGTCTTGCCGGCGCCGTTGGGGCCGAGCAGGCCGACGATCTGACCGCTGTCGATCGACAGGCTGACGTCGCGGACAACCTGGCGGCTCTTGTAGCTCTTGGCCAAGTGCTGGGCTTTGAGGGTTGCCATTTACTCGGCCTTCTTCTTCGGCTGGATCACCATGTCGATACGCTGACGTGGTGAAGTCACATTGCCACCACGACCGGCGGTAGCCACCTGGGTCTTGGTGTTGTAGACGATCTTCTCGCCTTCGGTGGTGTTGCCTTCGTTCTCGACCTTGGCGCGGTCGGTGAGGATCACCATGTCCTTTTGCGCCTGGTACTGGATGGTCACGCCCCAGCCTTTCATCTTGTCGGGTTTGGCGGCGCTCTGCTGTTGCTCGAAGTAGGCCAGATTGCCCACCGAGGTGACCACGTCGATATCGCCGGAGGCGGCACGGGTGATGGTCACGGTGTTGCCTTTGATCATCATCGAACCCTGGGTGATGATCACGTCGCCGGTGTAGGTGGCGACGCCTTGCTTGTCGTCCAGGTGAGCGTTGTCGGCCTGGATGCGGATAGGCTGGTCACGATCGTTCGGCAGGGCCAAGGCGCTCGCGCTTCCCAGTGCCGCGCTCAGGCTGAGCAAAAAGGGGAGGGTGTTAACGAGCCTCATACTGTCCTCTTACGTTGGACAGCAGGTCCATCCTGCCGTCTTTCAAATACGCTTTCATTCCTTTGCCCGTAGTCGTCCCACCGGCGCCGTCGATTCTAACGGCTTGCTCGGTCTGCGCATATTGCTTCTGCGGGAAGACGGTCATGCGGGTGGTGGTGATGATCGTTTCGCGCTGCTTTTCATCGGTGCGGGCAACCCGGACCTTGTCGATCAGCTCGACCTCGCTGCCATCCGGGTTGACCTCGGCGCGCACGCTCTGCACGTGCCAGGGATACTGGGTGCCCCGGTACATGTGCAAGTCCGGCGTGGTCACCAGGGTGATCTCGCTGGACTTGAGGTGCTCCACCTTGTCGGCGGTCATTTCGTATTGCACCTTGCCATCAGGCAGGTACTGCACGCTGTGGGCATTGATCGCATAGTAGTCGATGGCATTCTCATCGACCTGGGCCACCGGCTTTTCGAGGAAACTCTCGGGGCTGATGTTCCAGTAGCCGACGGCCACCAGCAGTGCGGCGATCGCACCGAGCAGCACGATATTCCTGGCTTTCTTGCTGAACATGTCTGGCCTTAGAGGTAGTTGGCGTTGGCAGCGTCCAGGGTGCCCTGGGCCTGCATGATCAGTTCACAGAACTCGCGTGCGGCACCTTCGCCGCCGCGGGCCTGGGTCACGCCATGGGCGTGCTGGCGAACGAACGGGGCGGCGCTTGCCACCGCCATGCCAAGGCCTACGCGGCGGATCACCGGCAGGTCTGGCAGGTCATCGCCCAAGTAGGCGACCTGTTCATAGCTTAGGCCCAGTTCGGCGAGCAGGCTGTCGAGCACTACCAGTTTGTCCTCGCGGCCCTGGAACAGGTGCGGGATGCCGAGGTTTTTTGCTCGGCGCTCGACCACCGGGGTCTTGCGCCCGCTGATGATCGCTGTGGTCACGCCCGAAGCCATGAGCATCTTGATGCCGTGGCCATCCAGGGTGTTGAAGGTCTTGAACTCGCTGCCGTCTTCAAGGAAATACAGACGTCCGTCGGTCAGCACGCCATCGACATCGAACACGGCCAGCTTGATGGCCTTGCCGCGTTGCAGAAGATCCGGGTTCATTGCATTGCACTCCATCACATCACGCCTGCGCGCAGCAGGTCATGCATGTTCAAGGCGCCGGTGGGGCGGTCGTTCTGGTCGACCACCACCAGCGCGTTGATCTTGTTGTCTTCCATGATGCGCAAGGCCTCGGCGGCGAGCATCTCGGCGCGTGCGGTTTTGCCGTGGACGGTCATCACCTGGTCGATGATGGTCTTGTGCACATCGATGTTGCGCTCCAGGGCGCGGCGCAGGTCGCCGTCGGTGAACACCCCGGCCAGACGGCCGTCGGCCTCCAGGACCACGGTCATGCCTACCAAACTCTTGCGCGACATCTCTACCAGGGCGTCCTTGAGCAGGGTGCCACGCGGCACGATCGGCAGTGCTTCGCCGGTGTGCATGACGTTTTCCACCTTCAGCAGCAGGCGGCGACCCAGCGCGCCTCCCGGATGGGAGAAAGCGAAGTCTTCGGCCGTGAACCCGCGTGCCTCGAGCAGGGCGATGGCCAGGGCGTCACCCAGCACCAGCGCGGCAGTGGTGGAGGAGGTGGGCGCAAGATTGAGCGGGCAGGCCTCCTGGGCGACGCTGGCATCAAGGTTGACCTCGGCGGCCTGGGCCAGGGGAGAGTCCGGGTTGCCAGTGAGGCTGATCATCTGGATGCCCAGGCGCTTGATCAATGGCAGCAGGGTAACGATCTCGGCGGTGCTGCCTGAGTTGGACAGGGCCAGGATGACATCGTCGCGGGTGATCATGCCCATGTCGCCGTGGCTGGCCTCGGCCGGGTGCACGAAAAACGCTGGGGTGCCGGTGCTGGCGAGGGTCGCGGCGATCTTGTTGCCGATATGGCCCGACTTTCCCATGCCGAGGACGACGACTCTGCCTTTGCTGTTCAGAATCAGCTCACAAGCTTTGACGAAATTGCCGTCGATGCGGGGCAGCAGGCCCTCTACGGCTTCGAGTTCCAGGCGCAGGGTGCGCTGGGCGGATTGGATCAGCTCGCTGGATTGGCTCATGTCGGAAAGCAATGTCTGGTAAAAAAGGTGCCGATTATAACGGCAATGTGCGAAACCCTCATCTTTCGTTTGCCTGGGTTGCTGTCGCGGGCCTGAACAGCCCCTGCAATGGCCTTGGGGGCGGCATTGCAGCGGTGCTATAGTTCGCCGCTATTGCGCCCGGCAGGGACGCGTGTGCCTTCATGAAGAGGGTAGGCGTCCATTGCAGACGAGGCTGCATTGCAAGGAGTCTAGATGAGTGTGGATAGCGCCTACGCGGTCGAGTTGAAGGGGGTTACCTTCAAGCGCGGTTCGCGCAGCATTTTCAGCAATGTCGACATACGCATCCCACGGGGTAAGGTCACCGGCATCATGGGGCCTTCCGGGTGCGGCAAGACAACCCTGTTGCGCCTGATGGGCGCGCAGTTGCGTCCCTCCAGCGGCGAGGTTTGGGTCGCCGGGCAGAACCTGCCGAGCCTGTCGCGCAGCGACCTGTTCGATGCGCGCAAGCAGATGGGCGTTCTGTTCCAGAGCGGTGCCTTGTTCACCGATCTCGACGTTTTCGAGAACGTTGCCTTCCCGTTGCGGGTGCACACCCAATTGTCGGACGAGATGATCCGCGACATCGTTCTGATGAAGCTGCAGGCCGTGGGCCTGCGCGGGGCTATCGACCTGATGCCGGACGAGCTGTCCGGTGGCATGAAGCGCCGGGTGGCGCTGGCTCGGGCGATCGCGCTGGATCCACAGATCCTCATGTACGACGAACCTTTCGTCGGTCAGGATCCCATCGCCATGGGGGTGCTCGTGCGCCTGATCCGGCTGCTCAACGACGCCCTTGGGATCACCAGTATCGTGGTCTCCCATGACCTGGCCGAGACCGCGAGCATCGCTGACTACATCTATGTGGTCGGTGATGGCCAGGTGCTGGGGCAGGGCACGCCCGATGAGCTGATGGGGTCGGATAATCCGCGTATCCGCCAGTTCATGAAGGGCGATCCGGATGGCCCGGTGCCATTTCACTTTCCTGCGCCTGACTATCGCGCCGATCTGCTGGGGGCGCGGTGATGCGCAGAAAATCCATACTCGAACGCATTCGTTTGTTCGGCCGCTCGGCCATCGACGTCCTGGCTGTGCTCGGCCGCTCCTGCCTGTTCCTCGGGCACGCCATGGGTGGGCGCGGAGGCATCGGTGGCGGCTTCCAGTTGCTGGTCAAGCAGCTTTATTCGGTAGGTGTACTGTCGCTGGCGATCATCGTGGTTTCCGGCGTGTTCATCGGCATGGTGCTGTCGCTGCAGGGCTACAGCATTCTCACCAAGTACGGATCGGAGCAGGCCGTTGGCCAGATGATCGCCCTGACCTTGCTGCGTGAGCTCGGGCCGGTTGTGACTGCCTTGCTGTTCGCAGGGCGCGCGGGCTCGGCCCTGACCGCCGAAATCGGCAACATGAAGTCGACCGAACAACTGTCCAGTCTGGAGATGATCGGTGTCGACCCACTCAAGTACATCGTCGCTCCGCGTCTGTGGGCCGGTTTCATCTCGCTGCCGATGCTGGCGCTGATCTTCAGTGTGGTCGGTATCTGGGGCGGATCCTGGGTGGCCGTGGATTGGCTGGGCGTCTACGAGGGCTCGTTCTGGGCCAACATGCAAAACAGTGTTTCCTTCACCGACGACGTGCTCAACGGGTTGATCAAAAGCGTTGTGTTCGCCTTCGTCGTGACCTGGATCGCCGTGTTCCAGGGGTATGACTGCGAACCCACTTCGGAAGGGATCAGCCGTGCCACCACCAAGACCGTGGTCTATGCCTCGTTGGCAGTCCTGGGTCTGGACTTTATTCTGACCGCCTTGATGTTTGGAGATTTCTGATGCAAAACCGCACCCTGGAAATCGGTGTCGGCCTGTTCCTGCTGGCCGGGATCCTGGCGTTGCTGCTGCTGGCCTTGCGCGTCAGTGGTTTGTCCGCAAGCCCCAGCAGCGACACCTATAAAGTTTATGCGTACTTCGACAATATCGCTGGTTTGACGGTCAGAGCTAAAGTGACCATGGCCGGTGTGACCATCGGCAAGGTCACGGCCATCGATCTGGATCGCGACTCCTACACCGGTCGGGTGACCCTGCAGCTGGACAAAAGCGTCGACAATCTGCCGACCGACTCCACTGCTTCTATCCTGACCGCCGGATTGCTCGGCGAGAAGTACATCGGCATCAGCGTGGGTGGTGAAGAAGACGTGCTCAAGGATGGCTCTACCATCCATGACACCCAGTCGGCACTGGTGCTGGAAGATCTGATTGGCAAGTTCCTGCTCAATTCCGTGGGCAAGGAACCCAAAGAAGCCCAACCCGCTAATTAAGGAGTTTCCATGATCTCGATCCTGCGACGCGGCCTGCTGGTCCTATTGGCGGCCTTCCCTCTGCTGGCCCTGGCGGCACCTGGGCAAACCCCACGTGACGTGGTGCAAGGCACCACCGATGCCCTGTTGAGCGACCTCAAGGCCAATAAGGAACAGTACAAGACCAACCCTCAGGCCTTCTACGATGCGCTCAATCGTATTCTCGGCCCAGTGGTCGATGCCGATGGCATCTCCAAGAGCATCATGACCGTGAAGTATTCGCGCAAGGCCACGCCCGAGCAGATGCAGCGTTTCCAGGAAAACTTCAAGCGTAGCCTGATGCAGTTCTATGGCAACGCACTGCTGGAGTACAACAACCAAGGCATCACCGTCGATCCGGCCAAGACTGAAAATGGCGATCGCGCCAGCGTGGGCATGAAGGTCACCGGCAACAACGGTGCGGTTTATCCGGTCCAGTACACCCTGCAAAAGCTCGGTGACGAGTGGAAGGTGCGTAACGTGATCGTCAATGGCATCAACATCGGTAAGTTGTTCCGCGATCAGTTCGCAGATGCCATGCAGCGCAATGGCAACAATCTGGACAAGACCATCGACGGCTGGGCCGGCGAGGTGGCCAAGGCCAAGGAAGCGGCCGACAATTCGCCAGACAAGGAAGTGAAATGAGCGAAGCTGGCGTGAGCATGACCGAGCCGGGCGTCCTGCGCCTGGCCGGGGTTCTGGACTACCGCAGCGGTCCGGCCCTGCGCAAGGAGGGCAAGGCGCTGATCGCGGCTTGTCGTGAGTCTAGGCTGGTGTTCGATTGCTCGTCGGTGGCCAAGTCCAGCAGTGTCGGCCTCTCCCTGCTGCTGGGCTTCATCCGTGATGCCCAGGCCGCAGGCAAGGGCTGGGAACTGCGTGGCATGCCTGATGACATGCGGGAAATCGCCGGGGTTTATGACCTCGATGAAGTGTTGGCGGGCTGATGGTTCGCCACTAAGGGATAGCCCCTCGGTCAGCGCACCCCACCATGGGCTTCGCAGGCGAGGGGCTTTTTTGTATGATGGCCGACCCGCGCGCACTGGGCGCCGATTGAGGTTGAGCATGCAGGCCGTAGAAGTTAAAAGCTTCCTTGAAGAGAAATTGCCGGGAACCCGGGTCGAAGTTGAGGGCGAAGGCTGCAACTTCCAGTTGAACGTGATCAGCGACGAGCTGGCCGGCCAGAGCCCGGTCAAGCGCCAGCAGGCGATCTATGCTCACCTGAATCCGTGGATCGCCGATGGCAGCATCCATGCGGTAACCATGAAATTTTTCAGCAGCGCAGCCTGGGCTGAGCGCACCTGAGCCAACGTTGGCGGCGAGATTGCAATGGACAAACTGATTATCACTGGCGGCGCGCGCCTCGACGGCGAGATCCGCATTTCCGGGGCGAAGAACGCCGCCCTGCCAATTCTTTCGGCGACCCTGCTGGCTGACGGCCCGGTCACCGTAGGCAACCTGCCACACCTGCACGACATCACCACCATGATCGAGCTGTTCGGCCGCATGGGCATCGAGCCTGTGATCGACGAGAAGCTCTCGGTGGAGATCGACCCGCGCACCATCAAGACCCTGGTTGCGCCCTACGAGCTGGTCAAGACCATGCGTGCCTCGATCCTCGTGCTCGGCCCGATGGTCGCCCGTTTCGGTGAAGCTGAAGTCGCGCTGCCTGGCGGTTGCGCCATCGGTTCGCGCCCTGTAGACCTGCACATCCGCGGTCTCGAGGCCATGGGTGCGAAGATCGAAGTCGAAGGTGGCTACATCAAGGCCAAGGCGCCTGAAGGCGGCCTGCGTGGTGCGCACTTCTTCTTCGACACCGTCAGCGTGACCGGTACCGAGAACATCATGATGGCTGCTGCCCTGGCCAAGGGCCGCAGTGTGCTGCAGAACGCCGCCCGCGAGCCTGAAGTGGTCGACCTGGCCAACTTCCTGATCGCGATGGGCGCCAAGATCCAAGGCGCCGGCACCGACACCATCACCATCGATGGCGTCGAACGCCTGCACTCGGCCACCTACCGCGTGATGCCCGACCGTATCGAGACCGGCACCTACCTGGTCGCCGCTGCCGTCACCGGCGGTCGCGTGAAGGTCAAGGACACCGATCCGACCATCCTTGAAGCCGTACTGGAAAAACTCAAGGAAGCGGGTGCCGAAGTCACCGCCGGCGAAGACTGGATCGAGCTGGACATGCACGGCAAGCGACCGAAGGCCGTCAACCTGCGTACTGCTCCGTACCCGGCCTTCCCGACCGACATGCAGGCGCAGTTCATCTCGCTCAACGCCATCGCCGAAGGCACTGGCGCGGTGATCGAGACCATCTTCGAAAACCGCTTCATGCACGTCTATGAAATGCACCGCATGGGTGCGCAGATCCAGGTCGAAGGCAACACCGCCATCGTGACTGGGGTCAAGGCGCTCAAGGGTGCACCGGTCATGGCTACGGACCTGCGGGCTTCGGCCAGCCTGGTGCTGTCGGCCCTGGTCGCCGAGGGCGATACCCTGATCGACCGCATCTACCACATCGACCGTGGTTACGAGTGCATCGAGGAAAAACTGCAGATGCTCGGGGCGAAGATCCGCCGCGTACCGGGCTAGTCTGTTCGGCGCAGGGATGCGCCACCGAATTCCACGCGGCCGGGCGCTTGCCCGGTCGGCTGTAGCCGCTTAAGGACCGACGTTTCCCATGTTGACCATCGCGCTATCCAAGGGCCGAATCCTCGACGATACCCTGCCATTGCTGGCCGAGGCCGGTATCGTGCCGACCGAGAATCCGGACAAGAGCCGCAAGCTGATCATCCCGACGACCCAGGACGATGTGCGCCTGCTGATCGTGCGCGCCACCGACGTGCCGACTTATGTCGAGCATGGGGCCGCTGACCTCGGTGTGGCCGGCAAGGACGTGTTGATGGAATACGGCGGTCAGGGTCTGTACGAGCCGCTGGACCTGCAGATTGCCCGCTGCAAGCTGATGACCGCCGGGGCGGTTGGCGCGCCGGAACCCAAGGGGCGTCTGCGCGTGGCTACCAAGTTCGTCAATGTAGCCAAGCGCTATTACGCCGAGCAGGGCCGTCAGGTCGACATCATCAAGCTGTACGGTTCCATGGAGCTGGCACCTCTGATCGGCCTGGCCGACAAGATCATCGACGTGGTCGACACCGGCAACACGCTGCGTGCCAACGGTCTGGAACCCCAGGAGCTGATCGCAACCATCAGCTCGCGCCTGGTGGTCAACAAAGCCTCCATGAAAATGCAGCATGCCCGCATCCAGAGCTTGATCGACACCCTGCGCCAAGCCGTCGAATCGCGACACCGCGGCTGACCTTCGCACGCGACTTTCTGTCGCGTCCGTCTATCCGCGTCATAGCCATTTTTCTCGGGTGCCCGCGCGGATGGACTGGTAGCCTAGGGCGCCTGAGCATTCGCTAATAAAACGAGGCCCTCGTCATGACCGTGTCCACTGCAATTGCCCGTCTCAATGCCGCTGATCCGGATTTCGCCCGACATCTGGATCATCTGCTGAGCTGGGAAAGCGTGTCCGATGACGCGGTCAATCAGCGCGTGCTCGACATCATCAAGGCTGTCCGCGAGCGGGGCGATGCCGCGTTGGTCGAGTTCACCCAGCGTTTCGATGGCGTCGAGGCCAAGGGTATTGACGACCTGATCCTAGGCCGTGAACGCCTGGAGCTGGCATTGACCCGCATCACGCCCACCCAGCGCGAAGCTTTGGAGATCGCCGCCAGCCGAGTGCGTAGCTACCACGAGCGGCAGAAGCAGGATTCCTGGCAATACACCGAGGCCGATGGCACCGTGCTCGGCCAGAAAGTCACGCCGCTGGACCGCGCCGGCCTGTACGTGCCGGGCGGCAAGGCCTCGTACCCATCGTCGGTGCTGATGAACGCCATCCCGGCCAAAGTCGCCGGTGTGTCCGAAGTGGTGATGGTGGTGCCGACCCCACGCGGGGAGGTCAACGAACTGGTGTTGGCCGCCGCGTGCATCGCAGGCGTCGATCGCGTCTTCACCATCGGTGGCGCCCAAGCCGTTGCGGCCCTGGCCTACGGGACCGAGAGCGTGCCCCAGGTGGACAAGATCGTCGGTCCGGGCAACATCTACGTAGCCACTGCCAAGCGCCACGTGTTCGGCCAGGTTGGCATCGACATGATCGCCGGTCCGTCGGAGATTCTCGTTGTGTGCGACGGCCAGACCGACCCGGACTGGATTGCCATGGACCTGTTCTCCCAGGCTGAGCACGACGAGGATGCCCAGGCGATTCTCGTCAGCCCTGACGCCGCCTTCCTCGATCGCGTGGCGGCCAGTATCGCCAAGCTGTTGCCGACCATGGAGCGGGCCGAGATCATCGAGAAATCGATCAATGGTCGTGGCGCGCTGATCCAGGTTCGCGACATGCAACAGGCCATGGACGTTGCGAACCGCATTGCTCCCGAGCACTTGGAGCTTTCGGTCGCCGATCCGCAGGCATGGTTGCCGCAGATCCGTCATGCGGGCGCGATCTTCATGGGGCGCCACACCAGCGAAGCCTTGGGCGACTACTGCGCCGGCCCCAACCACGTGCTGCCGACCTCCGGCACCGCGCGCTTCTCCTCGCCGTTGGGCGTGTATGACTTCCAGAAGCGTTCGTCGATCATCTTCTGCTCGGAGCAGGCCGCTTCCGAGCTGGGCCACACGGCATCGGTCCTGGCGCGCGGCGAATCGCTGACCGCCCACGCCCGCAGTGCCGAATACCGCATCCTCACCGAAAGCAAGGGGAACTGAACATGAGCCGTTTCTGGAGCCCCTTCGTCAAGGACCTGGTGCCTTACGTACCGGGGGAGCAACCCAAGCTGACCCGCCTGGTCAAGCTCAATACCAACGAGAACCCCTACGGCCCGTCGCCCAAGGCCTTGGAGGCCATGCAAGGCGAGCTGAACGACAACCTGCGCCTGTACCCGGATCCGAACGGTGATCGGCTCAAGCAGGCGGTCGCCGACTACTATGGCGTCACTGCCCAGCAAGTGTTCGTCGGCAACGGCTCGGATGAAGTGTTGGCGCACATCTTCCACGGCTTGTTCCAGCATGATGCGCCGCTGTTGTTCCCGGACATCAGCTACAGCTTCTACCCGGTCTACTGCGGCCTTTACGGAATCGCATTCGAGCAGGTGGCGCTGGATGAGCAATTCCAGATCCGCATCGAGGACTATAAGAAGCCCAACGCCGGCATCATCTTCCCCAACCCCAACGCACCGACCGGTTGCCTGTTGCCGTTGCAGGCGATCGAGCAACTGCTGCAGGCCAACCGTGACTCGGTGGTGGTGGTGGATGAAGCCTATATCGATTTCGGCGGCGAGACCGCCATCAGCCTGGTGGACCGCTACGATAACCTGCTGGTGACCCAGACCCTGTCCAAGTCGCGCTCCCTGGCCGGCCTGCGGGTCGGCCTGGCGGTGGGGCATCCTGCGCTGATCGAGGCGCTGGAGCGGATCAAGAACAGCTTCAACTCCTACCCGCTCGACCGCATGGCGATCGTGGGCGCGGCGGCAGCGTTCGAAGACCGAGCCTACTTTGACCAGACCTGCCACAAGGTGATCGAGAGCCGTGAGGCGTTGGTCGAGCAATTGACGGCGCGCGGTTTTGAAGTGCTGCCTTCGGCGGCCAACTTCATCTTTGCACGGCACCCTGAGCGGGACGCTGCCCAGGTGGCGGCGCGCTTGCGCGAGCAAGGGGTGATCGTGCGGCACTTCAAGCAAGAGCGGATTGCGCAGTTCCTTCGGATTACCATCGGGACACCGGAGCAGAACCAGGCGTTGCTTGATGCGCTGTGAGTGAGTAGGTGGATGGGTGGTTGGTGGTTCGACGGGCGTGGAGTTATCCGTTGATGTGCTGACACTGATCACCTGTTCGCCCTTATGTTGGTTGTTGGTTGTTGGTTGTTGGTTGTTGGTTGTTGGTTGTTGGTTGTTGGTTGTTGGTTGTGGGTTTTGAGGTTTGTGGGCTTATCCGTTTGATTTGTCGACGCTGATTCACCTTTCCGCCTTTACGGCGGGTCACTTTTGGTCTTGGCCAAAAGTAACCAAAAGCCGCGCGCCCCTGCATCCGGCCCGGCGCTTCGCACCGGGT